>JBIQJW010000054.1:0-13243 GCA_044507145.1 Actinomycetota bacterium
GGTGCACGCCGTGGACGGTGCCTACTGGGCGCCGGGATTCGTGAGCGACCGGGCCATCCGTCTGGCGCCGGACGGCTCGTACACGGAGCCCATCGCCTTCACCAACCCGGGCGTGCCCCCGGGGGCGCGGCGCGTGGCCGCCGGCCCGGACGGCACGGTGTGGTACTCGCTGGAGTTCCCGGGGGAGGCCAGGGGGAAGGTCGCACGCATCGCCCGCCTCGAACCGCCACCGCCGCCGCCACCGCTCCCGGCGCCGGCCCCCGTTCCGCCCGCCGGCGGCGGGCCGGGAGCCGAGCCGACCCCGCGGCCGCGACTGTCCGGGGTGGCGGCACCTCGTGCCGTGCGCGCAGGACGTGCGTTCGTGGTGCGGGCCCGACTGGGCGCAGCGGCGCGGCTGCGGGTGGGCATCGACCGCGTGCTCGCCGGCCGGCGTACGGCGGCCGGCCGCTGCGTCGCGCCACGGCCGGCGCTGCGACGGGCCCGGGCCTGCATCCGCCACGTCCGCCTGCGCACCTTCGCGCGTCCGGGCGTGGCCGGACTGAACCGGGTGGTCGTCGCGCCTCGCACACGCGTCGGGCCGCTGCGGCCGGGGCGCTACCGGATCCAGGTGAGCGCCGCGGTGCCCGGTGCGCAACCCACCTCCTGGCGGCGGGCGACCGTGCGCGTGCTGGCGCCGGCGCGACGGCCGGGTTGAGGGGTTCTTAGCGGCGCACCGCGATGTGGCGGCCGGCGCTGTGCCCCGAGCGCCATCCGGTGGCGGCCACAAAGGCCACACGCACCACCGATGAGGCGCCCAGGCGCCCGCGGACGGTGCAGGTGCCCGAGGCCGACAGCGACGCCGATCCCAGATCGATCCAGCGCTTCCCGGCCCGCCGCTGAAGCGTGCACCGGCCCGCCGGCCGCGAGGCATCCGCCGCGCGCACCCGCGCGGCCACCGCCACCCTGGCGCCGCGGGCCACCCGCTTCGGTACGGCCGTGACGGCGGTGCGCGTCAGCACGCCCCGCGCGTCGAACGCGACGTTGCGCAGGCGTCCCCACGCGCCGGGGCCTCCCGCGTTGGTGATGACCAGCGGGTCGACCACCACCGGCGGGCGCGCCGGCGTCGCGCCGTCGGCCATCCGTTTCGGGACGCCGTGCTGCACGCGGTAAAGGGGGCCGTCCGGTCCCGCCCGCAGGATCGTCCCGTCCACCGGAAACGGCGCGAGGTTGTTCACGGTGGCCCAGTCCGCCTCGGTCACCGGCGCCTCACCGCCCACGGCCTGCCAGCCGGTGACCGGGAGGGGCGCGGCGCCCGCCAGGCGGTACAGCGCGGCGCTCCCCGCCACGCGGATGAACGATCCGTCGCCCAGCGTCGACGCCGCCGGGGCGCCGCCCGCCGCCCCGAACCGCCACGCCTTCACGATGCCGCCGCCCTTCGATGCCGCCCACGCGAGGGGGTCGAAGACATGCCGGCTCACACGCTCGTCGCCGCCCCAGTTCGAGTCGATCACGGCGAAGCGCCCGTCGCCCAGGTTGCGCTCCACCACCGCCGAATGCAGCGGGCCGCCGCGGCGCCACAGCGTCTCGGCGGTGGCGTCGGTGCTGCCGGCGGGCGTCACCTGGATGATGTCGCCGGGCCCGGCCTGCGAGAGGTCGACGGCGACCGCGCCCGCCTCGGCGTAGCCCGCGTGGTACCGGCTCAGCGCGATACGGCCCCGGCTGGCGCTGGCGACCACGGTGTTGACGAACACCTTGCACTGTCCGCGAGCGTCGCCGTTCGCCGCCGACTGCGCCACGCGCAGCACGTCGCCGGCGTTCACGGCCTGCGCCGGGGCCGGCGCGACCAGTGCGGCACAGGCGGTGAGGGCGAGCGTGGGCAGGCCCACGCGCCGGACGTTGATGTGTCGGGGCACCGACAGCACCGGCGCAGGCTAGCGCGGTCGCCCGGACGGCGTCGGGCCGAACGTGGATCCGGCCGGACTCGCGACTACGCTGTGACGAATCGATTCACGACCGCGGGGGCTGTGATGGACGTCGTCGACGCGATCCGCAAACGGCGGGCGGTGCGCCGCTACACCGACCAACCGGTGTCCGACCAGGTGGTCGACCGGCTGCTGAGGCTGGCGCTCTCAGCGCCCACCGGATCGGGTGCGCAGTCGTGGGCGCTGCTGGTGGTGCGCGATCCCGAGGTGCGGCGCGAGGTGGCCGAGATCATCATCGATGGCGCCACCACGTACTTCTCGATCATGCGCACGCCGGCCGACGGCGCCACCGAGGACGAGCACCTGGAATGGGCGCGCGGCTACGCGGAGCAGATCCTCCCGACGTATCGCCACGTGCCGGTCTGGATCGTGGGCATCACGGTGCCGCGCCGACGCTACCCGGCCGAGGTGTCCGACTGGGGGCGCGACGACGATCTCATCTCGGTGGCGTTCGCCATGGAGAACCTCATGGTCGCGGCGCGTGCCGAGGGCCTCGGCACGGTGCCGACCACCGCGTTCATGCGCTTCGAGGAGCGTCGCATGCGCGAGCTGCTGGGACTCACCGACGAGGTCACCCCGGTGATCATCACGCCGCTGGGGTACCCGGAGGAGTTCCCCGCGGGCAAGCCGCCGGCCCTGGCGCGCACGTTCAAGCCCTGGAAGTCCCTGGTGCACGACGACCGCTGGGGCGCCACCCGCGACTGAATCCGACCGGCGCCCCGCGAATCGGTCAGGATCCGCTGCGATGCGAGGCGCCGGAGAACGGATGATGAGGCGGGCGATGGCCGGCGTGAGCAGCGGCCGGAGTGCCCCTGGCGTGTACGGGCTGCTCATCGCCTTCTCGGTCGCCACCGCGCTGTCGTTCAAGTCCGCGCCCGACCCCGCGGTGATGGCCGCCGCCGTGGCCGGCTCGGGTGTGGTCTTCTGGGCCGCGCACATCCACGCGCATGTGGTGGCCCTGTGGATCCGTCAGGAGGCCCGCCCGTCGCTGGCGGCGGTGCGCCATGAGGCGAATGAGCAGCTCCCGTTGCTGCTGGCGTGCCTGCCGGCCGCCGTCATCTTCGCGCTGGCCGACGCCGGCCTCTTCGCCGTCGATACCGCCCTCTGGATCATCGCCGCCGTCACCATCGGCCTCCTGGCCCTGTGGGGCATCGCCATCTCGCGTGCCGCCAGGCTCGGTGTCCTCGGGGGGCTGCTGGTGACCGGCATCAACGTGGCGATCGGCCTGCTGATCGTGCTGCTGAAGGTCGCCTTCTCCCACTAGCAGGCCCGGTCACCTGCGTCGGCGGCCACCCAGGTAGAGGTCGGTGATGGTCCCCTGCGCGGCCTGGGCCGCGAGGCCCACGGTCTCCGAGAGCGTGGGGTGGGGATGGACGGTGAGCGCCAGGTCCTCCGCGTCGGCACCCATCTCGATGGCGTGGACGGCCTCGGCGATGATCTCTCCCGCATTGGGGCCCACCGCGCCGGCCCCGAGGATGCGCCGGTCGCCGGGCGCCACCAGCAGTTTCGTGCGCCCCTCGGGCCGGCCGAGGGTGAGCGCCCGTCCCGACGCGGCCCACGGGATGGTGCCGGTCTCGTACTCGATGCCGTCCTCACGCGCCTGCATCTCGGTGAGCCCGGTCCAGGCGACCTCGGGATCGGTGTAGGCCACCGAGGGGATGCTGCGCACGTCGAACGCGACATCCCGGCCGGCGATCACCTCGGCGGCGACCGCGCCCTGGTGGGTGGCCCGGTGGGCCAGCATCGGGCCGCCGGTCACATCGCCGATTGCGTGGATGTGCGCCACATTGGTGCGCAGGCGCTCGTCGACGGCGATGACCCCCCGCTCGTCCACCCGCACGCCCGCGGCGTCGGCGCCGATGCGGTCGCCCGACGCGCGCCGGCCCACCGCCACCAGGATGCGGTCGAAGGTCGCCGCCTCCGGCGCCCGGTCCCCGCCGAACGTGACCCGCAGTCCGTCGTCGGCCGCCGTCACCGACTCCACGCGCACGCCCGTGTGCACCGCCTCGTAGCGGGTCCGGATGCGCGCGGCCAGCGGCTTCACCAGGTCGGGGTCGCAGCCCGGGATGAGCTGGTCCAGCATCTCCACCACGGTGACGCCCGCGCCGAGCGCGTCGTACACCGTCGCCATCTCCAGCCCGATGATCCCGCCACCGATGATCAGCAGGCGCGGCGGCACGTCCTCCAGCGCCAACGCGCCGGTGGAGTCCATGATGCGCGGATCGTCGGGCAGGCCCGGCAGCCGGGCGGGCTCGGAGCCCACCGCGATGATCGCCGAGGCGAAGCCGATGGTGCGTGTCCCCCCGTCGGCGTCGTCGACATGCAGTTCATTGGGGCCGGCGAACGTCCCGGTGCCGCGGACCACCTCGACCCCGCGCGCCTTCGCCAGCGACGATAGGCCGTCGGTGAGCGTGGCGACCACCCGGTCGGTCGCCGTGCGCAACGCCGCGATGTCCACCTCGGGCGAGCCGAACGCCACCCCGATGGCGGCCGCATCCTCGGCCTCGGTGATCACGCGGGCGGCGTGCAGCAGGGCCTTCGAGGGGATGCAACCGACGTTCAGGCACACGCCGCCGAGGCGCGCGTGCCGCTCCACCAGCACCACCCGCAGCCCGAGATCCGCCGCGCGGAAGGCCGCGGTGTAGCCGCCCGGGCCGGCGCCCAGCACCACGAGGTCGGCGCGGTCGTCGCCCCCGCTCACAGCAGCATCTCGCGCGGATCGGAGAGCACGCGGGTGAGGTGGGTCGTGAACCGCGCCGCCGCCGCGCCGTCGATGACGCGATGGTCGTAGGAGAGGGACAGCGGGAGCATCAGGCGGGGCACGAACTGCTCACCGTCCCAGCGCGGGCTCATCAGTGAGCGGGAGACGCCCAGGATCGCGACCTCGGGCGCGTTGACGATCGGGGTGAATGCCGTGCCGCCGATCCCGCCCAGGCTCGTGACCGTGAACGTGCCGCCGCGCATCTGCTCGGCGCCCAGCTTGCCCTCGCGCGCCGCGGTGGACAGCTCGGTGAGCTCGCGGGCGATCTCCAGCAGGCCCTTGCGGTCGACATCGCGGATCACCGGCACCATCAGCCCGTGCGGCGTGTCCACCGCGAACCCGATGTGGAAGTAGCGCTTCAGCACCAGCGAGTCGCCCTCGAGCGACGAGTTGAACTGCGGGAACGCCCGCAGCGCCGACACCGAGGCCTTGAGCATCAGCGAGACCATCGTGAGCTTGACGCCCTCGTCGGCACGGGCGGTGTTCACCTCCTTGCGGAAGGCCTCCAGTTCGGTGATGTCCGCCTCGTCGTGCTGGGTGACGTGCGGGATCAGCGCCCAGTTGCGCGCCAGGTTGGGGCCGGCGATGCGCGCGATGCGCGACAGCTCGACGGTCTCGACCGGGCCGTACTTGGCGTGGTCCACCTGCGGCCAGGGCGCCAGGTCCGGGCGCCCGCCGCCGGACGGGCGTGCGCCGGCGCCGGCCTGCGCGCCCGAGGCGGCGCGCTGCACATCGTCCTTGGTGATGCGCCCCTTGCGGCCGGTGCCCTCCACGTCGCTCAGTGCGACGCCCAGCTCGCGCGCCAGCCGCCGCGCGCCGGGGCCGGCGTAGGCGCCGGCGTCGTCGCCGGGACGGGGCGCATCCTGGTCGGACCCGCCGCTGTCCTGTGCCCGCGGCTCCTTGTCGTCGCCCTCGTCGTCGGCCCGCGCCGTGTTCTGCGTCTCCTCGTCGCGGGCCTCCGCGTCCTCGCGGGCGGGCGGATTACCGGCGTCGGCACCCGCATCCCGGGCGTCACTCACGCTCAACTTGAGGATGAGATCGCCCTGGGAGACGGCGTCGCCGACCGCCACGGCGAGGGACGCAACCGTGCCCGCCGCCGGCGACGGGACCTCCATGGTCGCCTTGTCCGATTCCAGCACCACGAGCGGATCCTCGACGGCCACGTCGTCGCCCTCGGCCACGAGGATTTCGATCACCGGCACGTCGTCGAAGTCGCCGATATCGGGGACCAGCACATCCTTGGTGTCGGCTACGTCAGCCACGGTGCCACCGCCTCGGGGTCGATGTCGTATCGGGAGATCGCGCCGGCGGCAGTTGCCGGGTCGAGCACGCCGTCCTGTGCGAGCGCCCACAGCGCGGTGGCCGCCACGTGGTGGCGGTCCACCTCGAAGAAGCGGCGCAGCGCCGGTCGGACGTCGCTGCGCCCGAAGCCGTCGGTGCCGAGGACGTGGAAGTCGCCCGGAACGAACGGCCGGATCTGATCGGGGAAGGAGCGCATGTAGTCGGTGGCGGCGATCACCGGACCGTCGCGGTCGGCCAGGCATCGCGCCACGTAGGAGCGCCGCGGCTCCTCGGTGGGGTGGAGCCGGTTCCAGCGCTCCACCTCCAGGCCCTCACGGCGCAGCTGCGTGAAGCTGGGCGCGCTCCACACGTCCGCGTTCACCCCGTAGTCGTCGCGCAGCAGGTCGGCGGCCGCGATCACCTCGTTCAGGATCGAGCCGGACCCCATCAACTGCACGCGCGGGCCGGTGCCCTCGCCCTCCCGGAAGAGGTACATCCCGCGCAGGATGCCCTCCTCGTCGCCGGCGGTGAGGCCCGGGTGCCGGTAGTTCTCGTTGAGGAGGGTGATGTAGTAGTAGACGTCCTCGCCCTCGGCGTACATGCGCCGCAGCCCGTCCTGGATGATCACGGCCACCTCGTGCGCGAACGTCGGGTCGTACGAGATGCAGTTGGGCACCGTGGCCGACAGCAGGTGGCTGTGGCCGTCTTGGTGCTGCAGTCCCTCGCCGTTCAGCGTGGTGCGCCCCGACGTGCCGCCCAGCAGGAATCCGCGGGTGCGGCTGTCGCCGGCCGCCCAGGTGAGGTCGCCCACCCGCTGGAAGCCGAACATGGAGTAGAAGATGAAGAACGGGATCATCGCGAGGCCGTGATTGGCGTGCGATGTCCCGGCGGCGAGGAACGACGACACGGCCCCGGCCTCGGTGATGCCCTCCTGCAGCACCTGTCCCTTCATGTCCTCGCGGTAGTACATGAGCTGCTCGGAGTCCTCGGGGGTGTAGAGCTGGCCCACCTGCGAGTAGATGCCGATCTGGCGGAACAGGCCCTCCATGCCGAAGGTGCGCGTCTCGTCGGCCACGATCGGCACCACGCGCGGTCCCAGCGTCTTGTCGCGCAGCAGCGTGCTCAGCACGCGCACGAACGACATGGTGGTGGAGATCTCGCGCTCGCCGGTGGACTCCAACTGGCTGGAGAACGCCGACAGCTCCGGCACCTCGAGCGTCTCCGACGACCTCGGGCGCGCCGGCAGCGATCCGCCGAGGGCGCGCCGGCGCGTGCGCAACAGCTCCATCTCGGGGCCGTCGTCATCGGGTCGGTAGAACTCGGCGGCCGCCGCCTGCTCGTCGGACAGCGGCACGCCGAAGCGGTCGCGGAACCGCAGCAGCGCCTCCGCGGTCATCTTCTTCTGCTGGTGGGTCACCATCTGGCCCTCGCCGCTGCCGACGCCCATCCCGTAGCCCTTGACGGTCTTGGCCAGGATCACGGTGGGCTGCCCGGTGTGGTTCACGGCCTCGTGGTAGGCGGCGTAGACCTTGTGGGGGTCGTGCCCGCCGCGGTTGAGCGACCAGATCTCCTCGTCGGAGAGGTGGTCCACCATCGCGCGCAGATCCGGGTGCACGCCGAAGAAGTGCTCGCGCACGTACGCGCCGTCGCGCGACTTGAACGTCTGGTACTCGCCGTCGACGCACTCCTCCATGCGCTGGCGCAGCAGGCCGCGGTGGTCGGCCTCCAGCAGCGGATCCCACCGGCGGCCCCAGATCACCTTGATGACGTTCCAGCCGGCGCCGCGGAAGCTGGTCTCCAGTTCCTGGATGATCTTGCCGTTGCCGCGCACCGGGCCGTCCAATCGCTGCAGGTTGCAGTTGATGACGAACACCAGGTTGTCCAGGCGCTCCTCGCCGGCCAGGGCGATGGCGCCCTTGCTCTCGGGTTCGTCCATCTCCCCGTCGCCCATGAACGCCCACACGTGGCGCCGCTCCGTGTCCGCCAGGCCTCGCCCATGCAGGTACTTCATGAAGCGCGCCTGGTAGATCGCCGTGAGCGGTCCCAGCCCCATCGAGACGGTGGGGAACTGCCAGAAATCGGGCATGAGCCAGGGGTGCGGGTACGAGGCCAGCCCGTCGCGCGAGACCTCACGCCGGAAGTTGCGCATCTGCTCCTCGTCCAGGCGACCTTCGAGGAACGCACGAGCGTAGATCCCCGGCGATGAGTGCCCCTGGATGTAGATCAGATCGCCGCCGTGGTCCTCGTGGGGCGCGTGCCAGAAGTGGTTGAAGCCCACCTCGTAGAGGGTGGCCGCGGAGGCGTAGCTGGCGATGTGCCCGCCCACCCCGGACTCCTTGTTCGCCTGCACCACCATCGCCAGGGCGTTCCAGCGCATGGCGGCGCGCAGGCGGTGCTCCACCTCCTGATCACCCGGGAGCGGCGCTTCCTCATCGGGCGCGATCGTGTTGATGTATGGCGTGCTCACCACGGTGGGCATCGGGGCCCCGTCGCGCCGGGCGGCCTCGATGAGCCGGCCCAGCAGGTGCGTGACGCGGTCCGGTCCGTCGTGCTCCAGGACGGCCTCGAGGGCCTCGAGCCAGTCGGCGGTCTCGTCGGGGTCGATGTCCTCGCGCGCGATCATGGCGCGCGCCGCGGCGAGTTGTTCCGGTGACATGCCTCGACCTCCCCGATCGACGTGATGATCAGCCTACGCGTGGAGACGCGTCGGCGTCCGCACGCGTATCCGGTGGTTCCCCGAGCCGGTCTGCGGGGCCCGGGCCCCGCAGACCGGCTCGGCCACCCGGCTCCGGTCATCGCGGGTGGGGCGCATGGTCGCCCGGGAGCTTCGCCGGCTCGTCGCCGATCTCATCCAAGCCCACTCCTACCCGCCGGGCGACGACGGTGAACGCGACCCGTCGGATGATCGGCCGCCGGTGCCCCGAGGACCCGCGTTCGGCGCCGTTGAGGCCGCGTTCGGTGTGGAAGCCCAGCCGGGAGGGGCCGGCGCCGCTGCGCTCGGCCACGGCCCCGATGCCGGGCGGCTCGCCGCGCATGGGTCCGACACCGGCACGTCCGCGCCGAAGCCTCAAGCCGGCTGGAGGTGTCGGACCCCGGCGCGCCGATCTCGGGCGGACTCTGCGCGCTCATGGGACGCCCATACGGCCGGCGGGGGAGGCCGCGCGCGCCGCCGGGTCGGCCGGCAGCGGCGGTGTCGTCGGGGCGACCGCCTCGCGGCCCGCGAGTGCGTTTCGGCCGACCCACGCCACCAAGGCCACCGATGCGACCAGGACCGCCGGGCACAACAGGGCGACGCGCAGCCCCACCGCACCCGCCAAGAGCCCCACCAACGCCGGGCCTGCCAGGAACCCGAGGTAGGCGAGGCTGGTGGTCCGCGCCAGCGCCATCGACCGCGGCATCCCGGTGCGGTGCTGCTGCAGCGAGGCGGCGCCGGCGAACACGACCGGCACGATCACGGCCAGGCCGGCGCCGAACAGCGTGAGGCCGATGATTCCCGCCGCCGTGCCGCCGGCGACGAGGCCCGTCGCCAGGGAGACACCGGCCACGCCGGCGCTGATCGCCAGCAGCGTCGCCGGTGCCAGGGCGGCCCGCATACGGTCGCCCAGCAGACGTCCGGCGAGCATCGCCGCGCTGAAGCCCGCATAGCCCAGCGCGGCCACCGCGCCCGACGCGCCCACGGTGTCGCGCAGGTAGGTGGCGCTCCAGTCCAGCGCGGCGCCCTCGCCGAGCATGCAGGCGAATCCGATGGCGCCCAGCACCAGCACCGGGGTCGGGAGCGCCGCGCGCATGCCGCGACGTCGCGGCGCCGCGACGTCCACGGGTTCGACCGGTACCCGAAGGGGGCGGATGGACGCGCCGGCCCACAGGGCGACCGCGGCCGCGAGCGCCGCGGCCACCACGAAATGCGGCCACACGCCGGCGCCCGCCCGGATGGCGAGGGCGCCGGCCAGTGTGCCCGCCAGCGCCCCGCCGCTGAAGGCGGCGTGCATGCCCGAGAGCACCGGTCGCCCGATTTGCCGCTCCACGGCCACCCCGTGGGCGTTCATGGCCACATCGAGCGCGCCCCCGGCGAAGCCGAACACGACCAGCCCGGCCGCGAGGGTGAGCAGGCCACCGTCGCCGGCCACGATCGCGATGGGCGTGAGGGCGGTGGCGACCGCCGCCACCCGGGTCACCACCGCGCTGCCGGCGCGCTCGATGATGCGGCCGGTCATCTCGAAGGCCAAGAGCGCCCCCAGCGCCGGTCCCAGCAGGGCGATGCCCAGCCAGAGGTCGTCCAGGCCCGCCGATGCCTTCACCGCCGGGACCCGCGCGGCCCACGTGCCCACGATCGCGCCGTTCAGGCCGAAGATCGCCCACAGGGCGACCTGCGCCGCGCGGGCCGCGGCGCGCGGCTCGGGCGTGGCCTTCCCTGTCGTCTGGGTCGCACGGGGCACCCGTCCGATGATGGACCGTGTGCGCACCCCGCGCCCGGCCCGGCGGCCCGCCCGGCCCGGTGTGAGACACATGTGTCATCGCGGACGGCGGGGCTCGCCGGCCGCGAGGCGTGTTCTCAGACCCGGTGGCGCAGGGTGTCGCGGCGTCCCGGCTCGTCGTCGGGCGAACGGCGCAGGTGCCCCGACTCGTCGATGGCGTCGGGGCTCACCTGGTGCTCGCGCCGCGCCAGGGCGGCGCGCCCGATCGCCATCGCCGACACCGGCGTGGTGAGGATGAGGAGGGCCACGATCAGGATCGCCCGCATCGCGATGCCGGATCCGCCGGTCAGCATCGATGCCACCAGGATGGCGATGACCCCGAGGAACACGGCCTTGCTCGCGGCGTGCAACTGCGTGTAGGCGTCGGGCATCCGGAACAGGCCGTACACGCCGATGGTCACCACCAGAAGGCCGATGCCCACCAGCACGTTCGAGATCCAATCGGCAAGCACCTCACATCACCCGGCCCTTGCCGTAGTACCGCGCCGCGGCCAACGTGGCCAGGAACGAGATGAGGGCGAGGGCCAGCGCGGCATCCATGAGGTGGGGCACGCCGCGCGCGTCGGCGTAGAGCACGAGCAGCGCAACGATGATGAGGATGAGCATGTCCAGCGCCAGGATCCGGCTGGCGGGCGACCGCGCGGTGATCACCTTGATGAGGCTCGCCACAAGCAGCATCGTCATCCAGACGGCGGCGAAGATGAAGACCGCGCCGCTCACGGCCAGACCCGGCGCTGGTGCCGCTCGTAGAACCGGTCGAAGTGGGCCCGGATGGCGTCCGGGTCGCGACCGTCGATCACATGCACAAGCATCTCCCGTCGCTTCTTGTCGATGCCCACCAGCGTCTCCCCGGGGGCGAGGGTGATGAAGAAACACGACACCGCCACACCGCGGGCGGTGCGATCGCCGAACGGGACCACCACGATCCCCGGCTGCACCAGCGGGCGCAGGCCCAGGACCACCAGCGACACACGCCATGTGCCCGAGGTGATGTCGCGGATCGACGCGCCGGCCAGCGGGAGGATCGCGAGGATGCGGGTGACGAGCGGCGGATCGCCGCCACGCACCGGCCGGGCGGCGCTGCGGTGCAGCACGATCAGGATGGCGGCGGCCACCACGCCGCCCACGATCAGGTCGGCCGGCGCCCAGCTGTCGAGCACCAGTGCCCACACCACCACCAGCAGGGCCCACGCGATCAGCGGCCCGCTCACGGGACCACCAGCCCCAGGGCGGCCGCGCTCTCGGCGCTGGCCAGCAGCAGCGGCTCGGGCCAGAGACCCAGGAGGATGATGAGGCCGGCCACACCGGCCGCGATGGCCTGCTCGGCCGGGGCGCGCACCACGGTGGCGCCGCCCCGGGGCTCCTGCCAGTGGTCGCGCTGGAAGGTCTGGAACATGTAGATGAACGACAGCGCGCCGCCCACCACGATGAGCGCGGCGATCGCGGCGCTGCCGTCCACCACCGCGGCGTCGATCATCGCCACCTTGGCGAAGAAGCCGCTGGAGGGAGGGACGCCGGCCACGCTGAACGCGCCCACCAGCATCGCGCCGCCCACCAGCCAGCCGCGCGCACCCACCGACAGGAACAGCAGGAGCTTGTTCAGGGAATTGACCACCGCGTAGAGGACCGCGGCGGCGATACCCACCGGCCCGCCGATGCCCAGGGCCAGCAGCACATATCCCACCTGCCCGATGGACGAGAACGCCAACATCTCGGTGGTGGAACGGCACGAGATCGCCTGCAGCCCGCCGTACAGCACCGTGGTGGCACCCAGCACGATCAGGGCGGTGTCGGCCATCTCCAGCTCGCGCGGCAGGATCTCCACCCCGAAGCGCAGCAGGCCGTAGCTGCCGATGTTGGTGAGCGCGCCGGCGAGCATCGCCACCACCGCGGGGCGGGCGGCGGTGTACACCAGCGGCAGCCAGAAGTGGAAGGGGAACAGGCCCAGCTTCACGCCGAAGGCGATGAGGAAGCTGACGGCGATGAGCACCGTCGCGCCGGGGTCGACGTCGCTGATGCGTTGGCCGATCTGCTCCATGTCCAGGGTGCCGGTGACGTGGTAGAGCGCGGCCACGCCGATGAGGAAGATGAACGACCCCAGCAGGTTGATCACGGCGAACACGAACGCGCCGCGGATCTCCTTGGCGCGTCCGCCGTATCCGGTGAGGACGTAGCTGGAGATCATCGACAGCTCGAAGAACACGAAGAAGCTGAAGATGTCGCCGGTGAGGAAGAGGCCGGTGAGCCCGGTGGCCATGAACAGCACCACCGCCGGCAGCGCGCGCGACTCGATGCCCCGCACCACCATGTGCGTGAGGGCCACCAGCAGGACGAGCCCCGACACGATGGCGAACACCAGGCCCAGGGCATCGGCGCGCAGTGTGATGCCCACGCCCTGCGGCCAGCCGCCGGCGATCGTGCGGTCCGCGTCGCCGTCGAGCGCACGGGGGAGGAGTGAGCCGAGCACCGCCAGGCTGCCGGCGATGGCCGCGACGGCGGTCCATCCCACCCACCGGCGCCGGCCGTCGGCGAGGCACAGCGCGATCGCCGCGATCCACGTCACACCGAAGCTCAGGGCGATCATCGGGCGGGTCCCCCTGCCGATGCCCGGCGCTCGCGCTCCTGCGCTGCCAGCTCGGCCTCCGCTTCGGCCAGGTCCTGGCGCTCCTCCACGCTGGCCAGTTCATCCAGGTCGACCGAGCGGTGGGTCGTGTACACGCGGTACACCAGCGCCAGCAGCAGCGCCGTCACCGCGAAGCCGATGA
>JBIQJW010000285.1:0-2019 GCA_044507145.1 Actinomycetota bacterium
GCCAGGCCGTGGTGCGCTCGCTCAGCGAGGGTGGTGCCACCATCGCCCGCGCGTCGGGCCACCGGCTCGAGGTGGGCCCGATCCTGGTGCGCGACGCCACCCGCCCGCGGCCCGGCGTGGACCCGGCGCTGCTCACCGACGACCCCGCGCGGGTGCTGGACGACCCGGGGCTCGCGATGGTGGTCGAGGTGATGGGTGGCGTGGATCCCGCGTTCGACCACCTGCGCCACCTCCTGTCGCGCGGCGTGTCGGTGGTGACCGCCAACAAGCAGCTCATCGCCCGCCACGGGCCGGAGCTGTTCGCCATCGCGGAGGCCGCCGGCGCCGAGCTGCGCTTCGAGGCCTCGGTGTGCGCGGCGATCCCGGTGATCAAGGTGCTGCGCGAGTCGCTGCTGGCGGCCGACGTCACCGCGGTGACCGGCATCGTCAACGGCACCACCAACTTCATCCTCACCGAGATGGGGCGCGTGGGGCTCTCCTACGAGGAGGCCCTCGCCCAGGCGCAGTCGCTCGGGTACGCCGAGGCCGACCCCACCGACGATGTGGGCGGCGCCGACGCGGCGGCCAAGATGGCGATCCTCTCGTCCATCGCCTTCCACTCGCGCGTCGGCATCGATGATGTCCCGCACGAGGGGATCGACCGCCTGCACGCCGAGGACATCGCGCAGGCCGCCGACCTCGGCTTCGTGGTGAAGCTGCTGGGCGTGGCGCGGCTGCACGACGGTGGGGTGAGCGTGCGCGTGTACCCGGGGCTGGTCTCCCGCGGCCATCGGCTCGCGGCGATCGGCGGGCCGGACAACGCCGTGCTGCTGGAGTCGCCCACCACCGGTGAGCTCATGCTCGTCGGACCGGGCGCGGGCGGGGACGCCACCGCGTCGGCGGTGGTGGCCGACATCCTCTCCATCCTGGGCACCCACCAAGGGTCGTTCCTGCACAACATGCTGGCCGACTCGGGCCGCCCCGTGGTGCCGCCCGACGCGGTCTCGTCGGCGTTCTACGTGCGCCTGTCGGTGGCGGACCGGCCCGGCGTGCTGGCCCGGGTGGCGTCGGTGTTCGGCGACCAGGGGTTGTCCATCCGGACCGTGATCCAGCGCGGCACCGGCGACGAGGCGCGCCTGGTGCTGGTGCTGCACCGCGGCCCGGAGGGGCGGATGCACCGCGCCCTGGAGCGGGTGGCGGCGCTCGATGATGTCCGTGGCACCCCGGTGGTGCTGCGCGTGCTGGGATCCGGCGAGGGAGAGCGATGATCGCGCTGATCGACAAGTACCGGGACTTCCTGCCGGTGACCCCGGACACGCCCATCATCTCGCTGGGCGAGGGCAACACGCCGCTGGTGCCGCTGCCGCGTCTGGGCGAGCGCCTGGGTATCGAGCTGCACGTCAAGTTCGAGGGCATGAACCCCACGGGCAGCTTCAAGGACCGCGGGATGTGCATGGCCATCACCAAGGCCGTGGAGGAGGGCGCCCGGGCCGTCATCTGCGCGTCCACCGGCAACACGTCGGCGTCGGCGGCCGCCTACGCCGCGCGCGCCGGCATCACCGCGGCGGTGGTCATCCCCGAGGGCAAGATCGCCGCCGGCAAACTGGCGCAGGCGCTGATCTACGGTGCGCAGGTGCTGTCGCTCGACGGCAGCTTCGACGATGCGCTCACCGTGGTGCGCGAGCTGGCCGAACGACACCCGATCGCCCTGGTGAACTCGGTGAACGAGTACCGCATCGACGGGCAGCGGACCGCCGCCTTCGAGATCTGCGACGACCTGGGCGACGCGCCCGACGTGCTGTGCATCC
Organism: Actinomycetota bacterium; assembly: GCA_044507145.1. GTDB lineage: Bacteria > Actinomycetota > Thermoleophilia > Miltoncostaeales > Miltoncostaeaceae > JAVJSF01. Next base: position 1,788 of record JBIQJW010000285.1, read on the forward strand.
CCGTGGGGAACGCCGGCAACATCAGCGCCTACTGGCTGGGCTTCCAGCAGTACCGCACCGCCGAGCGCAGCCGCAGCCTGCCGCGCCTCTACGGCAACCAGGCGGCGGGGGCCGCACCGCTGGTGCTGGGCCACACCGTCGAGGCTCCCGAGACCATCGCCACCGCCATCCGCATCGGGAACCCGGCGCGCGGGCAGCAGGCGCTCGACGCGATGAGCGAATCGGGCGGCAA
>JBIQJW010000286.1:0-2016 GCA_044507145.1 Actinomycetota bacterium
TCGGCGGTGCGGCTCACACCCTGGAATCTAGCCGTCGTGCCGGGCGGCTCCCGTGCGGAACACCCCGACCACGGGCGCGTGGTCCGACAGGCGCACCGGCCACCATCGGCCCCGGTGCGGCACGTGGATCTCGTGGTCGCCGGCGTCCAGCGCCCGCGGCGGTGTCACCACCTCCAGGCCGCGGTGCAGGATGCGGTCGATGCCGCGGTCCGGGCCGGCGTCCTGCCAGCCAGCGTCGCGCAGCACCGTGTGGGCCGGGTGCCCCGGGGGGACGTTCACGTCGCCGGCCAGGATGCCGGCCGCGGGCGCGCCGGCGTGCGCGCGCATCGCCGCGGCCGCCACCCCCGCCTCGTGCGCCGCGATGCCGTGCACGTGGCTGTTGTGCAGGTGCAGGCACCCCGCCGCCACGTCGCCCCCGCCGGCGGTGCGCAGCGTGGCGGCCACCATCCCGCGCCGCTCACCGGCCCAGTGCATCACCTCGCGGGCGGGGGGACGCAGGGCGCGGGCGGCGCCCAGCAGGCCGCGCGGCGTGTTCAGCCATACCCGGCGCAGGCTCCCGGGCACGCCGGCGAGGCGTCGTCCCACCAGCAGCACGTTGGCGTTGCTCTCGTGGGTGCGCCACAGATCCGGGTTGGAGGCCGCCCATCGGTCGCGCAGCGCCACCGGGCCCAGCAGGGGGCCGGTGGTGATCCACGCCGCCGCCATCCGCGTGCGCCGCGCGATCGTGGCCACGCCGGCCACGGGCACCTCCTGCAGCGCCGCCACGTCCGGATCGGCCCGGGCGATCACGTCGGCCATCTGCTCCACGTACTTCCGGTTCAGATGCAGGTGCCCGCCGCCCTCCACCGGGCGGCGGCGCAGCGTGGAGCGCCACGTCTGGCGCGCCTCGGGGTGCCCGTCGCGGGCGTGGAACAGGTTCCAGGTGAGCACGCGGATGGGCACCGGGGCAGGTTCGCCTCTTGCGCACGCGCCTGCAAGACGTGACGATGCGCCATCGTGCCGGACGCCCCCCCGCAGAAGACCCCGCGCCTCGGCGTCTGGCCGGCCGCCTACTGGCTTGCCGCGGTCGGTGTCTATGCCACCCTCGGCGCCTTCTACCAGCCCTTCTTCCTGCTGGGCTTCTGGCAGTCGTTGCCGCTGCTGTTCGTGTTCACCTGGCTGGCCGGGCGCCTGTTCGGTGGCAACGGCCCGATCCGCCGCGCCGTCGGGCGAGCCCGCCAGGCCGACCGGTCACCCAACGCGTGAACCGGGCCATGGTGGGTGAGGCCGCCGCCCCGGGCGGGGTGGCCGCATGAGCTGGGGCGCACACGACCTCGAGCCGTACCTCTTCCGGCTGAAGCTCGGCGGTGCCGTCAGCCTGCCGTTCTGCCTGCTGGGCTCCTACTCCCCCGACATCCTCAGCAAGTGGGCCGTCTACGGCCTCGATTTCGCCGGCGATGCCAAGCTCGTGGCCGACCCGGTGCAGCTCCACCGCGGCTTCCCGGGCGTGGGGTTCACCCACTCGTTGCTGTTCGGGGTGGTGGTGGGCCTCATCATCTGGGCGCTCACCCGCAACAAGATGTGGGTGTTCTCGTTCGTCCTGGGCTCGTGGGCGCACGTGTTCTCCGACACCCTGGACTCGGTCGGCGTGATGTGGCTGTGGCCGCTCACCGACTGGCACCTGCATTTCGACGCGTGGGAGTACGTGGGACAGGCGGGGCGCAAGGAGGATGCCATCGCCTACTACACGTCCCTGGGCGGCGTCTGGGACCTGCTGTGGGCCGGCTGGCTGGCCTGGCACTGGCGCATGCTCACGCGCGACTACTTCCACCGGGAGGTCTTCCCGAAGGACCGCTTCTGGCTGTGGCTGGGTCCGCGCACCAACGACACCGTGATGCTCACGGTGTACCGCGCGTCGGCGTTCTTCGGCTTCGCCTCCATCATCGGCTGGATCGTGTGGTCGCTGTTCATCAACGACTTCCACAACGTCATCGACTGGAGCTTCGCGGCACCGCACTGGGCGCCGCGCGTCGGCCC
>JBIQJW010000055.1:0-8149 GCA_044507145.1 Actinomycetota bacterium
ACGCCGGCACCGTGGTGACCCTGCGCGACGTCACCGAGCAGCGGCGCCTGGAGCAGGCGCGGCGGGACCTGGTCGCCAACGTCTCCCACGAGCTGAAGACGCCGATCGCGGCGCTCAAGGGGTTCCTGGAGCTCTTGGAGGGCGACACCGTGGGTGAGCGGCACCGGCGGGAGTTCCTGGCCTCCATGAGCCAGGAGACCGAGCGGATGGAACGCCTGGTGGAGGAGCAGCTCCAGCTTGCGCGCCTGGACGCCGGCGCCCTGCCGCTCGAGCTCGCCGATGTCGATCTGTGGGCGCTGGCGGCGGCCGTGGTGGAGGCGCGCGCCCCGCTGGCCGAACGCGACGGCGTGCGTCTGACCTCGCTGCGCCACGGCGCCGGCACGGTGGTGCTGGCCGACGAGGCGCGCATCGAGCAGGTGCTCCTGATCCTGCTGGACAACGCCCTGCGGCACACCCCGTCGGGCGGTGAGGTGGAGGTGTCGGTGGCGGTCCGCGGGCAGGACGCCGTGCTGGCGGTGCGCGACACCGGAGAGGGCATCTCGCGCGAGGACCAGGCGTTCATCTTCGACCGCTTCTACCGCGGCGACGCGTCGCGCGAGGGGCGCAGCGCGGGCCTGGGCCTGGCCATCGCCCGTGGGCTCGTGCAGGCGCACCGGGGGCGCATCGAGGTGAGCTCCACCCTGGGCACCGGCACCACGTTCACGGTGCGGCTGCCGCTGGTGAGCGCCGGTGCCGTGACCGTGGAGGCGCCCATCCCGCCCGGTCTCGGGGCCACGTGAGACACGCGGTCCACTAGCCTTCCCGGGCATGAGCGATCCCAAGACGGTGCTGGTCACCGGCGCCGGGCGCGGCGTCGGGCGTGCCACCATCCAGACCTTCGCCGACGCCGGATGGCGTGCCGTCGCCGGCGTCCGCGACATCGCCGCTGCGCGTGAGGCGTTCGCCGGTGTCCCCGGCGTCGAGATCGTGGCTCTCGACGTCACCGATCCCGACCAGGTCGCCAGCGGCGTGGCGCGTGCGCACGAGGTGGCCGGCGGCGCGCTGGACTGCCTGGTGAGCAACGCCGGCTACGCCGTGATGGGCGCCGTGGAGGATGCGGACCTGGACGAGGTGCGCGCCATGTTCGAGACCAACTTCATGGGCGCCGCTCGCGTGCTCCAGGCGGCGGTCCCCGCCATGCGCGAGGCGCGCCGCGGATCCGTGGTGGTCATCTCGTCGGTGGGTGCGCGCATGTCGAACCCGCTGGTGAGCATGTACCACGCCTCCAAGTACGCCCTGCTGGCGATCACGGAGTCGCTGGCCTTCGAAATGCGGCCGTTCGGCGTGCACGTGGCGTCGATCGAGCCCGGGATGATCGACACCGACTTCCCGTCCGCCACCCGCCGCACCGGGGCGCTGGCCGCCGGCGAGGGCCCCTACGTCGCGCTGGGCGGTCAGTTGCGCGAGGGCTTCGCGCGCTGGCGGCGCGAGCACCCCACCGGCGCGCAGGATGTGGCCGACGCGGTGTTCGCCGCGGCCACCACGCCGGACGGGCCGTTCCAGGTGCCGGTGGGGGCGGATGCGCGCCTGCTGTTCGACATGCGCGCCCGTGCGGGCACCGACCAGCGCGCCTGGGAGCGAGACCAGGCGCACTTCCTGGGGCTGGACTGGACGTGATCGTCGTCGCGCCCGGCGCGATGAAGGGCGCGCTCAGCCCGGCGCAGGCGGCGCGGGCGATCACCGCGGGCCTGCGTCTGGTGCTCCCTTCGGGGACGGACATCCGCACCATCCCGGTGGCCGACGGCGGCGAGGGCACGGCCGACGCGCTGGTTGCGGCGGCCGGGGGACGCCGGCGCACCGTGGACGTGCTCGATCCGCTGGGCCGGCCGGTGCGGGCTGTACTGGGCGAGCTCCCCGGACACACCGCCGTGGTGGAGCTGGCACAGGCCTCGGGCTACGAGCGCCTGGCCGACGACGAGCGCGACCCGGAGGCCGCCGGCACGTTCGGCACCGGGCAGCTCCTCCGCGCCGCCCTCGACCTGGGGGCACGGACCATCATCGTGGGGCTCGGGGGCAGCGCCACCACCGACGGCGGCCTCGGCCTGGCGCGCGCTCTGGGCATCCGGGCCCGCGACGCCGACGGGCGGGAACTGGAGGGCATCGGCGCCGACATGGCGCGGGTGCGGACGCTCGATCTCTCCGGGCGCGACCCGCGCCTGGCCGACGTCACGATCCGGGTGGCGTGCGACGTCGACACCGTCTTCCACGGCGCCGGCGGGGCGGCGCATGTCTTCGGGCCGCAGAAGGGCGCCGACGCCGATGCGGTCGGGCGTCTGGACGACGGCCTGCGCAACCTCGCCGACGTGATGCGCGCGGCCACGGGCGTCGACCCGCAGGGGCTCACCGGGTCCGGTGCCGCGGGCGGCGCGGCCGGCGCGCTCGCGGCGCTCTTCGGGGCGCAGCTGCTGCCCGGTGCGCCGCTGGTGCTCGAGGCCGTCGGCCTGCGCGACCACCTGGACGGCGCCGGCCTGTGCATCACCGGCGAGGGCTGCCTGGACGAGTCGAGCCTCGCCGGCAAGGCGCCCGCCGCGGTCGCGGGCATGTGCGCGGGCGCCGGCGTGCCGTGCGTCGCCCTGTGCGGCGCGGTGGGCCTGGGCCCGCGGGCGCAGCGCGAGGCGGGGTTCACGGCCGCGTTCGCCATCGGCCGCGGCCCGCGGCGCCTGCCGGACGCGCTGTCCGAGGCGGAGGGGGACCTGGCGCGCACCGCCGCCGCGGTGGGATCGCTGTGGTCCGCCGTCCTAGACGAACGGGTAGGGGACCCCTAGCCTCGCGAGCGGTGGAGGACGGGGCGCGCCGCGCGATTCTCCCCGCATGCCCCGCACCGCCCACATCATCCTCATCGCCGTCCTGGCGCTCCTGGCGGTGACCGCCGTCGCCCAGGCCGCACCGTCGTCGTCCGCCGCCAAGGATCCCGCCGCCGCGCCGATCGCCACGGCCACGAAGCTGAGTCAGACGTGGGGCCGGTGTCCGTCGGCGCGCACGGCCCACCGCACCCTGGCGATCGCACGCCGTACCCGTGCCGCGAAGCCCCGCGTCAAGCGCGCCCGGGCCGCCGTCCGTGCCTGGCGTGGGGTCCAGCGTGAGTGCAGCAAGCCGGTGGACCAGCCCATCGTGATCGTGGGCGGAACGGCGTACCTGCCCGCCGAGCGCTGACCCAGGCGTCGGCGGGCAGGTGCGGTGCCGATGGGGCGGCCGAGCTGCGAGTCTCCCGAGGTGCCGCGGGTGCGTCGTCCTCTCTCAGAAGGTGCGCGCTCGTCCGCCGAGTGCGCGGAAGGGCTTCGGCGCCGGGCGGCCGGCGGTCGTATTCATGTCTTCACGTCGATGCAGGTCTCGACGGGGCGTGGCACGGCTCTTCGAAGATGAGGACGGATTGCGTCCCGGTTCATGGTGTGGGAGCGGCGTCGGCAGAAGCAGAGCCGGCTACATCCCGGCCCCTGCGGCCGGTGCCGCGCCATCGAGCCAGGCCACCACGGCCTCGAGCACGCCGGCCCCGTAGGACCCGCGGGTCACCCACGGGGCGGCGGCGGCCAGCGTGGCATCGGCCGCCGCGCCGTTGGCCACGATCGCCACCGCGCCGGTGGCATCGCCCATCGCCAGATCCTGGTGGCTGTCGCCCACGGCGAGGCAATCCGCGCTCCGGAGCCCGCGCGCGGTGATGTCGCGGGCCACCGCGGCGCCCTTGCTCGCCGCGGCCGGCAGCAGGTGGTACACGTGCACGCCGTCGCCCACGCGCCCGTTGTCGGCCAGGCGCAGGGTGCCGCCAGAGCGCTCGGCCACGCCGGCCGCGGCATCGGGCGTGGCCCGCCCGGAGAAGACGTGGCTGCCCTCGCGCCCCCACTGGGCCGGGGCGTGCGGGCGCAGGCCCGGTTCGGCGTCCAGCAACGCCTGCGGCGCGCCGGTGGCGGCGATGGCCTCGAACACCGTCTGGCCCTCTGCGGTGGGGTAGCCGCAGTCGGTGGCGCCCATCTCGGGGAGGATCGCGTCGGCACCCAGGACGGCGCGCGCGGCCTCCAGGCGGGGGCGGCTGCGCCCGCTGGTGAGGATCACCTCCACGCCGGCCTCACGCAGCAGGCGAAGGGCGTGGACGCCGTCGAGCGTGAACGCACCGTCGGCGTCGTTCAGCACCGAACCACCGGGCCCCAGCAGCGTCCCGTCCAGATCGATGTAGGCGGCGCGGCTCAGATCTGTTCCATGGGCGGGCGCTCGGCCGGCGCCGTGTCGGACGTGGCGAACACCCACCGCTCGCCGTCGCGCACCGGGCGCATGTACTCGCCCCGCGACCCGTCGTCCGCGGGCGCCCGGCCCTCGGCGGCCAGGCGCCGCATCACCGCCTGCATGATCGTCGAGGCCATCGCGCCCAGCATCGCCGTGGGCTGGTTGTGGTGGCTGCGCCGGCCCAGGTCCACCTGCGCCATGGCGCCCAGGCCGTGCAGGCGCAGGATGTCGATGAGCAGGCCGATCTCGACGGCGTAGCCCTCGAAGAAGGGCACGGAGCGCAACAGGTCCCGCCGGCCGGCGGCCTCCCCCGAGAGCGGTTGGGCGAACCCGGCCAGCTCGGGGTAGAACAGGTTGATGAGGGGGCGCGCGCAGATCTCGGTGACGCGGCCGCCGTCGTCGTGGCCCGCACCCAGCGCCCGGTCGTAGACCGCCTTCACGTAGCCCACGGAGGGTTCGGTGAGCAGCGGTCCCACCAGGCCGGTGACAAATGCCGGATCGGGCGGGTCGACGTCCGAGTCCAGCCACACCACCAGCTCGCCCTCCGCGACGGCCAGGCTCTTCCACAGCGCCTCGCCCTTCCCGCGCCCGCGGCGAAGGTGGGGCAGCACCTCACGGTCGGCCACCACGTGGGCGCCGGCGTCGGCGGCCACACGCGCGGTGTCGTCGGTGCTGGACGAGTCCACCACGATGATCTCGTGAACCAGCGGCACGCGTTCCACCAGCTCGGTGCGGACCGCCTCGACGATCGCCCCCACCGTGGATTGCACGTTCAGCGCCGGCAGGCACACCGAGATACGCAGGTCCTGGGTCCGTGCGCGGACCGCCAGGTCGGCGGGGTCGAACCGGTCGCCGCGGTAGGTGCGCTGCGAAAGCCATTGCTCGCGATCCACGGCCATCGATCGTAGTCGACCGGTACGCCGGCGGTTCCCGCCGACGGGCCGGCGCGCGCACCCGCACCGGTCCCTCCACCGCATGGTCGGGCGCAACCGGTAGCCTTGCCGACGTGCGAGGACCTCTGAAGGGACTGGTGCTCTCGGGCGGGGCGGGTACCCGCCTGCGCCCCATCACCCACACCAGCGCCAAGCAACTGGTGCCCGTGGCGAACCGGCCGGTGCTGTTCTACGGGCTGGAGGCGCTGCGCGACGCCGGGGTCACCGACATCGGCATCATCGTGGGCGACACGCATGCCGAGATCGAGGCGGCGGTGGGCGACGGGTCGGCCCTGGGGATCGACGTCACCTACATCCGCCAGGACGCCCCCCTGGGCCTGGCCCACGCGGTGCTCACCGCGGAGGACTTCCTCGGCGACTCGCCGTTCGTGATGTACCTGGGCGACAACCTGTTGCGCGACGGCGTGGCCGAGCTGGCCGAACGGTTCCGCACCGGCGATGCCGACGCCATGATCCTGCTGCAGCAGGTGGCCGATCCGTCCGCCTACGGCGTGGCCGAGCTGGAGGGCGGGCGCGTGGTGCGCCTGGTGGAGAAGCCCGCGCGGCCGCGCACCGACCTGGCGCTGGTGGGCGTCTACATGTTCACGCCCGCCATCCTGGAGTCGGCCAAGGCCATCCGGCCCTCAGGACGTGGCGAGCTGGAGATCACCGACGCCATCCAGCACATGATCGACCGCGGCCTGGCCGTGGAGCCGCACCGGGTCACCGGCTGGTGGAAGGACACGGGCCGCATCGAGGACATGCTGGAGGCCAACCGGTTGGTGCTCGACGTGATCACGCCACGCATCGACGGGGAGCTGGTGGACACCACTGTGGAGGGCCGCGTGGTGGTCGAGGCCGGCGCACGCCTGATCAACTCCGCCGTGCGCGGCCCGGCGGTGATCGGCGCCGGAGCGGTGGTGGAGAACGCCTACATCGGGCCGTTCACCTCCATCTCCTCCGGCGTGGTGGTGCGCGGGGCCGAGGTGGAGCACAGCATCCTGCTGGAGGACAGCCGCGTGGAGGACCTGGACGCGCGCGTGGAGAGCAGCCTGATCGGGCGGGGGGTCACCATCGCCCGCAGCGACGCGAAGCCGCGGGCGTACCGGTTCATGATCGGCGACTCGTCGTCGGTCGGCCTGATCTGATGCGGGTCCTGGTGACCGGCGCCGCCGGGATGCTGGGCCGCGACCTCGTCGCGCACCTGGCGCCGCGCCACCAGGTGACCGAGGTGGACCTGGATGTGGATGTGACCGATCCGGCCGCGGTGCGCGCCTGCGTGGCCGACGTGGGGCCCGAGGCCATCTTCCACCTGGCGGCCTGGACCGACGTGGACGGGGCCGAGAGCGCCGAGGATGCGGCCGGCGCCGTGAACGCCGCCGGTGCGGGCAACGTGGCGGCCGCGGCGGCGGAGGTGGGCGCGGCGATGATCCTGCCCTCCACCGACTACGTCTTCGACGGCCGCAAGGGCGCGCCGTACGTGGAGGACGACGCGCCGGCGCCGCTCGGGGCCTACGGGCGCACCAAGCTCGCGGGCGAGCGCGCCGCGCTGGCGGCCCATCCCGCCGGGGTCCGCATCGCGCGGACGGCGTGGCTGTACGGGGCGTCGGGACGCAACTTCGTCGACACCATGCGCACCCTCGCGGCCGACCGCGACGAGGTCACCGTGGTGGCCGACCAGGAGGGCTGCCCCACCTGGACGTGCGACCTGGCGCCGGCGCTGGAGTACCTGGTGGGGTGCCCGCCGGGCGTCTACCACACGGCCGGCGGCGGCTCGGTCACCTGGGCCGGCTTCGCACAGGCGGTGTTCGAGGAGGCCGGCATCGACTGCCGCGTGGTGCCGATCACCACCGAGCAGTTCGGGCGGCCGGCGCCGCGGCCCGCGCACTCGCCGCTGGCGGTCACCCGTGCCGGCGCCCCCCGCCTGCGCCACTGGCGCGAGGCACTGACGGACTATCTGGCTTTGGAGGCGATGTGAGGATCCTGGTCACCGGCGGCTGCGGCTTCATCGGTTCCGCGTTCGTGCGCATGGCGCTGGGCCGTGGGGCCGAGGTGGTGAACCTCGACAAGCTCACCTACGCCGGCAACCCGGCCAACGTCGCCGACGTCGCCGGCGACCCCGCCTACTCGTTCGTGCACGCCGACATCGCCGACGCCGCCGCCGTCACGCGCGCCATCGCCGGCGTGGACGTGGTGGTGAACTTCGCCGCCGAGAGCCACGTGGACCGCTCGATCCTGAGCCCCGGCGACTTCATCCACACCGATGTGGTGGGTACAGCCGTCCTGCTGGACGCGGCCCGCAACGCCGGCGTGCGGCGGTTCGTCCAGGTCTCCACCGACGAGGTCTACGGCTCGATCCTCACGGGCACCTTCCACGAGACCGACCCGATCCAGCCGTCCAGCCCATACTCGGCCAGCAAGGCCGGGGGCGACCTGCAGGTGCTCGCCTGGCACCGCACGTTCGGCATCGACGCCATCATCACGCGCGGATCGAACACCTACGGACCGCGCCAGTACCCCGAGAAGCTCATCCCGCTGTTCGTCACCAACGCCCTCGACGGCGAGGAGCTGCCGGTGTACGGCGACGGGCAGCAGATCCGCGACTGGATCTACGTCGAGGACCACTGCTCGGGCATCTGGACGGCCATGGAACACGGCGTCGCCGGCGAGGTCTACAACGTGGGCGGCGGCAATGAGGTGGCCAACCTCGACATCACGCACCGCATCCTGGAGCTCACCGGCCGCGATCCGTCGCTGATCCGCCACGTGGCAGACCGCCTGGGCCACGACCGCCGCTACGCCCTCGACACCGAGAAGCTCAGAGGCCTCGGTTGGGCGCCGCGCCACGAGTTCGCGGCCGGCCTGGAGGAGACGGTGCGCTGGTACACCGAGGGCCGGGACTGGTGGGAGCCGATCAAGAGCGGCGAGTACCGGGCCTACTACGAGGAGCAGTACGGCCGGCG
>JBIQJW010000055.1:8249-13072 GCA_044507145.1 Actinomycetota bacterium
AGCCGATCAAGAGCGGCGAGTACCGGGCCTACTACGAGGAGCAGTACGGCCGGCGGTAGCCGCCGCGCCGCGCCGGCCGGGCGCGGCCGAATCACGCGAGTGTTCCACGCGAACCCCGGCGCTCATGCCGCGGCACCGGGATGCCGACGCCGCCGGTGAAGGCGCAGCGCGGGGAGTGCCACCCCGCCCCTCAGCGCTCCGGCGGCGGTCCCCCTCCGCCGGGGCGTCGCGCCCGCATCTCCAGGCGCACGTAGTCCACCATCACGTGCCCGGCGGCGTCGCGCAGACGGTCGGCGACCGCCAGCGCGTAGGACATGCGCAGCGGCTCGGGAAGCAGCGCCAGGTCGTCGCGCAGCACCACCGTGGCCAGGAATGCCGGTCCTTCGGATCCCGCGCCCAGGTCCACCGGCGCCTCGTGCAGCCACGTCTCGACCGCCTCGAAACCGGCCCCCTCGAGCCGTTCGGCCGTCGCCTGGGATGTGGCGAAGTGCACCGGGCGCACCAGACCGGCCAGGTGGCCGGCGAACGGCTCACCGGCGGCCACGGCGTCGGCCGCCTCCAGGGTGCGGGCGATGTTGCCGGCGCCGCCGCACTGCACCACCAGCCGCCCGCCGGGAGCCAGCGCGTCGTGCAGGCGCGCGAACAGGCGCGCGTGGTCGGCGATCCAGTGGAAGGTGGCGGTGGAGAGGATGAGGTCCACCGGGTGGTCGACGCGCAGCGCCAGCAGGTCGTGGCGCTCCACCCGGACCCGTTGGCCCAGGTCGGCCAGGCGTTCGCGGGCCTCGGCCACCATCTGGGGAGAGCCGTCGACGGCCAGCACGTGCCCGTGCGGCAGTCGATCCGCCAGCAACCGGGTGACGCGCCCGGTGCCGCATCCGGCATCGAGGGCCCGTTCGTCGCCGCGCAACGGGATCGAGGCCACCACGTCGGCGCCCCACCGCTCCTGCGGTGCCGAGAGCCGCTGATACTCGCGTGCGTTCCAATCGCCCATCGCATCCTCCCTCGCGCCCGACCCCCGGCACGCTAACGTGCAGGACCGTTCCGAGCCGCCCTTCGAGGATCCATGTCCCGACGACCCCGCAACATCGCGCTCGCACTGGCCGGTGCCCCGTTGCTGCTGGGCGCGGTGGCCGTGGGTGTCAGCGCCAACGCCGCGCGCGAGCAGCAGGCCGGGCCGGCGTTCGTGTTGGAGGGGCGGGGCTTCGGGCACGGCGTGGGGATGTCGCAGTACGGCGCCCGCGGCCGCGCCCAGGCCGGCTGGGGCCATCCGCGCATCCTGCGCCACTACTACCGGGGCGTCTCCCTCACCCGCGTGCCCACGCGCACCCTGCGGGTGCTCCTGTCGCCGGATGCCCCGGCGGTGCACGTCACCAGCCCGGCACGCTGGCGCGCCGTCGGCAGGGCGGGCGGGCGCACCGTGCGGCTGGCACTCGCGGCGCGGGGGCAGTACCGCCTGCGGCCCGCCGGCGCGTCGCGCGTGGTGCTCGAGCGCGATGGGCGCCGTGTGCGTGTGTTCGCCGGCACCGTGCAGCTGCGCCCCACCGTGGCGGGCGGCCAGGTGTGGTGGGGGCCGTCCGGCGCCGACCGGCGCTACCGCGGCGCCCTGCGGGTCGGCCCGGCATCGGGCGGGCGGTTGCAGGTGGTCAACGCGGTGGGGCTGGAGGACTACCTGCGCGGCGTGGTGCCGCGCGAGATGTCGCCGTCGTGGGCCGGCGACGCCGCCGCGGCGTTGCGCGCACAGGCGATCGCCGCGCGCAGCTACGCGCTGGCCACCCTGCGCACCGGCTCCGATTTCCACGTGTACGACGACACGCGCAGCCAGGTGTACGGCGGCGTGGCGGCGGAGGATCCGCGCACCGACCGTGCGGTGGCGGCGACCCGGCGCACCGTACTGACCCACGGCGGGGAGGTCGTCACGGCCTACTTCTTCTCCACGTCCGGCGGGCGTACCGAGGATGTGCAGATGGCGTGGCCGGGGAGCACCCCGCGGCCATACCTGGTGAGCGTGCCCGACCCGTTCGACCGCATCTCCCCCTACCACGTCTGGTCCGATCCGCCGCGCTTCTCCGCGGCGCGGCTGGGCGAGCTCCTGGGCGTGGGTGGTCCGGTGGCGGAGCTGGAGATCCTGGCGCGCGGTGCGTCTCCGCGCGTGCGCAGCGTGCGCGTCACCACCACCGCCGGGCGAACCGAGACGATCAGCGGTGCCGACGTGCGCGCGCGGTTGGGCCTGCGCGACACCTGGTTCACGGTGCGCCGGGCATGAGGCGCCGTCTGCCACGGATCCTCGCGGCGGCGGCCGGGGCCACCGCGCTGGCGGTGGGCGCCGCGCCGGCGCTGGCCGGAGACCCGATCATGCCGCTCGCCGACGTGCGGCCCGGGATGGTGGGCGAGGCGCGCACCGTCGTGCAGGGCACCGAGATCGTCACCTTCCCGGTCACGATCATCGATGTCCGTCACGGGTCCGACGGGCCCGGGGGCGCGCTGATCTACGGCCGCGCCGAGGGGCCCCTGATGGAGCGCACCGGCGGGGTGGCGCAGGGCATGAGCGGCAGCCCGGTCTACGTCACCGGCGAGGACGGCGTGGCGCGCGTGATCGGCGCGCTGGCCTACGGGACAGGCGACCAGCGCGGCGTGGTCGCGGGCATCACCCCGATCGAGCGGATGCTCGACTCGTCGTCCGGATCGCGGCTGCTCGAGACCGGCGGACCGCGTCGGCGCGCGGTGCGCGTGGCCACCCGAGCCGCCGCGGTGGCCGCGGAGCGCCGCGACCCCGGTGTGATCGCCCTGCACCCGCTGGTGCGCTGGTCGGTGGCGGGCGCGTCACGCGGCCAGGTGGGCCCCCTCCGGCGGGGACTGCAGGCGCAGGGCATCACCCTGGACAGCATCGGCCCGCGCGCGGAACGGACCCCGCAGCAAATGGTCCCCGGCGGGTCGATGAGCGCCCTGGTGAGCGCGGGCGACATCGCCCTGGGCGCCGTCGGCACGATCACGTACGTGGACGGCGACCGGGTGATCGGCTTCGGGCATACGTTCCTGGGCAGCGGGCGCGCCCGTTACCTGATGGGTGACGCGTACGTCGTGGACACCATCCCGGCGCCGATCGCCGGCGCCAGTTACAAGCTGGCCGACCCGGGCGCGGTGCAGGGCGCGCTGGTGGGCGACCGCACCGACGGGGTCACGGGGATCCGTGGTGCCGACGGGGGGATCCCCGCCGTGTCCACCGCCACCGACCGCACGCGCGGCACGCACAGCACGGTGCGCGGCACCCTGGCCCCGGACGAACGGGTGCTGCCCATCACCGCCGGGCTGCTGCAGTCCGAACCGGCGCTGCGGGTGCGAGACGGGCTGGGCGGCGGCACGCTGCGCCTGACCCTGCGGATCACCAGCCCGGTGCTGGCGAAGCCGCTGGTCTACCGCAACACCTATGCCGCGTACGGCGACGTGGTGAGCACCGCGTCGTTCGCCCTGCCCGTCGCGACCGCGATGCTGACGCAGAACAACGTGCAGGCCATCCCGATCTCTCGCGTCGAGGTCGATCAGACGCTCGAGGCGAAGGTGCGCGCCGCGACCATCGTCGGGGCCCGTGTGTCCCCGCGGGTCGTGCGGCCGGGGGCGATGGCCACCCTGCACCTCACCATCCTTCCGTGGCGTTCCGGCGCCACCACGGTGCGCCTGCGGTTCCGGGTGCCCGCGGGTCTGCGCGCCGGGGTGAGGACGCTGCGGATCGTCCCCAACACCCGCGACGGCTTCGACGCGAGCCCGCCGGAGCTCGACGCCGAGCTGGGCCTGGCCGGCGGCATCGACGCCACCCGGACCCACCGGGCCTCCGTGGTGGCGATGCAGCGTCGGGCGGCACGCCGGCCGGGCGTCCGCACGGTGCGCGTGGTCGAGGCCGTCCGGGACGTGCTGGGTGGGCGCAACGACGCCGTGCGGCTCCTCATCCCGGGGCAGAGCGGGAGCGACGGGCGCGTGATCCTGACCGATCACGTCATCACCGGTGGCAGGGCCACGGTGAAGGTGCGGGTGCGCCGCTGACGGCCGCCGGGGATCCGGGCGCCGCCCGGGCGGTGCCGCGCATCGCGCGCCTTTCCGATCGGGAGCTCACCGCTCCCGACGGCACGCGCTTCGCCGTGTTGCACGTGGTGAGGGGCGAGCGCCACCACATCGGGTGGTTCCAGCTCACCGACGATCCGTGGCGGGTCGGTTTGGTGGATGCCACCGCCGTGGTGGAGGCCGGCCTGCCGGTGGCGCACGTCCGGCTGCTGAGCGCCCGGGTGCTGGTGGCCTTGCGTGCTGCACAGGACGCAGGCGACGACGAGGCGCCGGCGCCCGCCGGGCCGGTGGTGAACGTGCTGCGCCACCGCACGGACCGGCGCCGTGCGATCGAGCGGCTCCAGGCCGAGGTGGACGCCCTCGGCTAACCGCCGTCAGGTCAGGCGGTGACGGTCGGTGGGGGCGGTGGCGGGGATGTCGATGCGGACGGCGGCGCGCGCCGGCGGCGCACCCCGAACACGACCATCAGCGTGCCGATGACCAGTAGCACCACGCCGCCGATCACGAACCCGATGCCGATGCCGCGCAGGTATTCCACCTTGATGCCCAGGTCGACGTCCGCGACGACACCGGGGACGGCGTCCGCGTTCATCATCACCACGGTCCAGCGGCCGGATTCCGGGCGCCAGTCCAGCGTCTGTGTGCCGGTGCCGGTGGCCTGGACCGCCCAGAACGACTGATCGGCCGGCGGTGCCGGTGCGCGCGAGCCGGGGCGCTCGCCCGATCGCACGCGCACCGGGACCAGGTCCACGTCGTCCACCTGCGTGTGG
>JBIQJW010000287.1:0-2011 GCA_044507145.1 Actinomycetota bacterium
TCCTGACGCCCCGCGGCGCGCGCCAGGCGGTGCGGGTGCGCGTCGTCGCCCCGAAGGCCCTGGCGGGTCGCCGGGTGGTGATCGAACGCCGCGCGGGCACGCGCATCGCGCGGGTGGCCCGGGCGCGGGTGACGCGCGCCGGCGTGGCCGTGGCCACGCTCCGGCTGGGTCCCGGCGTGCATCGCCTGCGCGTCCGGGTGGCGGCCACGCCCACCACGCGGGCGGCCTCCACGGCGTTCCGCACGGTGCGCCTCCCCGCAGTCCGCCGGTAGGGCGTGGGCCCGGCGGGGAGTTCCCCGCCGGGCCCACCCGTGGGTCCGGCGCAGCCCGGAGGAGTAGGGTCAGACCCGTGACCCGCACCGCCTTCGTCGAGATCGGCGCCGGGCCGGCGTACGACCTGGGGCCGGACCACCCGATGAACCCGCTGCGTCGCCGCCTGGCGGCGGACCTCATCGCGGCGTACGGGCTGCTCGACCGCCCCGACGTGGAGCGCGTCGAGGCCACGGCCGCGAGCGACGCCGAGATCGAACGGGTCCACGCGCCGGCGTATGTGCGGGCCGTGCGCCGGTTCAGCGATGCGCCGGCGCTCGCCGCGGCGCCCGAGGCGGCCCAGTGGGGCCTGTCACCGGGCGGCGACACCCCGGCGTTCGCCGGGATGCACGAGGCCGCGGCCGGTGTGTGCGGGGCCGCCGTCACCGCCGCCCGGGCCGTGGTGGAGGGGCGCGCCGACCAGGCGTTCGTCGCCGGCGGCGGGCTGCACCACGCCTTCGCCAACCGCGCCGCCGGCTTCTGCATCTACAACGACTGTGCCGTGGCCATCCAGGCCCTCCTCGACGCCGGCGTCGAGCGCGTGGCCTACATCGACATCGATGTGCACCACGGCGACGGCACGCAGTGGATCTTCTTCGAGGACCCGCGCGTGCTGACGTGCTCGGTGCACGAGAGCGGTCGCTACCTGTTCCCGGGCACCGGCACCATCGCCGAGCGCGGCATCGGTGCCGCCGAGGGCACGGCGGTGAACATCCCATTGCCGCCCTTCGCGGGCGATCGCCCGTACCTGCGGGCGATCGAAGAGGTGATCGTCCCCGCGGTGATGCGGTTCGCGCCGCAGGTCATCGTGACGCAGGACGGCGCCGATCCCCACCACGGCGACCCGCTCGCCCACCTGCAGGTGACCATGGCGGCCTTCCCGCGCGTGTACCGCGCGCTGCACATGCTGGCCGACGAGGCGGCGGCGGGGCGCTGGGT
Source organism: Actinomycetota bacterium (assembly GCA_044507145.1). Lineage (GTDB taxonomy): Bacteria > Actinomycetota > Thermoleophilia > Miltoncostaeales > Miltoncostaeaceae > JAVJSF01. The sequence goes on from JBIQJW010000287.1 coordinate 1,249, forward strand.
TGCGCTGGGCGGCGGCGGCTACACGTTCACGGTGGTGCCGCGCGCCTGGACCCTGCTGTTCGCACAGATGATCGGTGCCGACCTGGATGACGCGCTGCCCGAGCGGTGGTGGCGCGAGGGAGAGGCCTTGGTGGGCGAGCCGCTGCCCCGGCGGATGTCGGACGACCCCGAACCGGAGGCGCCGCTGGACGAGCGGATGCGCGCCGACATCGAGGGCGACCGGGCGGTGGACGAGGCGAAGATCCTGCTCGGCGTGTGAGCGCGCCCGCGGCGGTCTGCATGCGGGGAGCGGGGGTCTGGCGTGCCCGGCCCGACGGGGGCCGAGCCCACCTGCTCACCGGCGTCGACTGGACCGTGCGACCCGGCGAGCGCTGGGCGGTCGTCGGGGCGAACGGGGCCGGCAAAACCACGTTGCTCACCCTGGCGGGCGCGCACGGCTTCCCCAGCGAGGGGCGCGTGCGGGTCCTGGGCGAGGAGCTGGGACGCGTCGACATGCGGGTGCTGCGCGAGCGCATCGGCCGCGTGGACGCGGGCGACGCGGGGGCGTTCCGCCACCGCCTTTCGGCCGGGGAGGTCGTCCTCACGGGCGCGACCGGGTCGTTCCACCTGCGCACAGAGCGGGTGCGGCCGGAGGATCGTGAGCGCGCCGACGAACTGTTGTCCCTGCTGGGATGCGCGCCGTTCGCCCACCGGCGCCTGGCCCATCTCTCGCGGGGTGAGCGCCAGCGGGTGCTCTTGGCGCGGGCGCTCATGGCCGAGCCGG
>JBIQJW010000288.1:0-2001 GCA_044507145.1 Actinomycetota bacterium
CAGCGCCGTCGCGTGGTAGTTCGCGGCCCGCATGAAGTAGCCGCACGCGGTGGTGCGCCTGCCCGCCGCCGCGGCCTCGTCGCCGGCGGCTTCGGAGCGCTCCGCCGTGGCCGTCCATTCGCGGACCCACGCCTCGGCGTCGCCGTTCCCGATGCGGTCGGCCGTCGCGATCACCTCTCCCACCGCCGTGCCGCCGCGCTGCGCGGCTCCCAGTGCGATCTCGAAGCCGAACTGGAAGTCGTCGTTCTTGAAGCGGGCCATGTCGCTGCTCCGATCGTGAGGTTCCCGCGCGCTTGCGGCGACCGTACCCCCGGCGAACGCGACGGGTCCAGTCCGGATCGCGTCTCGCGCGCCGGTCGCGACGGGCGGACGAACGGTCGCGCTTCATCCCGCGTGGTGCGGCAGGTACGGTGCGGGCGTCGGCGGTGCCCGCCGGCGCCGCACGCGGTCCGCTCACGATCCCGGAGAGGAACACCCATGCCATCGCTGGCGACGTTCGAGAACGTCAACAAGCGCTACGGCGACGCCGTCGTGGTGGATGACCTCACCTTCGAGATCCCGGAAGGGTCAGTGACGGGGCTGCTGGGACCGAACGGTGCCGGCAAGACCACCTCCATCCGCATCCTGCTGGGTCTCGCACGGGCCGGCGCCGGGGACGTGTCGCTCTTGGGCGTGCGCCCCGGCACGCCCGGGTTCGCCCCGGCGGTGCGCCAGGTGGGCTCGCTGATCGAGGGTCCGGCGCTGTATGCCCGGGCGACGGCCCGCGACAACATGCGCATCGAGGCTGCCGCGCGCGGTCTGGCCGTGGGCCGGGCGGCCATCGACGATCTGCTGGACTTCGTGGGCCTGGGGGACCGTGCCGACAGGCGCGCCGGCACGTTCTCGCTGGGGATGAAGCAGCGCTTGGGCCTGGCGCTGGCGCTGGTGGGGTCGCCGCGCCTGGTGGTGCTGGACGAACCCACCAACGGCCTCGACCCGGCCGGGATCGTGGAGATCCGGCGCCTCATCGCGCGCCTGCCCGAGCGCGGCACCACCGTGCTGGTCTCATCGCATCTCCTCTCGGAGGTGCAGCTCATGTGCGACCGGGCCACCATCATCGACCGCGGGCGCCTGGTGGCCGACGGCACCATCGACGACCTGCTCGCGGGTAACGGCGCCGGCGGTTACTCCGTGGCGGTGGCCGAGCATGAGGCGACCCAGGCGGCGGACGTGCTGGGCCGCGCCGGCCTGAGCGCCACCGTGGAATCCGGCGGTGCCCTCAGCGTTGCCGGCGATATCGCCGACGGGTCCGACATCAGCCGCCCGCTCGCCCAGGCCGGGATCTACGTACGCCACCTGCAGAGCCGCGGCGCCAGCCTGGAGGAGGTGTTCCTGGCGCTCACCACGCGCACCGGCACCGACCCCGCTGCGCCCGCCGACGCATCGCCGCCGCCACCACCGCCGCCTCCGGGAGCCGCCGCATGAGGGCCGAACTGCTCAAGATGCGCACCCTGCCGACGCCGCGGTGGACGGCCATCGGTGCGCTGGCGACGCTGGCCCTCACCATCGTCATCTGCATCTTCACCGGGGTGGGTGAGGAGGAGGTGGCCACCGGGCTCGGCGCCGACCTCCCCAGCGCCGTCGCCGCCATCATCCTGGGCGTCTGGATCGTGGGCGTCGACTACGGCCAGGGCACCATGCGCCGCACCCTCACCGCCGAGCCGCGCCGTGGCCGGGTGATCGGGGCGAAGCTGGCCGTCGCGCTCCTCGCCGCGCTGGCACTCACCGCGGTGATCTACGCGATCGCCGCCGCGACCCTGCCCGTCATCGCGTCCGCGCACTCCGAGAGCCTGTCGGTGCCGGATGTGGTGCGCATGGGCCTGGCCGCCGTCATCGGCAACCTGCCCGCCGCGGCCTTCGGCGTGGGCGTGGGATTCATCACGCGCAGCATGGCCGGCGGCATCACGATCGCGCTGGTCTTCTCGTTCGTGGTCGACTCCGCGCTGTCGGCGATCCCGCACG
>JBIQJW010000289.1:0-1997 GCA_044507145.1 Actinomycetota bacterium
TCACCGACGCGTACGTCAACTCGCTGATGATCGTGAACTCGGTCGCCGCGATCCTGCTCTACACGCTGGTGACGCTGATCATCCCGGTGTTCCAGAAGGAGCGCTCCGACCACGACGACGCCAGCGCGTGGAGCCTCATCGCGGCCATCGCCGTATGGACCGGGGCCGGTCTGGTGGTGCTCAGCTGCGCGGCGGCCGTCTGGCCCGAGCTGCCGGCGTCGCTGTTCGGCCTGGACGCCGAGCGCGAGGCCCAGACCGCCGAGCTCATCCGCATCATGTCGCCGGCGCTTGCACTGCAGGGCTTCTCGGCGCTGTTCACCGCGATGCTGCAGATCCACGGCAAGTTCGCCGGGCCCGCGGCCGTGGGCGTGGCGTTCAACCTCGGCATCATCATCGGCATCGCGGTGGGTCAGCCGTTCATCGGCATCGAGGCCGCCGCCTGGGGCGTCGCGTTCGGCGCCGCACTGCAGGTGCTGCTGCAGCTCCCCCAGTTCTGGCGCCTGCTGCGGGCCGCGGACGTGGGGTGGTCGCTGTTCCACCCGCGGCTGGGCCGGGTGGGCTGGCTGGCGGTCCCCGTGATGGCGACGTCCCTGCTGCAGCAGCTCAACAGCTTCACCGACAAGTACTTCGCCTCCGGCGAGGAGGCGGGGCAGGTGGCGGCGCTCAACTTCGCCACCGCGCTGGGGCAGGCCCCGCGGGTGGCGCTGCTGCTGCCGCTCATGACCCCGCTGTTCCCGCTGATCGCACGCCTGATGGCCGCCGGCCGGCGCGACGACGCGCTCTCGGCGTTCCGGCGTGTGGGCGGGCTGCTGGCCGTGGTCGCGGTGCCGATGACCGTGGTGCTGGCGGTGGGCGCCCACGAGGTCTCGCAGCTCGCCTTCAAGCGGAGCGCGTGCGGCGACGTGTGCGTGGACCGCATCGCGCCACCGCTGGTCTTCTACGCGCTGGCGCTGTGGCCCTCGTTCCTCAACCTGCTCATCAACCGCACCATCGCGGCCGCCAACCACCAGCGCGACATCCTCTGGACCACCACGGTCACCGTCGTCCTCACCATCGCCCTGGACTTCGTGTTGATCGGGCCCATGGGGATCTCGGGTCTCGCGCTCGCCAGCCTCATCGCCGTCGCGGTGAACACCGGAATGCTGCTGTGCCTGGCCCGGCTGCGCTTCCCGCAGATCGGACTGCGTCGCTTCGCCCGGCGCCAGGCCCGGGTGCTGGTGGCCGGCGTGGTCGCCGCGGTCGTCGCGCTGGCCCTGGAGGTCGCGCTGCCCACCGAGGACCTGAGCTCGTGGCAGATGCTGCCCCTGTTCGCCCTGAAGGTGGCGGTGGTGCTGGGGTCCTTCGGTGGCGCGGCCTGGTTCCTGGCCCGTGCGGAGCTGGCCGAGGGCGTGCGCTCGGTGCGGGCGCTGGTCGGCCGTGGGGGCGGGCGCTAGGGTGGCCCGCATGCCCACATCCGTCGTTACCGGCGGCGCAGGATTCCTGGGGTCGCATCTGTGCGACCGCCTGCTGGCCGACGGCCACCGGGTGATCTGCGTCGACAACCTCGAGACCGGCACGCTGGAGAACATCGAGCACATCCGGTCCGACGGTTTCGTGTTCCTCCAGCACGACATCATCGACCACGTCGAGATCACCGAGCCGGTCGACTACGTGTTCCACCTGGCGTCGCCGGCCAGCCCCATCGATTACCTGCGGCTGCCGCTGCACACGCTCAAGGTGGGCTCGTACGGCACCCACAACGCGCTGGGCCTGGCCAAGCGCCACCGCGCCCGGTTCCTGCTGGCGTCCACCAGCGAGGTGTACGGCGATCCGCAGGTGCATCCCCAGGGCGAGGAGTACTGGGGCCACGTCAATCCGATCGGGCCCCGAGGCGTGTACGACGAGGCCAAGCGCTACGCCGAGGCGCTCACGATGGCGTACCACCGCCAGCAGGGCGTCGACACGCACATCGTGCGGATCTTCAACACCTACGGCCCCCGGATGCGGCCCAACGACGG
>JBIQJW010000056.1:0-12922 GCA_044507145.1 Actinomycetota bacterium
CGTGTCCGGCTGCCAGGGGGCCGGCGGCACCCCCACCGGCGCGGACACCGCGCCGACACCCACCGCCGAGCGCTTCTCCCCCTTCGTCCGCGCCCCCTACCTCACCCGCGTCACGCGCACCGAGGCCCGCCTGCGCTGGGTCGCGGCGCCGGGCGCCCGCGTGCGGGTGACCGCCACGCCGCCGGCGGGCGCGACCGTCCGGGCCCGCCGGGGCCATCTGCACGACCTCAGCCCGGGCACGACGTACGACTGGGTGGCGACGGTCGACGGCAAGCCCGCCGCGCGCGGACGCTTCCGCACGGCACCGCACGACCTCTCCCGGCCGCTGGACCTGATCGCCTTCGCCGACTACGGCGCCGACAACGAGGCATCCCGCGCCGTCGCCAAGCTCGCAGCCGGCGAGGAGGCGTCGCTGCTGGTGACCGCCGGCGACAACGCGTACCCGGTGGCGCTCCCCCAGCTCTTCGACAGCCATGTCTTCGGGCCTCTGGCCCCGGTGCTGTCGCGGATGCCGAATCTCGGCACCATGGGAGACCACGACATCGTCTTCGACGGCGCCCGCCGAGCGCTGGCCGAGGCGTTCGAGTGGCCCGGCGGCGGGGAGCGGTACGCCCTCACTCACGGCCCGGTCCAGATCGTGGCGCTGGGATTGCAGGCGGATGAGCAGGACGTGGCCTTCGCGCGGCGTGCCCTGGCACGGCCCGGCCCGCTCGCGCGCCTGGTGGTGACCCACCGCCCCATCCAGGAGGGCAACCCGCTGCTGCCGGTCATCGCCCGCGCGCCGGTCACGGCGGTGCTGGCCGGTCACCTGCATGCCTACGAGCGCCGCTCACGGCCCGAGGCGCCGGGGGTGCCGTTCCTCACCGTCGGCACCGGGGGCGCGCCGCGCGGCAGCGAACGTCACACCCCGCGCAGCGCCGACGCCGTCGTGCACCTGCCCGAGTTCGGGCTGTTGCGGATCCGGTTGCACGCCGACCGCGCGAGCTACGCGTTCGTCGACACCGCGGGGACCGTGCGTGACCGGTTCACGGCGCCGCTGGTCCCCTGATCGCCGGCCTTCCGACCCACCGACCCACACGACCGGAGCCGAGATATGCCACCCGCACCCGTCCCCGCCGCCGTCGACGCCTTCCTGAGGACCGCCCACCCGGCCGTGATCGCGAGCGTCCGCCCGGATGGCGCCCCTCACAGCGCGGCCACCTGGTACGACTGGGTGGACGGGCGCCTGTTGCTGAGCATGGACGACAGCCGCCTGCGCCTCTCGTTCCTGCGCCGCGACCCGCGCGTGTCGCTCACCGTCCTGGACACCGAGAGCTGGTACCGGCACATCACACTCACCGGACACGTCACCGAAATGCACCCGGACGAGGATCTGCGGGACATCGACCGGCTGGCGATGCGCTACACCGGTGAGCCGTACCCCAACCGCACCAGCCCCCGCACCACGGCATGGGTGACCGTGGAGCGCTGGCACGGATGGGACGCTGCCGGCGCGATCCTGACGCACGCCGAGTGGGACGACAGCGCCGGAAGCTGACGCGGACGCACCTCAGGCCCGGCGAGGTGCCTCACTGCGCCTCGCCGGGCCGCCCCGATGTCAGACCCGCGCGACCAGCGTGCGGGTGGCCTTCCCCGCGGTTCGTCCGGATGCGGAGGCGGTGGTGGTGATCGTGATCCGCACGGGCGTCCGCGCCCGGCCGAGCGCCGCGCGCGCGACACGAGTCAGCGGCACGCTCAGTGTCCGGACCCGTCCCGCCGGCACGGTGGCACGGCGCGTGCCCAACGTGACCGTGCGCGCCCCGCGCGGAACCCGCAATCCCATCGCGCGTGCCGCCGCTGCTCCCACGGTGGCACGCGCCGTGCACGCGGCGCGGACATCGGCACGGCAGGTGGTGCGGATGGCGCCGGATCGACGGAGCTGGGCGACGGTCTGGCGCGGCACCGTCGAACGCACCGAGACCCGCCCGGCGCCGGGAACCGTCGTGCACCCGGTGCGCTGCAGGGAGATCTTCCCGGAGCGGTCACGCTCATTGCTCGTCGTCCTGGGACACACCACGGCGCTGAGCAGCGGGAACATGCCCTGGAAGCTCGGCCCCATCAGGTCCTGCCCACCCCGGTCGAGCGCCGGCAGGAACATGGTCAGCATGGCGCCCGGATCGGCAGCCACCGGCAGCGAGCTGCCGCGGTCCAGGATGGTGAGCCCCAGATAGTCCACCACCTCGACCGGCTCGCGGTCCACCAGCTCAACGGTATTCGTCACGGGGATGTCCACCGGGACGGTGCCGACCGCGTTCGGTGGAAGCGTGAACACCTGGCTCTGCGCCGGCGACGTGCAGCAGATGGCCCCGCCCGGGCCGCCCCCGACCCCGGTGGCCTGGGAGCGCATGTTGCGGATCACCTGGACCCGCATCGGCCCGGTTCGCGCCCCGGTACGGACGTTCACCGATGTGACGCGCCAGCTCCCACGCGGCACCTGTGTGGTCCACGCGCCGGTGGTGCTGGTCCCGATGAGCGTGCACGTGGACGGCACGGGGATGGTGCCGCGCAGTTGCGGCAGAACGCCCGCCTCGCAGCTCTCGGTGGTGATGGGGGCGGCGCCGAGCGGCGGGCCGATGGCGACCTGCCCGGCCGCCTGCGACACCACCAGGCCGCCGACGGCCGCGATGAGGGCGGCGGACGCGAGAGATGTGAGTGTGCGCATGGGACGGACAATACGAGCGCCCCCGGACATTCCCGTCCTGGGCGGCGGGCCCCCGCGGGAGCGGGGGCCCGCCCCCGCTCAGGCGATGGCGGTGCCGGTGAGCAGCTCCGGGTAGAGCGGGAAGCGCTCGCCGATCGCGCGCGAGCGGCCCCGGAGGGCGTCCAGCTCGGTGTCGGCGATCTGCGGGGCCAGCGCGGCCGCGATGATGCGGCCGATCTCGCGGAACTCCGGCTCGCGCAGACCGCGCGTGGTGAGCGCCGCCGAGCCGATGCGCAGACCCGAGGTGACCGTCGGGGGGCGCTCGTCGAACGGGATCCCGTTCTTGTTCACGGTGATGCCGGCGCGCTCGAGGCGGTTCTCGCCGTCCATACCGGTGAGGGGCGTGGCCGAGAGGTCCACCAACACCAGGTGGTTGTCGGTGCCGCCGCTCACCAGGGCCAGGCCGCCGGCGATGAGCTCCTCGGCCAGGGCCGCGCAGTTGGCCACCACGTGGCGCTGGCGCTCACGGAACTCGGGCGTCAGGGCGTGGCCGAAGGCGACGGCCTTCGCGGCGATGACGTGCATGAGGGGCCCACCCTGGAAGCCCGGGAAGACGGCCTTGTCGACCGCGGCGGCCAGCTCCTCGGTGGCGAACACCACGCCACCGCGCGGCCCACCCAGGGTCTTGTGCGTCGTGGTCGTGACCAGGTCGGCGATCCCGAACGGCGACGGGTGGACACCGGCGGCGACCAGGCCGGCGATGTGCGCCATGTCCACCATGAACCGCGCGCCGACCTCGTCGGCGATCTCCCGGAAGGCGGGGAAGTCGATGATGCGCGGGTAGGCCGATGCGCCGGCCACGATCAGCTTCGGGCGGACCTCCCGGGCCAGGTCGCGTACCTGGTCCATGTCGATCCGGTGATCTTCACGACGCACCTGATACCCGTGGAACTCGTAGAAGCGCCCGGAGAAGTTGACCTTGAGACCGTGGGTGAGGTGGCCACCGTGCGCCAGGGACATGCCGAGGACCCGGTCGCCCGTCTTCAGGACGGCCGCGTAGGCGGCCTCGTTGGCGGTGGACCCGGAGTGCGGCTGCACGTTCGCATGGACGGCGCCGAAGACCTCCTTCGCGCGGTCGATCGCGAGCTGCTCGACCTCGTCGACCACCTCGCACCCGCCGTAGTAGCGCTTGCCCGGCAACCCCTCGGCGTACTTGTTGGTGAGCACCGATCCGGCCGCCTGCAGCACCGCGTGGCTGGTGAAGTTCTCGCTGGCGATCATCTCGAGGGTCTCGCCCTGGCGTTCGCCCTCGGCGCGCAGAAGACCGGCAACCACCGGATCGACGCTGGCGATGTCCTGGGCGAGGTAGCCCTGGTCGTCGGTGAAACTCACGCAGCCCCCTACTGGTCCGAGTCGTATGCGCGCTCGAGGGTACACCCCACGGCGCCGAGTGCCCCGGCCACACCCTCCGGGTCGGGTCCGGGCCGCAGCAACCGGGCGCCGGCCCCCTCGGCCAGCGGCCGAAGGTCCACCACGGCGGACGCCGTCCCGGGCAGCGCCCCGAGGTCCAGCTCGGCCGCGGCACCCTCCCGCAGATCGGACGGCACCGCGTCGAGCGTGGCCGGATCGGCTCCCCCGGGATGATTCGCGCTCGTCGCGACCAGCGCGATGTCCAGCGCGGCCAGGAAGGCCGGCATCGCCGGCGCGCGCAGCCCCACCGAGCCCGGCGCGTCACCGGCCGCGGCCGCGTACCGCCCGCGCGGGTCCGGGACCAGGCATGTCGCCGGGCCCGGGAGCAGCGCCAGCGCGGCGGCCCGGATGCCGGGATCCAGGGCTGCCAACGCGTCCTCCAGTGGCCCCGGCGCGTAGATGAGCACCTGGCAGGGCTGCGAACGCGGCCGGCCCTTCAGGGCATACAGGGCGGCGATCCCCTCCGGGGAGTCGAGTGCCGCCGCCAGCCCGTAGACCGTATCGGTGGGAACGACGGCGACGCCGCCCGCCACCAGCGCGGCGCGCAGGTCCGCGACGCTCACGGCAACCTGCCGCCGACGGCGCGCGCGATGCCGGCCAGGTCGTGACGGGTGGTGACGTCCACCAGGCCGGCTGCCGTCATCTGCGCCTCGATCGCCTCCGCCTGCCCCTCCCCCAGCTCCACCAGCAGGTGCCCGCCGGCGTTCAGATGCGCGGGCGCGGCCCGGCAGATCGCGGTGAGGTCCTCCAGCCCGGAGGGCCCCGCCACCAGCGCGCCGCGCGGTTCGAACGAGAGCTCGGGCGGCGCCTCGGACAGATCGGCCTCGGAGAGGTACGGCGGGTTCGCGACGATCACGTCGAAACGGCGTCCGGCCAGTGCACCGAAACCGTCGGAGCGCACCCATTCCACCGTGAGCCCCAGACGCACCCCGTTGGCCTGGGCGACGGTCAGGGCGTCCTCCGAGCGGTCGATCGCGGTGACGGTCAGGCCGGGGCCCTCATCCGCCAGCGACAGGGCGATCGCGCCGCTGCCGGTGCCCCAGTCCAGCACCGTGCCCTCCGCGCGCGCCACCTCCAGCGCCCACTCCACCAGCACCTCGGTCTCGGGCCGCGGCACCAACACGCCGGGTCCCACCTGAAGGTCGAGCCGCCGAAAGGCCCGGGTGCCGGTGATGTACGCCAGCGGCTCGCGCCGGCCGCGGCGGCCCAGGAGCGCCCGGGCGGCGTCCAGCTCGGCGGGTGTCAGCGGCCGCTCGGACTCGGTGTAGAGATGCAGGCGCTCCAGGCCGAGGGCGTGCCCCAGCAGCAGTTCCGCATCCAGACGTGCCGACTCCGATCCGCGCTCACGCAGATACGCGGTGCTGCGGCGCAGCACCTCGCCGATGGTGAGCACCGCCATCGGTGCTGCTACTGGGGCCGCGGAGGCTCGCCCACGCGGGCGAGCACGAACGAGCGCAGGGGACCCATGAGGTACTCGTGCACCCCGTCCACCAGGTCGGTGAGGCCGGCGACGTCCGCCACCGGGTCGCCGTCGGCCAGCATGAGGCGCAGGTAGACCTTGGTGGGCTCGGAGTGCATCGGTTCGATGGCGCACTCCAGCGACGACTCGCCCGAGCGGCGCCACAGGCGCAGGCCGGCACTCACGTCGTCACCGCCCAGCGCCTCCAGCCGGTCGTCGTCCATGCGCAGCACGTCGCTCATCAGCAGATCGCGGGCGCTCTCGGGGTCGCCCAGGTCCCATACCGCCACCAGGGTGACGTCCTCGGCCCACAGACGGCCGATGTCGAAGCGCTCGGTGCTCTCGGCCACCGAACCGATGACCCGCTCGGTGCCCTCGCGGTAGCCCAGGCCCGTGACGCCGCACGCGCCGATCTGGCCCGGGCGCAGCACCAGCTCAGCGCCCTCGGGACCCGAGAACGTCGCACCGCCGTCGGCGAACTCCATGCGCGTGAGCCCGTAGCGCTCGCCGATGTCGGCGAAGTGCAGGGCCAGCTCCTCGCGCGCCATCTCCATCTGCTCGTGGCGCACCGTCACCCCGAGGAACTCCACGCGCAGCAGCTCCGGATCCCTGGTCATGCGCAGCCGCCTCCGCTCATTCCCCGTCACCCCCGCCGGTCTGCTCGGCCAGACGCATCCGCCGCTCCTCGGCGGCCAGCGCGTCGGTGAGCGCCGACAGGTTGCCCACGAGCACCTGTTCCCGCAGCGGGATCGTGCTGCCCACGCGGTGGTCGGTGACGCGGTTCTGGGGGTAGTTGTAGGTCCGGACCTTCTCGGCCCGGTCGCCGCTGCCCAGCTGCGAGCGCCGGGCCGCCGAAAGGGCCGCCTCGCGCTCCGCCCGGGCGCGCTCGTAGAGACGCGCACGCAGCACGCGCATCGCACGCTCGTAGTTCTGGAGCTGGCTCTTCTCGTCCTGCATCGACACCACGATGCCGGTGGGCAGATGCGTGAGCCGAACCGCCGAGTCAGTGGTGTTCACGCTCTGACCGCCGGGGCCCGACGACCGGTAGACATCGCGCTTCACGTCGTTGGGGTCGATGGTGATGTCGACATCCTCCACCTCCGGCAGCACCGCGACGGTGGCCGTGGAGGTGTGGATGCGGCCCTGGCTCTCGGTGGCCGGGACGCGCTGGACGCGATGGACCCCGGCCTCGTGCTTGAACACGCCGAATGCACCGCCGCCCTTCACCGCGAGCGTGGCCTCGCGGACTCCGCCGGCGTCGGATTCGTGGACCGACATGAGCTCCACGCGCAGACCGCGCGATTCGGCGTAGCGCGTGTAGATATCGACCAGATCGCGCGCGAACAGGCCGGCCTCGTCGCCGCCGGCGCCCGGGCGGATCTCAACCAGGGTGTCGCGGTCGTCGTCCGGATCGGGCTCGATCATGGCCTCGCGGATGCGGGGCCCCAGATCCTCGAGCTCGTCGCGCGCCTCGGCCAGCAGTGCGCGCAGATCGGGGTCGTCCTCCTCGGCCAGGAGCTCCTGCGCCTCTTTCGCACGGCCGGCGGCATCCTGCCATGCGCCCACCAGCTCGAACGCATCAGACAGGTCCGACCAGCGCTTGTTCACCGACGCGTAGCGCGAACGGTCCCCGGCAAGGCCGGGATCGGCGAGCGCCTCGGTGAGCTCGTCGCGGGTGCGGATGACCTGGTCGACCAGCCGCTGTACATCCGAGCTCACGTGCGCATCCCCCGTGTCCCGGCGGGGATGCGCCCGCAGCTCGCCCGGAGGTCGGTGCTCAGGCGCCGGCCTTCTGGCTGCGCGCCAGCTTGCGCTGGAAGCGCTCGACCCGGCCACCGGTGTCCACCAGCTTCTGACGGCCGGTGTAGAACGGGTGGCAGTTGCTGCAGATCTCGACCCGGATCTCCGACTTGGTCGAGCGGGTCTCAAACTCGTTGCCGCACGTGCAGCTGACGTGGGCGGTGACGTACTCGGGGTGGATGCCCGCCTTCATGACCAACCTTCGTCTCGATGTCGGCCGCGACGGCGGCCATTCACGGGGTACAGACACAGAGTAGCGCGGGCCCCAAATGAGGCCCGCGCACCTCACGCCGGGGTGATTACCCCTTGCGCTCCTTCACCAGCTTGGTCAGCTCGGGCACCACGGTGTTGAGGTCGCCCACCACGGCCAGGTCGCTGAACTCGAAGATCGGAGCGTTCGGGTCCTTGTTGATCGCCACGATCGTCTGTGAGGACTGCATGCCGACCTTGTGCTGGATGGCGCCCGACACGCCGAAGCCGATGTACAGCTTCGGGGCCACGACCTTGCCGGTCTGGCCGATCTGCGTGGCGTAGGGGTACCAGCCCGAGTCGACCACGGCACGCGTGGTGGCCACCGCGCCGCCGAGGGCCTGTGCCAGTTCCTCGACCATCGGGAACGCATCCGGGGTGCCGATGCCGCGACCGGCGGTGACCAGGATGTCGGCCTCCTCGATCGACGGGCCCGACTGCTCCTCGTGCGCCTGCTCGGTGATGACGGCCTTGGCCGAGAACTCCTCGACCGACGCCGTCAGCGTCTCGACGGTGGGCGAGCCACCGTTGGCGGACGGCTCGAACGAGCCGGCACGCACCAGGCCGAGGCGCGGGGTGCTGCTCCAGCCGACGTCCACCAGCACGGTGTCGCCCAGGGCGGAGCGCTTGCCCACGAGCTGGCCGCCCTCGACCGCCAGGTCGCCCAGGTCCCAGTTGAGACCGGCGTCCAGGCGGGCAGAGAGGCCGCCGGCGATGTCGGAGGCCAGCACCGACGCGCCGAACAGCACGTTCTCGAAGCCCTTGTCGGCCACCAGGCCGGCGATGACGTCGACGCGCGGCTGCGGGAGCGGCGTGGCGAGCGAGGCGTCATCGGCGATGTAGACCGTCTTGGCCCCGTGGGCGCCGGCCTGCTCGGCCAGGTCCCCCACGCCGGAGCCGATGATGACGGCCGCCGTGTCGGGGTCGAGCGCGGCGGCCTTGCTGAGGACGCCCAGCGAGCCCTTCTGGATCGAAGACCCGTGGTGCTCCAGGAAGACGAGGGTGCTCAAACCAGCTTCCTTTCCACGAGGAAGTCGAGGATCTTCTGCGCGGCGGAGCCGTCGTCCTCGATCTTCAGGGTGTCGCCGCGCGACGGCGGCTCGTTGATGGCGAGCACCGTGGTGCGCGAACCCGCCTCACCGGCGGCACCGGCGTCCACGCCGACGTCGGCCAGCGACTTGACGTCCTGCGGCTTCTTCTTGGCGCCCATGATGCCCTTGAGCGACGGGAACCGCGGCTCGTTCACGGCGTCGGACACCGCGAGTACCGCGGGAAGCGGGGCCTCGATGGTGTCGTAACCGAACTCGGTCTGCCGCTTGGCGGTGACCTTGCCACCGGCGATCGTCAGCTCGGAGATCTGGGAGATCACCGGCATCTTGAGGCGCTCGGCGACGGCCGCCCACATGACGGCGCCGTCACCGTCTGAGGCCTGCTGGCCGAAGAGCACCAGGTCGGGCGACTCGGCGGAGACCGCGGCGGCCAGGATCGCGCTGGTGGCCACCAGGTCGGAGCCCACGGCGGCGTCGTCGGAGACGAGCACGGCGCGGTCGGCACCCATGCCGAGGGCCTTACGGATCGAGTCGAGCGCCTTGGGGGCACCCAGCGAGACCAGAACGACCTCGCCCTCGCCCGCGGCCTCCTTCAGCCGGAGGGCCTCCTCGACCGCGTTGAGGTCGAAGGCGTTGAGCGACCGGTCACCGGAACGGTCGATCCGCTTCGTGGCGGGATCGATCCGCCGCGAAGGGCCGGGGTCCGGCACCTCCTTGACGCACACCGCGATTTTCATCAGCCCCCCTGGTCCTTGCGTCTTCTGGGGTGGCCGCGCGCGCCGGGTCACCGTGCGCCTCCTCCGGCGCACCCGCGGTGCCCTACGCCCCGCCATCCCCTGATCAGGAATTCGTTGCGCGAACGAACGGCGGCGGCGCAGACCGCCCCCGGTTCATCGACGCGTAACCCTAACCGTTCGATCCGGATGGTGCATCGCCGGCCGGTCGGGCCGGCATCAGCGCCCCTGGAAGCGCGCCTCCCGCTTCTCGAAGAATGCGGCCATCCCCTCGCGCTGATCCTCGGTGGTGAAGGCGAGGGCGAACGCGTCGAGCTCCCGGGCCAGATGCCCGCTGAGGTCGCCGTCGAGGGCCAGGTTCACCACCTCCTTCGCCGCGGAGAGGGCCCACGGCGGCTTGCGGGCGATCTCCCCCGCCAGGTCGAGCGCGCGGTCCATCAGCTCGTCGTGCGGATAGACGTGGTTCACCAGGCCCGCGGCGTGGGCCTCGGCGGCGTCCACCCGACGCCCGGTGAAGATGAGCTCCTTCGCGAAGCCGGGTGAGGTGGCCCGCGCCATGCGCTGGGTGCCGCCCCACCCGGGGAGGATCCCGATGTTCACCTCGGGCAGCCCGAAGTGGGCGCGCTCGGACGCGAGGCGGATGTCGCAGGCCAGCGACAGCTCGCAGCCGCCGCCCAGGGCGTACCCGTTCACGGCCGCGATGACCGGCTTGGGGAAGGACTCGATACGCCCGGTGATGTCGTGGCCCCGGCGCGCATACGCCCGCGCCTGCAGGGGCGTGGCCTCGCGCATGTGGCGGATGTCGGCGCCGGCGGTGAACGCCCGGTCGCCGGCGCCGGTGATCACCACCGCGCGCAGCTCGGCGTTGCGCTCCACCGTGTCGAGATGCCCTTCGATGTCGTCGAGCATGTCGAGCGAGAGGGCGTTGAGCGCATCCGGGCGGTTGAGCGTGAGGATCGCGACGCGGTCGCGGCGTTCCATGTCGACGGGCATCGGGCCTCCGGGGCGGCGGGGGTACCGGTACAGCGTAGTGTGCAGGCGTTCCCGAGCCCGGAGGATCCGATGAAGAGCGCGCTCAAGAAGTCTGCGCCCGCGACCGCGGCCAAGGGGGACCTGCTCGTCGTACCGGTGGCCGGAGAGCCGGCCGCGCCGGCCGATATCGACCAGGTGCTCGGCGGCGCGATCACCCGTGCGATCGGCGACGGGGAGGTGGACGGCAAGGCGGGCTCGGTTGCCGTGTTCCATGCTCCCGTCGACCTCGGCGTGGCGCGCGTGGCCGTGGTGGGCGTGGGCGAAGGCGGTCTGGACGCGTGGCGCGAGGCCGGCGAGGCCGCCGGCGCGCGGGCGCGCTCCCTGCGGGCCGGCGCCGTCGCCGTGGCCGATGGCGCCGGCGGCGGGCGCGAGGAACTGCTGGCCCTCATGGAGGGCATCGGCACGGGCGCCTACCGGTTCGACCGCTTCAACAGCGGCGACCCGAAGCCGGCGGCCGCGCGCAAGGTCACGGTCCACTCGACCGAACTCAAGCGCGGTGATCTGGCCCGCGTCGACCGTGTGGTCGCCGCCGTGAACGCGGCGCGCGACCTGGTGAACACCCCGGCGAACCACCTCACCCCCACCGACCTGGCCGCCCATGCACGCGACCTGGCCGCGGCGACGCCGGGCCTCTCCTGCACGGTCCTTGACGCCGCGCGCCTGCGCCGCATGGGTGCCGGAGCCCTGTTGGGGGTGGCCCAGGGATCCGACCAGCCGCCGAAGATGATCGTGCTGCGCTACACGCCCGAGCGGCCCGCCACCGATGAGGTGCTGGGGCTGGTGGGCAAGGCCGTCACCTTCGACACCGGCGGGATCTCCATCAAGCCGTCCGGGGGCATGGAGGAGATGAAGATGGACATGGGCGGGGGCGCCGCCGTGCTGGAGGGCGCGGCGCTGGTGGCGTCGCTGGGCGTGCCGGTGCCGCTGCTCGCGGTGGTCCCGTCGACCGAGAACATGCCGAGCGGCGGGGCGCTGAAGCCCGGCGACGTGATCACGGCGATGAACGGCACCACGATCGAGGTGACCAACACCGACGCCGAGGGCCGCCTGATCCTGGCCGACGCCCTCACGTACGCCGCGCGCAACGGCGCGACGCGCCTCATCGACATGGCGACCCTGACCGGCGCGATCATCGTCGCCATCGGCGAGGTCTACGCCGGCCTGTTCGGCTCAGACGACGAATGGACCGAGGTGGTGCGCGCGGCCGGCGAGCGCTCGGGTGACCTGCTGTGGCCGATGCCCATGCACCCGCGCTACGACCCACTCATCCGCAGCAAGGTGGCCGACCTGGTGAACTCGGCCAGCAAGCGCCAGGCGGGCCCGGTGTACGCCGCTCAGTTCCTGCGCGAGTTCACCGACGGCCTCCCGTGGTGCCACCTGGATATCGCCGGCACCGGGATGGTGGGCGGTGCGGGCACCGGTTTCGGCGTGCGCGCGATCCTCGAGGTGGCCGAGCGCATGGCGCGCTGACAGGGGGGTGAGGCGCGCCGGCGGCGGGCGACCGCCGCCGGCCGCGTCAGCCGTGCACGTACACCGGCGTGCCCGCGGGCACGCGGTGGGCCATCCAGGAGATGAACGCGTTCGGGTTCCGGATGCAGCCGTTGGAGCCGGCGGTACCCAGCGGCGCATCGAGCAGTTCGCCGGCGCGCCCATGGATGGCCACGCGACCCGGACCGCCGCCGTAGTTGAACAGCACGTTGCTGTGGGCCGTGAGGTGCAGTGCCCACGGGCCGATCGACGCGCCGCGCGGCGCCCGGGCCACCTCGTACACGGCATGGAGACCGCGCGGCGTGGGCGTGGACGGCTTGCCCACCACCACCCGCTGGGACCGCAAGACGCGACCGTTGTAATAGACGCGCAGGCGCCGCTGGGAGAGGTCGACATCCACGTACAGCGAGGTGCGCATCATCGCCACCGTGTCGGCGAGCACCCAGCCGCTGGTCCCGTTGGGCCGGATCGGCAGACGCACCTGGATCCACACGCGGTCGTGCCGGTCGAAGCGGGCCCCCAGCACCATGAGGCGATGGGTGTTGCCGGTGAGCGGGGCGATGGCCCGCGCGCTCCACAGCTGCTTGCCCCCACCCGGCTTGGAGTACGCGCTGGTGGAGCGCACCAGCCGGGCGACCCAGCCGCCCCGCGACGGAGCGGGGCCCGGGATGCGGATGACATCGGTTCCGGCACGCACCGGGAACACGGCCCCGTTCAGCACCACCCGGTCGGGACGGGCGTCGTCGCGGGCCCCCGCGGCCGACGCGGTCGCCACGGCGACGGCGAGGACGGCCAGGACCAGTGCCAGGATCGGCGCGACGCGGAACAGGCGGATCGGGCGCATGGCGCGACCATCGGCAGCGGCAGCCGGCGTCACGTCCGCCGGGGCATCGGGCCGCGGCGGGCGGCGCGTGTGGTGGCGGCCGGTCGCATGCACAGATCTGAGGGTAGGGAACGCGTC
>JBIQJW010000290.1:0-1987 GCA_044507145.1 Actinomycetota bacterium
GCGGGCGCAGCCGCCAGAACGGCCGGCCTTCGCGCGTCTCGTAGATGACGTTGCAGGCACGCCCGAACGCCGCGATGTACCCCGATGCGCCCCAGAGCGCGCCCGCCAGTCCGAGGATCAGCGCCAGGCCGGCCGCCCCGCGATTCGATGTGATCGAGTCGATCGGGCCCGACAGGGTCTCGGCGGCCGACTGCGGCGCGACCTCCAACACCATGTCGGTGAGCGTCTGCGGGTCGGCGAACAGACCGACGATCGACGAGAACGCCAGCAGCGCCGGGAACAACGCCAACAGGCCGTAGTAGGTGAGCGCGGCGGCGAGGTCCGTCAGTCCGTCCGCGCGGAACTCCGCGACGGTCCGCTTGAGTGTGGAGAACAACGAGGCGTCGCCCTCCACCCCCTCCGGTTCACCGGACACCTCCCGGCCGATGGCCGGGTCGCTCACGCACCCATTCCCGGCGTGCGCGCGCCGGTGGCGCCCGACGCCCCGTCGGCCACCTGCACCGCGGTACCGAACCTGTGCGGGCCCGCGTCGGGCAGCCGCTCGGCCATACGGGCGCGGTCGGCCCGGCGCGCCCTGATGAGCTGGGCGAAGGCCACCCCGGCGGCCGCCGCCGCGGCGATGATGCCCGTCAGCGCAAGGTGTGCGCGCATCCATGACATCGCACCGCCGGCGATCAGTCGGGTGCGTGTCAGCATGGGATACCTCCGGTCGCGGTCATCGGATTCGATGGCCCATCGGTACCCGGATCGTCCGGATCCGAACCCCATCTCGAGCCGGTGACACCGCCCCGACGACGGACCTCTACGAGCCGCCCCACTCCGGAAGGTCGATCACACCGGCCCACAGCGCGACCGCGGCGACGATGAGCGCGGCGACGATCAGGAGTGCCAGCCACACGAGAACCGGGCGCATCGCGCGCCCACGGGAAGGCCGACCACCGGCGCCACGGGCCGGGGTCATGTAGACGGGCAGCTTGCGCCGTTCCGGCTCACTGCGCACCGGCAGCTCGCGGTCCGGCTCGGCGAATCCCTCCAGGTCCACCCCCAGCAGATCGGCGTACGCGCGGACGAATCCGGCGATGTAGGCCGGGTCCGGCAGGTCGCCGAAACGGCCGTCCTCGATGGCCGTGAGGTAGCGCGCACGCACGTAGATCGCCTCGGCACATTCGGTGATGTCGAGGCCCTTCGCCCGGCGCGCATCGCGCAACGCGGAGCCGATGATGGTGGGCGATGTCACCGGGGCAGGCTACGTCACCCACCGAGGCGCCGTCGCCGCCGGCCCCGCCGGTCCGGCATGCTTGGTTGCGGTGAGCGCCCCGGTCGACCACTACGCCGCACTCGATGTGGCGCCCGACGCACCCCCGGATGAGATCCGGGCGGCATGGCGGCTGCGCGTGGTCGCCTTCCATCCCGACCGCTTCCGCGACGACGATCAGCGCCGGCGCGCCGAGGAGCTCTCCCAACGGGCGAACGCCGCGTGGCTGGTCCTGGGCGACCCGGTCCAGCGCGCGCGGTACGACCGCGGCCGGCGAACCGGGCCCGAGAACCGGTATGAGCACACCACCCCCGAGCCCGTCACCCGGCGCATGCCGTGCCCGAGCTGCGCCACCCGCTGTGAGACCGCCGATGCCGGGGGTCTGGTGGTGAGCCTCACCTGTGGCGGGTGCGGTGAGGAGTTCTCCGCGCTGGTGGGTGGCCGCTGCCTCGGCCGGGCGCACCTGGAGCGCCGCTGGATGGGCCTGCGCTACGAGATGCTGCTGCGCGGCCCCGATGGCGCCGTGGAGTCGGTGATGTTCCGCCGCCTGCCGCCGGAACTGGCCATCTCCGAGGGTGAACTGCTCTCGATCGTCTTCCATCCGCGCACCGGCAGGCCGGTGTACGCCATCGCGCACGACGACGGCCTCGACCTCGGCTGGCGCGTGGGCTGACGCACCCCGGCGCTCAAGTCCTCCCCGGCCGCTGCCGATGTGGGGGCGGACCGGTACGC
>JBIQJW010000291.1:0-1960 GCA_044507145.1 Actinomycetota bacterium
TGCTCCTTGCGCGTGCCGTCAAGCCCGATTGCGTCTTGCGGACCGGGATCTCGAGGGTTCCGCGTCACCGATAGCCGCAGATCGGCCACGGGGCCGGTCCGCGCTGGATGTAGAGCATGGCCGCGCGACGGTCCTGTTCGGCCTCCGACGCCGCCGCGGGGTCGCCCGAACCCCCCACCGAGGCCCATGTGGACAGGTCGAACTGATACTTGCCGCGGTAGAGACCGCTGGAGGAGACGGCCCGCGGGTTGCCGCCCGATTCACACTGTGCGATGCGCGCCAGGGTCGCGTAGCTGGGGCCGCCCGCGACCGGTCCGTCGCCCGACGGACGCGTCGGCTCGGGGACCGGGTCCGGTGCCGGTGCCGGGGTGGCCGGCGCGGGCGACGTCGTGGGGGGATCCGGCCGGGCGGCGCGGGCACGCCGGCGTGCCTCCTCCTCGGCCGCGCGTTGCGCGCGGGCCAGTGCCGCCGCGCGTGCCCTGCGCGCCTCGCCGGCACGCAGCTCCCGTTGTGCCCCGGACAGCACCGCGCGCCGCTCCTCGAGGAGCCCCTCCATCGTGGCCAGGTTCTCCCGCGCCTCGCGCTCCGCGGTCGTCGCCCGAGCGCGGGCTGCGACGAGGCGCCGGCGCTCGGTACGCAGGCGGGCGCGCGTCTCGAGCACCTCGGCGACCAGGCGCGCGTCGCGGCGCCCCGCGCGCTCGATCACATCCTGGGCGGCCACCGCTTCGCTGAGGCTACCGGACGTGAGGAGGACCGCCAGCGGGTCCGGTGCCGGGCTGGTATAGATGGCCACCAGTCGTTCCTCCAGCCGGCGGTTCGCACGAGTGCCCGCGCGGGCGGCACGCCGTGCTGCGGCGGTGTTCGCGGTGATCTGGTCGCGCAGGCCATCGAGGCGGGTCCGTGCGTGGGCGGCGGCATCGGCGGCGTCGCCCACCCGCGCATCGATCCGCGACAGCTCGGCCTCCAGGCTGCGCACCCGCTCGCGCTGGGCGTCCAGCGGCGCGCCGGCGACGGACCCGGCGGCCGCGGCCAGCACGACCGCCGCGAGGCCGGCGACGGCGACGATCCGGAGGTGCGGTGCCCTCACGGCAGCTCGGTACGGGCCAGGCGCCACGCGGCCGCGGCGGCTGCGGCCGCGCTGGCGAGCGCCAGGATGATGAGTGCGGCGGCGGCCGAGATGTCGGGTGCCGTCACCCGGGTGACGCCCTCCACGCTCACCGCGCGGGCGTACGCGCCCACCGAGAAGTAGTCGGCCGTGTCGGTCCAGGTCGCGAACGTCCCCTCCCACAGGAGGATGTAGAGCACCCCCGCCACCACGGGGTGGCGCAGCACCATGGCCAGCAGGGCGCCCAGCGCGCAGTAGGCGATGCAGGCCACGACCACGGCGAGCACCGGCCATCCGAGCGCCGCGGCCGAGATGTCGCCGCGCAGCGAGATGATCCCGGCGGCGAGGGTGGCGGGCAGAACGATGAGGAGGCTCGCGGTCGCGGCCGCCGCCACCGCCGAGGTGACGATGGTGATTCGACGAAGCGGCGTGGACGCCAGGTAGAGGATGGTCCCCTCGTCGCGCTCGTCGGCCAGGGCGCCGGCTCCGATGACGATCGCGACGAAGGCGGCGGTCACGGGGATGAGCAGCCGCTGCACCAGTCGCGCCCAGAAGATCTCGGGCTCGACGTCCCCGGTGGTGCCGGCGATGGCGGCGGCGACCGGCAGCAGCGCGATCACGCCCAGGGCGACGGCCCGTCGGCCCGTGACCAGGCCGCGCAGGAACAGCCCGAAGATGGTGCGGTTGATCATCGGCGCATGCCCCGGGCGCGCTGGTGCAGGTGGCGGTAGACGCTCTCCAGGTCGTCGCCCACCGGTTCGACGCCGGCGAGCCGGATGCCGGCCGCGCGGGCGGCCGGGGCGATCCCGCGGGAGAACCGCTCGACGTCGGGCACCTCCACCATCAGGACGTCGC
>JBIQJW010000292.1:0-1953 GCA_044507145.1 Actinomycetota bacterium
GGGCCTGTCCAAGCAGATCGCGCTCGACATGGAATGGTACTCCGAGCACTACGGCCCGGCGCTCGACGAGTACACGAAGATCATCTCCGCCTGAGCGGCCGGCATGGCCGCACGCTTCCTCCACCCCGGCGCGGCGCTGCTTCTGGCGCCGCTGCTGGTCCTGCTCGGGCTCGCCTACGGAATTCCCTTCCTCGGCGTGGTGAAATGGAGTTTCACCCTGCCCGAGCCGGGGCTGGGGCAATACCGCGCGCTGCTCACCGATCCGCTGGTGCAGTCGGTGTTCGTGCGCACCTTCCGCATCTGCGCGCTGGTGACGCTGGCGGCGGTGGCCGCCGCCTACGCCATCGCCTATGTCTGGGTGCGCGGCACGCCGGGCCAGCGGCTGGCGGCCGAATACTGCATCCTGGTGCCGTTCTGGATCTCGGTGCTGACGCGCGCCTTCGGCTGGGTGGCGCTCCTGTCCAACCAGGGCCTCATCAACACCTGGCTGCGCGCCATCGGCGTGCTGAGCGAGCCGCTGGCGCTGGTGCGCAACGAGTTCGGCGTCGTCGTCGGCATGACGCATTTCCTCATCCCCTTCGCCGTGTTCCCCATCGCCTCGGCCATGCGCGCCCTCGACGAGCGCGTGCTTCTGGCCGCCCGCGGCATGGGTGCCGGGCGCACGCGCATCTTCTGGGCGGTGTTCGTTCCCATGACCATGCCCGGCGTCATCGGCGCGGCGCTGATCGTGTTCGTCTTCGCGCTCGGCTTCTTCATCACCCCGGCGATCCTCGGCGGCGGCCGCAGCGTCATGGTGGCCGAGCTCGTCTACCTGCGCATCTTCCAGAGCCCGGACTGGGGCCTGGGGGCGGCCATCAGCATCACCCTGGTCGTCATTGTGGGGGCGCTTTCGGCGGCGCTGTTCCGCTACCTGCGGCCCTCGCAGATGGCGGGCTGAGATGAACGGCTATCGTCCCGGCCCCGTTGCGCTGCTCTGCGCACTTCTGGTGGCGGTGTTCCTGCTGATGCCGCTGCTTGCGGTGGTGCCGGTGTCGTTCACGCCCTCGCGCATGCTGTCCATGCCCACCGGGGCGCTGTCGCTGCGCCACTACCGCACGCTGGTGGACGACCCGCGCTGGCTGGACAGCATCCTGCTCTCCTTGCGCGTCGGCATCGTCTCCAGCACGCTGGCCACGCTGTTCGCGCTCGCCTTCGGCCTCGGCATCTGGATGTTCCGGCCGCGCTTCACCGCCGCGCTGGTGGGCTTCGTGCTGCTGCCGATGATCGTGCCGCCGGTGGTGTCGGCGATCACGCTCTACTTCCTGCTCACCTCGCTGTCGGGCATCGGCGGCTTCGCCGGCTACGACACCTGGCCGGGCGTGGTGCTCGCCCATATCGTGGTGACGGTGCCCTTCGCGGTGGTGCTGATCCTGGTGGCGCTCAGCCAGGTGGACAGGCGTATCGACCTTGCCGCGCGCGGCCTCGGCGCCTCAACCTGGGAGCGGGCCACGAAAATCATCATCCCCAACATCAAGTTCGGCATATTGACGGCGTGGCTGCTGTCCTTCGTGCTGTCGTGGGAAGAGATCGGCGTGACCCTGTTCATCACCAGCGTCAACGCCATCACCCTGCCGCGCTTGATGTGGATGGGCCTGCGCGACAATATCGACCCCGCCATCGCGGCGATCTCGGTCATCCTCATCCTGATCACCGTGACGGTGCTGACGGCGCGCATCGTCTGGCGCCGGGCGCGCGGGTCGGCCTGACGGCGGCCGACGAGGGGATGGCGGAACATGAGCGGACAGGCTGAGCTTATCGCCGGATTGCGCGGCATCGCGGGAAACGGGGCGGTGTGGGACCGCGCCGAGCTCGGCACGCGCGATCCGGGCTTCGACGACCGCAACTTCGGGGCGGCGGCGCTGGTGCGCCCCGCCGATGCCGCGGGCGTGGCCGCGCTGGTGCGCTTCTGCGCCG
>JBIQJW010000293.1:0-1952 GCA_044507145.1 Actinomycetota bacterium
CGGTGTCATCCTGGCCGTGGTGCTGATGTTCATGTCGCGCGGCGGGGGCGGCGGGTTGGGGCTCGGCCTGTCGCAACTGGTTGCGCTTCCGCAGACGCCCGCGGCCCAGGACGGCGGGATCGCCGCCGATCTCGGCGATGAGGACAATCTGCGCGATTTCGTCACCTTCGTGGTGGGCGACGTGCAGGAGTCGTGGTCGACGGCGTTCGCGCGCGCCGGCCTGGACTACGAAACCACCCGACTGGTGCTCTTCCGCAACGGGGTCAACACGGCGTGCGGCTCGGCCTCGTCGGCGATGGGCCCCTTCTACTGCCCCGCCGACCACAAGGTCTACCTCGACCTCGACTTCTTCCGCGAGCTGCGCACGCGGTTCGGCGCGCCCGGCGATTTCGCCCAGGCCTACGTGATCGCCCACGAGTTCGGGCACCACGTCCAGAACATCCGCGGCATCATGACCGAGGTCACCCGCCGCCAGCGTGAGGATCCCGGTCGCGCCAACGACCTGTCGGTGCGCCTGGAGCTCCAGGCCGACTGCCTGGCCGGCGTCTGGGCCCACTCCGCATACGAGGCGAACCTCCTGGAGGAGGGGGACCTCGAGGAAGGCCTGGCGGCGGCGGCCGCGGTTGGCGACGACCGCATCCAGTCCCAGGCGGGGATGCGCGTGGACCCGGATGCCTTCACCCACGGCACCTCGCAGCAACGCGAGCGGTGGTTCCTGCGCGGCTACGAGTCGGGCGAGGCGGCCGCCTGCGACACATTCTCGGACGGGATCTGAGCGCCTGAGAAGGCCGGCGCGGCGAGCCGCCGTTCGGAAGCCGGAAGCGCCACCAGATGCGTGCTCTGCGGCTCGAAGGTGGCGCTCACGATCTGCCCCGGGGCCAGCGGGCCTTCGGCCCATGCGTCGGCGGGGACCTCCCCCACCACCGGCCCCACGCACACCCGCCACCGATCGCCCAGCGGGGTGACGGAGGTGACCGGGGCGCGGATGTGATTGATCGCCCCGTGCGCCGGCGCGGTGGCGTCCACCCGGACATCCCAGGGATTCACCACCACCCCCACGGCGCCCTCGTGGGCGCCCACCGCCCGAACGCTCGTGCCGCCCTCCAAGACCACCTCGCGCACCTCGGCACCGCCCGGACCGGCCACGCCGGCGAGGAGGTTGCTGCCCACGAACCGCGCCACGAACGCGTCGTACGGCCGCGCGACCAGGTCGGCCGGCGCGGCGACCACGCGGATCCGCCCGTCGACGATCACGGCGATGCGGTCGGCGAGCGCGGCGGCCTCCGCGAACGAGTGCGTCACCAGCAGGGCCGGCAGCCCCAGTTCCGCGAGCAGTTCGCGCAGTTGGCCCGCCACGCGCATGTGCGTGTGGGCGTCCAGGGCGGACAGCGGCTCGTCGAACAGGAGCAGGTCCGGTTCCCCGGCGATGGCGCGCGCCAAGCTCACCCGCTGACGCTCGCCTCCCGAGAGCCGCGCCGGCCGGTCGCCTGCCAGATGGGCGATCCCGAACCGTTCCAGCATCTCGTCGGCCCGCCGTCCGCCGGCGAAGGCCACGTTCTGGCGGACGGTCATGTGCGGAAACAGGGCGTACTCCTGGAACATGTAGCCCACCCGGCGCGCCTCGGGCGGCAGGTGGATGCGCCGTTCCGCGTCGAACAGGGCCCGCCCGCCCAGGCGCACGTGGCCGGCCGCCGGGCGCACCGCCCCGGCGATCGCCCGCAGCACCGTCGTCTTGCCCGCACCTGAGGGACCCACGAGCGCGAGGGTCTCGCCGCGCTCCACCCCGAGTGTCAGCGCCAGCTCGAAGTCGCGGAGCGGAACGGTGATGTCGATGTCGACGAGCGCCACGTGAGCACCAGTTTCATGCCGAGGAGGACGACCGCGCTGAACACCACCAGCAGGGCCCCGATCGCGAGCGCGACGTCGAAGTCGGCGTCGAACTCCTGGTAGAT
>JBIQJW010000294.1:0-1952 GCA_044507145.1 Actinomycetota bacterium
GCCCCGGGCCAGGGCTCCTTGGAGCGGTGTGTCCGGCATGCGCTGCACCTTATCCACCGGTCGCGCGACCCCGGCCGCTCACGGCGCGAGCGGCGCCGGCGGCGCGCCCCCGGTCAGGTCCGCGTAGAGGTCCAGCACGTCGGATCGGCGGCAGAGCTGGGTTCCCTCGGTGAGCCGCGCCGCCACGGCCGCCACCACACCCAGGCGGCATGCGTCCTCGAGGCGCCATCCCCAGGCCAGCCCGAGGGTCAGCGCACCCATCAGGCTGTCGCCGGCGCCCACCGGGCTGCCCTGGAACGGCTGCCGCGGACCGGGCAGATGCAGGCGTTCATCGGCCGTCACCAGCAGGGCCCCGTCGGCCCCCACCGTCGCGACCACCGCCTCGGCCGCGCCGTCCTCCACCATGCGCGCGGCGGCCTCCATGCGCGCAGCGTGATCGGGCATGGGCCGGCCCACCAGCTCCTCGAACTCCGGCCGGTTGAAGCGCGCCAGGAAGACGCCGGCCCGCAGCGCGGCACGCATCGCATCGCCGGCCATGTCCACCAGCAGCCGACCCCCGGCGTCTCGCACCGCATCGGCCAGCTCACCGATGCGCGCCGGCTCGACGCCGGGCGGCAGGCTCCCACTCAGGAGCACCAGGGCGCCCTCGCGCACGGGAGCGGTCACCGCCACGACGCAGGCGTCCCACTCCGCCGGCGTCAGCTCCGGACCGGGGAGGACGAAGCGGTAGATGCGCCCGGTGTCGCGCTCGTGCACCGAGAACGACTCACGGGTGGCGCCCCCGATGCGGACGCTGCCCGAACGAAGGCCGGCGCGCGCCAGCTCCTCCTCCAGCAGCTCGCCCACCAGCCCACCGGATGTGCGCACCGCGATCGCGTCGCCTCCCAGCTCGCGGATCACGCGCGCCGCGTTGATCCCGCCCCCGCCCGGATCGCGCCGCGGTGCCTCACAGCGCAGTTTCACCCCGTCCTCCAGCCGCCCGACACCCGTGCTGAGGTCCAGGGCGGGGTTCGGGGTGAAGGTCACGATCGGCAGCGTCACGAGCACTCCTCGGCGAACGGTCCCGGGCGCCGGGCCGGCCCGGGGAGCCTACGGATGCGCGCACGACGGCGGCCCTTCCCACCGCCTCCCAAACGGCCTACGCTCGCCCCACGAAGGAGGATGTCATGAGCAGCCGCACACCCGACGGTCCGGACATCGAGTACTTCCCGCCCACCGCGCCCCACGCGGAGTCGCGCTCGGCCACGCTGAGCCGCGTCGCCGCCGGACTCGCACACACGCCGCGCAAGGGGGCCGAGCGTCCCCTCATGGTCCACGCGATCGTCTGCGCGATCGTCGGAGCGGCGGTCGGTGCGGTGGCCGGCCTGATCCTGAGCCTGAACCCCGGCCCGTTCGAGACGGACACCATCCAGAGCACCGTGGGGCTGATGATGGTCCTGGGCGCGGTGATCGCGCTGATCATCGCCCTGCTGGCAACGCTGGTGCTGATGGAACGTGAGGACGGCCACCACGACGAGGAGGTCGCGCACGACCGGCGCGAGGCAACGTAGACGCTCCGCTCAGCGCGGCGGGACGAACCCCAGCATCAGCGCCACCGCCGTCAGGAGGGCGAGACCCAGCGCGATCTCGGCGTTCAGGCTGACGGTGAGGCGCGCCTCAACGCCGCGATCGTCCGGCGCCAGCCCGAGCGCGGCCCGTTCCAGGCGCGGATGGACGATGAAGCGGTTCACCGCACCGAATGCCAGCAGCACACCGAAGATGCACAGCTTCACCAGCAGCGCGCGCCCATAGGCCGTGTGGATCAGATCGCCCAGACCGGAGACCTCCGCCAGCGCGCGGTACACGCCGGTGACCACCAGCACCGCCACGGCGGCGACCGCCAGTGAGGAGAAGCGCACGACCACCGCCGCCGAGAGGCGCACGCGGTCGTCGGCGCCGAGGGCACGACCCAC
>JBIQJW010000295.1:0-1912 GCA_044507145.1 Actinomycetota bacterium
GGCCATCGCGCTGCTCGAGCCGCGCGACCGCGGCTTCTACGCCGGCGCGGTGGGCTGGCAGGACGCCGCGGGCGACGGCGAGTGGATCGTCGCGATCCGTTGTGCCGAGGTGCACGCCGACATGACGCGACTGTGGGCGGGTGCGGGTCTGGTGGACGAGTCGGACCCGGCCGGGGAGCTGGCCGAGACCACCGCCAAGTTCGGCACGCTGCTGTCGGCGCTCGGCGTGCCGGAGGTTGCGTGAGCACCACGGGGGCGCCGGGCACCGAGCCCGTGCCGTCGCCCTGGCCGGCCGACGCCGTCGCCGCGCACCGGGCCGCCGGCCTGTGGGTGGGGGAGGACTTCGGCGGCTTCCTGCGCGAGCGCGCCGGACGGTTCGCCGGCCGTGTCGCGCTGGTCGACGCGGCCGGCGGGCGCCTGACGTACGCCGAGCTGGATGCCCGTGCCGACGCCATCGCCGCCCATCTCATCGCCCTCGGCATCGCACCCGGCGAACGCGTGGTGGTGCAGACCCCCAACGTGCTGGGCTACGTGCCGGCGATCTTCGGTGTCTGGCGGGCCGGGGCGCTGCCGGTGTTCGCGCTTCCCGCACACCGGCGCAGCGAGCTGGAGGGCATCGCCCGCCGGGCGCAGGCCGTCGCGATCATCACGGTGGAGCGCCACGCGGGCTTCGCCCACGCGGACCTGGCGCACCAGCTCGCCGGTGTCGTGCCCACGCTGCGTCACGTGCTGCTCGCGGACGACCTCATGGCCGTTGCGGCACCACGCGGGCCGATCGACTTTCCGGCCGTGGATCCCACCGCGGTCGCCTTCCTGCAGCTCTCGGGCGGCACGACCGGCGACCCAAAACTGATCCCACGCACCGCCGATGACTACCTGTACTCGGTGCGACGAAGCGCGGAGATCTGCGCGCTCGGCCCGGGCACCGTGTTCCTCTGCGCGCTGCCCGCCGCCCACAACTTCCCCATGAGCTCCCCCGGGATCCTGGGGGTGCTGCACGCCGGCGGCACCGTGGTGCTGGCACCGGTTCCCGACCCGGCCGCCTGTTTCGCGCTGATCGCGCGCGAACGGGTGACGATGACCGCGCTGGTGCCGCCGCTGGCGCTCGCGTGGATGGATGCCGTGGCGACCGAACAGCCGGATCTGTCCAGCCTGCGGCTGCTGCAGGTGGGCGGCGCGCGTCTGGCGCCCGACGCCGCCCGCCGGATCCCCGCCACGCTGGGCTGCCGCCTCCAGCAGGTGTTCGGGATGGCGGAGGGGCTGGTCTGTTACACGGCCCTCGACGACCCCGAGGATCTGGTGGCCACCACGCAGGGGCTCCCGATGTCGCCGCACGACGAGGTGCGCATCGTGGACGCCGACGGGCGCCCGGTGCCCGATGGGGTCGCCGGCCGGCTGGAGACCCGCGGGCCGTACACCATCCGCGGCTACCATGGCGGCGCCGACCCCGACGCCTTCACGGACGACGGCTACTACCGCACCGGCGATGTGGTGCGCCGCCTGGCGTCAGGCCACCTGGTGGTGGAGGGCCGCGTGAAGGATCAGATCAACCGCGGCGGCGAGAAGATCGCCCCCGACGAGGTCGAGGACCACCTGATCGCCCACCCGGCGGTGCATGACGCCGTGCTGGTGGCGCTGCCCGACGACCGCCTGGGTGAGCGCAGCTGCGCCGTGGTGGTTCCCGCCGGCGACCCGCCGCCCACCGCCGCCCAGCTTCGCCGGCATCTGCGCGAGCGCGGGCTCGCGCCGTTCAAGATGCCCGACCGCTTCGACGTGGTCGACGCCCTGCCGCTCACCGGCGTGGGCAAGATCAGCCGTCGTGACCTGCGCGCCGCGCTCGCCGCGCGCCTCACCGCCACCGGAGGACCGGCCTAGTGGGTCTGCCCAGGATCGCCCCGTACCCCATGCCCGA
>JBIQJW010000057.1:0-12128 GCA_044507145.1 Actinomycetota bacterium
ACGGTCCCGTCGGTGGCATGCGACCGCTCGGATGCGCCGTTCTTCCGCTGGTTCACCGACGGCGTCCTCAACGCCAGCGTCAACTGCCTGGACCGGCATCTGGACCGCAATGCCGACAGGGTCGCCTTCCACTTCGAAGGCGAGCCCGGCGACCGGCGCAGCATCACCTATGGCGAACTGCACGCCGAGGTGTGCCGGCTGGCCAACGGCCTGCGGTCGCTGGGCGTCAGCCGAGGCGACCGGGTCGCCATCTACCTGGGGATGATCCCCGAGGTGGCCGCCGCGATGCTGGCGTGCGCGCGCCTCGGCGCCATCCACACGGTGGTCTTCGGCGGATTCTCGTCCGACAGTCTGGCCGACCGCATCAACGACTGCGGCTGCGAGTACCTCATCACGGCCGACGGTGGCTGGCGCAACGGCAAGATCGTGCAGCAGAAGCAGAACGCCGACGCGGCGCTCGAGAAGTGCCCCGGGGTGAAGCACTGTGTCGTGGTGCGGCGCACCGAGCACGAGGTGTCGTGGACCGAGGGCCGTGACGTCTGGTACCACGAGCTCATCGACGGCCGGTCGGATGAGTGCCCGCCCGAACCGATGGGCGCCGAGGACACCCTGTTCGTGCTCTACACATCCGGCAGCACCGGCAAGCCCAAGGGCATCGTTCACACCACCGCCGGCTACCTCACCGGCACCGCGGCCACCCATCGCTGGGCGTTCGATCTGCGCGACGACGACGTCTACTGGTGCGCGGCCGACGTCGGCTGGATCACCGGCCACAGCTACATCGTGTACGGCCCGCTCACCAACGGCGCCACCAGCGTGATGTACGAGGGCGCGCCGGGCATCCCCGACAAGGACCGTTGGTGGGACATCGCCGAGCGCCACGGCGTCACCCTCCTCTACTGCGCCCCCACCGCCATCCGGATGTTCATGAAGTGGGGCACCGAGTACCCGGGGCGCCACGACCTCGGGCGGCTGCGCGTCCTGGGATCGGTGGGCGAGCCGATCAATCCCGAGGCGTGGATGTGGTACCGCGACACCATCGGCGGCGGGACCGCCCCGGTGGTGGACACCTGGTGGCAGACCGAGACGGGCCAGCTCATGATCTCGCCGCTGCCGGGGGTGACCACCCTCAAGCCGGGATCGGCCGGCAGGCCGCTGCCGGGGATCACGGCCGACGTGGTCGACGCCAACGGCAAGAGCGTCCCGCTGGGGCAGGGTGGCTACCTGGTGCTACGCGAACCCTGGCCGGCGATGCTGCGCACGCTGTGGGGCGACGACGACCGGTATGTCTCCACGTACTGGAGCGAGTTCGAGGGCGTCTACCTCGCCGGCGACGGCGCGCGGCGAGACAAGGACGGCGACTTCTGGCTGCTGGGCCGCATCGACGACGTGATGAACGTCTCGGGGCACCGGCTCTCCACCACCGAGATCGAGAGCGCCCTGGTGGACCACCCGGCGGTGGCCGAGGCCGCGGTGGTGGGCCGCAGCGACGAGACCACCGGGCAGGCGATCGCGGCGTTCGTGACCCTCCGCTCCGGCGTCACCGGCGACGACGCGCTCATCGCCGAGCTGCGCTCCCACGTGGCGACCAAGATCGGGCCCATCGCCCGTCCGAAGTCGATCGTGCTCACCGACGACCTGCCCAAGACGCGCTCGGGGAAGATCATGCGCCGCCTGCTGCGCGACATCTCAGAGAAGCGCAACCTGGGCGATGTGACCACGCTGTCGAACGCCGAGGTGGTCGAGGGGATCGCAACGCTCGCCGCGAAGACCCCGCCGGACGCCGGCTGACCGCCTACACCGAGGTGCGGGGACCGGCCGGCATCGACCGGCCGGCCTCCGCCATGCGATCCGCCGCGTGCGCCAGGGCGAAGGCCAGGGCGTCACGCGGCGGGGTGCGCGGGTCGGCCTCGCGGTACCAGGCCAGCACGCCCTCGACACCCAGGGCCAGCGCCATCCGCAGGTCGGCGTCGGCGGGCCCGGCCAGGTGGGCGGTGAGCGCCAACGCGGCGATCTCCACGCTGGGTCCGGCGAACTCCGGCGCGGCGGTGATGCGGGGCACCGCCCCACCGCGTCCGGCGATCACCTCTGCATCGATCCGCCCGCGGGCCGACTCGTCCCACTCCACCAACTCCAGGTAGTCGCGCACCCCCAACGGACCCAGGTGCACGAGGGCGAAGGGCAGGTCGCCCGCCCCGGCCCGCGCGATGCCGGACGCAACCTCCACCAGGCACTCGGCGAACCCCGCACGCCGCGGTTCGGGACACCGGTGGTGCGCCGCCGCCACGAGTCCGGTGCCCATCACCACGGCGGGCGCCACGTCGGTCTGTGCATCCGCGGGCCCGGTCTCCAGGCGCGCCGACGCGCGCGCGGGGGCGTGGAGCAGCACGCCGGCACGCACCGACGCTCGAGCGCGGAACAGCCCCATGCGGATCCTCCGAGCGGTCGGGCGGCCCCGGACGGCCGCGTTTGCCGAGCCTAGCGGCGCCCGTCAGCCGGCGTGCCGGACTTGAACTAGCAAGCGGCTAACGGGGTACCGTCCGCCGGTGCCCGTCGACCATGCCCACACCCCCGCCGCCGGCCACGCCCGCGCCAACCGCGCGGCCGCGCTGCTGTCGGTGGTGTCCAACTCGTGCCTGGTGATCGTCAAGCTCGTGCTCGGGGTCGTGACCGGATCTGTGGCGGTGCTGTCCGAGGCGGCGCATTCGGCCAGCGACCTGCTCGCCTCCGGGATCGCGTTCGTCGCGGTGCGGGCCTCGGCGCGCCCGGCCGACCGCGACCACCGGTACGGGCATGAGAAGGCCGAGAACCTGGCCGCGGCCGTCGAGGGGCTGCTGATCCTCGCGGCCGGGATCCTGGTGGCCTTCGAGGCGACGCGCCGGCTGGTGCTGGGCGGCGAACCGGTGGTGCACCTGGAGCTCGCCATCGGCGTGATGGCCGTCTCGGCCGTGGTGAACGTGCTGGTCTCCCGGCACCTGCGCCGGGTCGCGCGCCGCACCGGGTCGCCCGCGATCGAGGGCGACGCCGCCCACCTGTCGGCGGACGTCTGGACGTCGGCCGGCACCGCGGCCGGTCTGACGGCGGTGGCCATCACCGGCTGGGAGCCGCTGGACGCGGTGATCGCCCTGCTGGTGGCGGCCTACATCACCTGGCTGGGCGCCCGCCTGACCCACCGGGCGATCCAGGTGCTCCTGGATCAGGCGCTCCCCGACGACGAGATGGCGCACATCGAAGCGGTCCTGAGAGACCTGACCGGCGACGGGGTGAGCTTCCACGCGCTGCGTGCGCGTCGCGCCGGCAGCACACGCCACATCGACCTGCACATGGTGGTGCCCCCGCACACCACCGTGCGTGACGGCCACCGGATGTCGGGAGCGGTGAAGGCCCGCCTGCGCGCCGTGTTGCCGGACGCCGACGTCCTGATCCACCTCGAGGACCATCCGCGGATGCCGGAGCCGGGACTCGAACCCGGACGCCCATCGGGCAGAGGAGTTTAAGTCCCCCGCGTCTGACCAGTTCCGCCACTCCGGCCGGGCCGAGCCTACCTCCGCCGGGGGTCAGCGACCGAAGCTCGCCGTCCCCGGAGTGCGGTCGATCGAGCCGAGGCGCGCGTCCTCGACGGCCGTCGCCCACGGTTCGTCCACCACGGGCCATTCCTCGAGGAGGCGATCGTGGCGGAAATGGCGCATGTTCTCGTCGCGGGCCAAGAGGGTTCGCCGCCCGCTCATCACGTCGGCGCTCACGCCGGCCGCAGGTGCGGTCGCTGTGCTCATGCCCGCAGTCTACGCCAAGCTCGTCACAATCTGTACGAGGGGATGCGGCCGGATGCGGCCATGGCCACGCCGTCCAGGATGTCGCGCTCGCTCACCATCACCTCGGGGCTCCCGATGGCGTCGAGGACCGTCGCCAGGATCACGGCGCCGGCGGTGATGACTCCCGCGCGGGCCGGCTCCAACCCGGGGATCTCCCGCCGGCGCGCCAGCGGCACGCTCGCGAGCAGCGCCACGAGGTCGTCGATGCGGTCACGGAGCATGCGATGCCCGTGCACGCGCCGCGGGTCGTACGCTCCCAGGTCGATCGCCGCCAGCGTGGTGGCCGTCCCGGCCACGGCCACGGCCACGGCATCGGGCCCAAGCGCGCCGAGGCCGGCCACGTGTGCCGCGGCGGCGCCCATCGCATCGCGGCGCACCGCGGAGAGCTCATCGGGCTCCGGCGGATCCGTGTGGACGTACCGCTCGGTGTGGCGTACCGCGCCCAGGTCCAGGCTCACGGCGGCGGCCCGCCGCCCGCCGGACCCGGTGACCAGTTCCGTGCTGCCCCCGCCGATGTCGATGACGACCATCGGCACGTCCCCCGGGACGGCCAGCGCGGCGCCCGCGAACGCCAGGGCGGCCTCCTGCTCGCCGGCGAGCACGTGGACATCCCTGGCGGCGACGCCGGACAGGATGTCGATGACGCGCTGCCGGTTCGGCGCATCGCGCACGGCGCTGGTGCACACGGCCACGGTGCGCGCCGGGGCGAACGCGCGCACGCGCGCTGCATAGGGCGCGAGCGCCCGCTCCAGGCGACCGAGCGCCTCCGGCGCCAGTGTCCCGTCATCGGCGGCGCCCCGACGCAGGCCCACCACCGTGGTGTCGCGCTCGCCCACCGGGCCGTCGTCGCCGATGCCCTCACATAGCAACAGACGCAGAGAGTTCGAGCCCACGTCCAAGACCGCGAGGCGGTCGGAGGGGCTCAGAACCGGTTGCGGTACGGCCACCGGACCGCGGCGAGCACATCCTGCGCGGCGGATCCCAGCACGCCCAGCATCTGCACCCGCCCCTTCAGGTCGGTGAGCGTGGCCTGCAGCTCCGCCTGCCGGGCGGGCATCGCGTCGACGGCGGCGGTGAGCCGGTCGGCCTCGGCGGTGAGCAAGGCGGCCGCCGCCGACGTGGTCTTGAGCGCCGCTCGGGTCGCGCGCCAGAGCCGCAGTGCCGCGATGAGGAGCACCGCCAGGCAGATCAGAATGGTCAGGCCCACCACGGCCGCGGACAGCCACACGTGGTTGTCGGAGAGCCACTGCACGTGCGCAGTATCGCAGGGCGCACGCCGGTCGCGGCGTATCCTCGGGTCCGATGGCATCGTCAACCACCCCGCCCGTCGCCCGCATCGCGGACGACGCCGTCTTCGTCCCGGGTCATCTGCTCGCAGGGCGGCCCCACGTGGCCGTCGACTGCGGCCCCACCGCGGGAACGGTCCTTGCGCTCTCCCACTGGCCCGGCGCCGGCACGCCCGCCCGCTGGGAGCACGACACCAGCGCGCTCATCGCCGACCGTTACCTGCGCGATCCACCGGGGAGCGACGCCCCCGCGGTGCACCTGCTCACCAACGACCATTACGACGAGGACGGGCTCTTCGCCCTCTGGATGCTGCTGGAGCGCCCGGCGCCCGGCGCACCCGAGCGGGCGCTGGCCATCGCGGCGTCCGAGGCCGGCGACTTCGCAACGTGGACCGACCCCTGGGCACCGCGCACGGCCATCGCCGCCATGCGGATGGCGGAGCGTCACTCCACCCCGTTCCCGGACGTGGGTCGGGTGCTCAACCGGGTGCGCGACCGTGACCCGGCCGGCGATCTCTACGAGTGCATCCTCCCCCGCGTGTCCGGCCTCCTGGCCGACCCGGAGCGGTACCGGATGCTCTGGCGCGCCGACTGGACGCGGATCGAATCGGACATGGCCCTGATCGACGCGGGGGATGTCCGCATCGAGGACGAACCGGCGGCGGATCTGGCCATCGTGCACACGCCGCGGCTCCTCGACGACATGGCGCTGTACCCACGGACCGCGCGCATGCGCGTGATGCAGGCGCTGCCGGACGGGACCATCCAGGTACGCCACCGCTATGAGACCTGGGTGCGCTACGTCTCACGCCCGCTCGCACCCCGGGTGGACCTCACCCCGCTGCTGCCTCGGCTGCAGGAGCTGGAGCGCAACGACGGCACGTGGGCGGCGGAGGACATGCGGGCGGTGCGCCCGATGCTCTACCTGCGCGGCGACGGCCACGGGCCGGCACGCTCGTCCATCGATCCGCGCCGGCTGGCCGACGAGCTCGCCGCCCATCTGGTCGCGGGCACCGGGGACGGCGGATAGGGAGCCGATTCAAGAGTGACCATCCGGGGCCGCCTTTCGAGGCCGGATGGCCGCGACTCACTCTAAGCTGCGTCCGGTGACCCATCCCGCCCACCCCCCGATCTCCCAGCGGCGTCTCTGCTTCGTCCTCGGGAAGGGCGGGGCCGGCAAGAGCACCGTGTCGGCGGCCCTCGGGCTGGCGGGCGCCGCGGAGGGCAAACGCACGCTGGTGATCGAGGTCGCCGCGCAGCATCAGGTGTCGCGGTTCTTCCACGCCCCCAGCCCGCACCACCGGCACCGCGACCGCGAGGTGGAGCTGGCGCCGGGGCTGTGGGGGATCTCCATCGACCCGCAGCACGCGACCGAGGAGTACCTGGCCGGCCAGCTCAAGGTGCGCCCGGTGGTGGAGATGCTCACGCGCAGCCGCGCCTTCGGCCACTTCACCGCGGCCGCCCCCGGGCTGGCGGAGCTGGTGACGCTGGGCAAGATCTGGAGCCTCGCCGTCGCCCTGCGCCCGGCCGACGGCGTGCCGGTATGGGACCGGCTCATCGTGGACTGCCCTGCGACCGGTCACGGCATCGCCCTGTTGGAGACCGCCCAGAACGTGGAGGAACTGGCCGGCGGCGGCCCCATCCGCGACCAGGCCCACCGCATCCAGGAGGTGGTCGCGCATCCGGCGGCCACCGGGATCCTCTTGGTGGCGCGGCCGGACGAGCTGTCGGTGACCGAGGCGGTCGAGGCCACGGCGACCCTGCGCGGGCACGCGCTTCCGGTGGCCGCGGCCGTGCTGAACGGCGTCCGCGAGCCGCGGTTCGCCGACGACGAGGCCCCCGCCCTGCAGGAGCTCACCACCCCCGGGCATCCGGAGGCCGTCGTCACCGCCGCGCGCGCGGCCCTGCGTCATCTGGACCACCAGCGCCGCGACGCCGGGTTCGTGGAGCGCCTGCGCACCGAGACGGGACTGCCACTGGTGCAGGTGCCGCATCTGGTGCGTCGCCACCTCGGCGTGGCAGAGCTGACGGTGCTGGCCGGCCACCTGCGGGAGGACGCGTGATCGCCACCCTTCACGACCGGCGGATGATCGTCTGCTGCGGCGCCGGCGGTGTGGGCAAGACGACGATCTCGGCCTCGATCGCCCTGGCGCTGGCCCGCGGTGGCCACCGGGTCGCCGTGATCACCATCGACCCGGCGCGACGGCTGGCGACCGCCCTGGGGATGCGCGATCTCAGCGACACGCCGCAGCGGGTGGATGACCCCGGCAGCGCCGGGGAGCTGTGGGCGCTGCAGCTCGACGCCAAGGCGACCTTCGACCGCCTGGTGGGACGCCATGCCCCCGATGCCGGCGCCCGCGACCGGATCATCGACAACCGCATCTACCGCCACCTCTCCGGGGCCGTGGCCGGCGCGCAGGAGTACATGGCGGTGGAGCGCCTGTACGAGCTCGTGGAGGACGGATCGTTCGACCGCATCGTGCTCGACACGCCCCCGGCGCAGAATGCGCTGGACTTCCTGGACGCCCCGCAACGCATCACGCGCTTCATCGAGGGCAAGGCGCTGCGGCTGCTGGTGCGCCCGGGTCTCGCCGGCGCCGGTGCGGGCTGGCGGATGCTGCACCTGGGGTCCAGCACGGTGCTGTCGATCCTGGAACGCATCACCGGCGGCCAGCTTCTGCGCGATGTGTCGGAGTTCCTCAGCGACTTCGACGGCATGTACCAGGGCTTCGCCGACCGCGCGAAGACCGTGCACACGCTGCTCTGCTCGGATGCATCGGCGTTCGTCGTGCTGACCGCGCCGGGCGACGCGCCGATGCGCCAGGCCATCGCGCTGGGCGCCCGCCTGCGCCAGGACGGCTACCCGCTGGCCGGCGCCGCGCTGAACCGGGTGCACGCGCTCCCGCCGGGTGGCGCGCCCGGTCCGCGTCCGCTGCTGGAGGCGGTCCTCGCGACGGGCGCAGCGGCGCCGGTGGAGTTGGCCGAGCGCATGGCGCGCACCGTGGCCGACGAGCAGGTGCTGGCCCTGGCCGACCTGGACGCGCGCGAGGGGCTGGCCGCCGCCCTGCCCGACATCCCGCTGCTCACGATCCCGGCGCTGGAGCACGAACCGTCGGATCTCGACGGCCTCGCCACGATCGCGCGCGCCCTGGGCGCCTCGGACTAGCCCGCCGGGGACTCGCGCCCGGTCAGCACGTCGCGATAGAGCTCCTCGTGCGCCTCGGCCGCGGCCTCCCACGTGCGGCGGCGTGCCACGTCGCCGGCCGCCGCCACGATCGATGCCCGCAACTCGGGGTCGCGCATCAGCCGCACCAGGGCGTCGGCGAGGGGCTGCGGGTTCCCGGGCTCCACCATCAGGCAGTCCTCCCCGGCGCGCAGGTCGTCGCGGTGGCCGGCGATGTCGCTCACCACCGCCGGAACGAGGGCCACCGCCGCCTCGAGCGCGAGCGCCCCGGAGCCCTCGCGGATCGACGGATTGGCCAGGACGTCGACCGCCCGGTACAACGCCGGCATCCGATCCGCGGCCACCGCGCCCAGCAGCGCGATGTCGGCGGAGTCCGGCCGGGCGCCGCCCACCTGGAGGCCGAGGCGCTCGGCGTCGGCGAACCACCCGGTCCGGTAGTCGGCGTCGTCGCCGCCGCCGTCTCCGGCCACCACCAGGAGGGCTCCCGAGCCCAGGCGCCGGCGGGCCCGCGCGAACGCCTCCAGGAGGATGCGGCTGCCCTTGCGCCGGGCGATGCCGCCGGTGGCGAGCACCGCCGGGCGTGCGTTCCACCCGAACAGGGCGCCCGCCTCGGCCCTCGGCAGGGTGCAGCCGGCGATCCGGGCCACATCCACGCCGTTGGGGATCACCCAGCTCGACACCCCGAGCTCGCCGCGGAGCCGGTCGGCCCAGGCCGCCGAGACGCACACGCGGGCGTCGACATCCTGGAGCGACGCACGCTGGAGCTCATCCAGGCCGTGGGTCGTGGCGGCATCCATGTGGTGGACGGTGCGGACCACCGGCGTGCGGACGACGGAGCGCGCAGCCAGGAGCCCGGCGGCGGCCACCGGATCCTCCGCATGGTGGATCTCGGCCGGCCGCTGCTGGGAGGCGGCGATCACGCGCCGCGCGATCTCACCGGCCATGTCGTCGCCGGCAGCGGGGAGGTCCACCACCTCGATCCGCTCCCTGCGGGCCCGGGGGATCCCGGCGCGCGCGCCGTGCGCCCAGAGCTCCACCGTGTGGCCCCGGCCGGCCAGGCGCTCGGCCACCGCCGAAGCGTGGGCCACGATGCCCGGCCCGTCCGTCACGCCGATGACGATGCGCACCCTCACGACGTCATGGTAGCCAGGGTGGGGACGACCGGACCTCGCGCGGATCGTTACGATGTCGGCCGATGAACTCCGCCGTCCAGACCGGCGCCCCGCACGGGCCGGCCTCCAGCGAGCTCGAGGAGATCCGCCGGATGGTCGCCGGCGGCGCGCACCTCACCGGCGCGCTGGCACAGCGCTTCCAGCGCGCCGTCCACGCCGCCGACCCCACCGCGACCGAGGACTCCCTCGCCGCCCTGGACGGGGCCCGCGGCATCCACCTGTACGACAACCTGGTCGCATGGGCGCCGATCCGGCCGGGCGAGCGTGTCCTGGATCTCGGGTGCGGATCCGGCGGCGCCGCGCGTTCTGCCGCACGCGCGGTCGGTCCCGAGGGGCGTGTGCTGGGCGTGGACATCAGCCCCGAGGCGTTGGCGGTGGCGGCGGAGCGCACGCCGGCGGACATGCCGGTGCGATATCAGCGCGGCGACGCGCGGTCCATGCCGTTCCTTGACGACCGCAGCTTCGACTGCATCGTCGCCAGCATGCTGCTGGACGAGATCGAGGACATCGCCCCGGTGCTCCAGGAGATGTTCCGCGTGCTGCGCCCCGGCGGACGCCTGGTGGCCAGCGTCCTGGCTGCCGACAACTGGCGCCAGATGGATGTGGCCTTCATGGGTGCGGTGCTCTCGGTGGTGGGCACGCACGCTCCGGGGGCGTTCGCCGGGCGCGCGGTCCGCGCCAGCATCCCCCACGACAAGCGCGACCGGCTGGCCTTCGCCGCGTCCGGGCTCGCGACGGTCGAGGAGCAGGATGTGCAGTTCGCGGCGATGCTCGAAGATGCCGACGATGCCTGGCGGCTCTTCTCGCGCACCCGTTTCGGGCACCTGCTCGACGCTGAGGCGCAGGACGACCTGCGCGCGAAGATGGAGCGCCGCACGCCCCACATCCTCTACATCCCCGTGCGGTTCATGCGGACACGCCGGCCCGGCTGACCGCCCGGGTCAGGCCGGGGCGACCGCGCCGGCCGAACTCCAGCGCTCGCCGAAGCTGCGCATCGCCTCGACGATCGGAACCAGATCCCGCCCCCGGGCGGTGAGACGGTACTCCACGCGGGGCGGCGCCTCGGCGTACTCCTCGCGGATCACGACGCCGGCCTCCTCCAGTTCACGCAGCCGCAATGCGAGCGTGCGCGTGCTGATGCCCATCAGGGAGCGCTGCAGTTCGGTGAACCGGCACGGCCCCGCCGCGAGATCGCGCAGCACCAAGAGGGTCCACTTTCCCGACACGATCCGGGCCGTGGCCACCACCGGGCAGCCGCCCGGTTCGTCCCGCTCCTGCGCGTGCAACATCGCGACGGACCATAGCACCGGTGCGCCGGATCCCCGTCCTCAGGCCGAAAGCGCGACCCCGCGCCGGCTGGCGCCCGCCTCGACCATCAGCCGCAGATCCTGCGGGCTGGCGGCGGCGGCCATCGCCGCATCCATGGTGATGCGCCCGGCCGCCAGGTGGTCGAACAGTGACTGGTCGAACGTCTGCATCCCGTAGTACTCGCCCTCGCGGATCACCTGCGAGAGGTCGGCCGTGCGCGCCGGGTCGGCGATCATGTCCCGCGCACGCCCGGTGACCACCAGGACCTCGCAGGCGGGGACGCGTCCGCCGCCGTCGGCGCTCGGCACCAACCGCTGCGACACGACCCCCCGCAGCGTCCCGGCCAGCTGCGTGCGCACGGGATCCTGCTGGTGGGGCGGGAACAACCCGATCGCGCGGTTCACCGTCTCGGTGGCGTCGAGGGTGTGGAGCGTGGAGAGCACGAGATGGCCGGTCTCGGCCGCCTGGAGCGCCGCCGCCATCGTCTCGGTGTCCCTGATCTCGCCGATCATGATCACGTCCGGGTCTTGGCGCATCGCCCGGCGCAGGGCCGACGCGAACGAGCGCGTGTCGGGACCGACCTCGCGCTGCGACACCAGAGAGGCGCGGTCCGGGTGCAGCAGCTCGATCGGATCCTCGATGGTGAGGATGTGGCGCCGCGCGCCGCGGTTGATGGCGTCGATCATCGCGGCCAGGGTCGTGCTCTTCCCCGAACCGGTCGTCCCGGTGACCAGCACGATGCCGCGTTCGGCGGCGGCCAGCCGGGCCACCGCCGGCGGAAGGCCCAGTTCATCCAGGCCCCGGATCCGGTCTGGGATTACGCGCAGGACCATCGCCAGCGTGCCGCGCCGGCGGAAGATGCTGGCGCGAAGCCGCCCGAGTCCGATCTGCTCCCAGGCAACGTCGGTCTCTCCGTCGCGCTCCAGTTCGGCCGCACGCGCGGGCGCACCGGCGAGCAGGTCCCCGGCGATGGCCGCGACGGCGGCGGAATCCAGCTCCGGAGCGCCCGGCACCGGGGCCAGGACGCCGTTGACGCGTGCCACCGGAGGGGCGCCGGCCCGGATGTGGAGGTCGCTGGCGTCCGCGCGCACGGCGTACCCGAGCAGCGCGGCGAGCCCGGCGGGGTGATCGGCCATGACCGCCCCATCGGCATTCGGCCCCACCGATATGAATGGCGACGGGCGACCGGGGCGCGGCGGACGCGCTAACGTCCGGGCGGTGTCCGATCCCCAGTCAACGCCCGCACCCGCGCCCGCGGCCCAGGCGCAGGAGCGCCCGGGCACCGGCCCCGCGCCCCGGGTCCGCATGCTCATCGCGGCCGGCGCAGGCGTTGCGGCGGTGTCCGTGGCGCTCCTGCTCGCCAACG
>JBIQJW010000058.1:0-1443 GCA_044507145.1 Actinomycetota bacterium
CTCGACCGCGGCGTGCCGGCCGCGGACATCATCGTGACGGCGGCCGTGAAGCCGGAGGGGCTCTTGCGCCTGTGCGTCGCATCGGGCGCCACCACCGCGATCGACAACGCCGACGAGCTCGCCCTCCTCAACGCGATCCCGGCGACCGGCGCCGCGGGCGCGGCCCACCCGATCGCGCTGCGCCTGGCGGTGGCCGGTCCGCGGGAAACACGCTTCGGTATGCCCGCGGCGCAGATCATCGCCCTGGGCCGACGTCTCCCGCCGGGCGCCGGTCGCGTGCGCATCGCGGGGATCCATTTCCATCTGGACGGGTACCGCGCCGACGAGCGCGTGGAGGGCATCGCACAGGCGCTCGCGGTGGTGGAGGCGCTGCGAGCGCTGGGCCACCGACCGTCGTTCATCGACATCGGCGGCGGCGTCCCGATGAGCTACCTGGACGATCCGGGCCAGTGGGGCGCCTTCTGGCGTGCGCATGGGGCGGCGCTGCTCGGCCGGCGTGCCCCGCTCACCTTCGAGGGGCATCCGCTTGGGTTGGCGGTGCGCGACGGCCGGGTCGTGGGCCGTGCGAACTTCTATCCGGCGTTCCAGGAGCCGGTGCGCGGCGCCTGGCTGCGCTCGGTGCTGGAGGCCCCGCTGCCGGGTGCGCGCGACGGCGCGTCGGTCGCCGGCGCCCTCGTGCGCGCAGGAGTGGAGCTGCACTGTGAGCCGGGGCGGGCGCTCCTCGACGGATGCGGGCTCACCGCCGCCCGGGTCGAGTTCCGCAAGCAGCGCCGCGACGGACGCTGGTTCATCGGCCTGGCCATGAACCGCACCCAGGTGCGCTCGGCCGCCGACGACTTCCTGGTCGACCCGCTCCTGGTCCCCGCGCCCGGGGTGGCCCGCGCCGGGGAGCCGATGGAGGGCTACCTCGTCGGCGCCTACTGCATCGAGCGTGAGTTCCTCACCTGGCGCCGGCTCGTGTTCCCCGATGGGGTGGAGGTGGGGGACATGGTGGTGTTCCCCAACACGGCCGGGTACATGATGCACATCCTCGAGAGCCCGTCGCACCAGATCCCGCTGGCCGCGAACGTGGTGATCGACGCGGACGGCGCCACCACGCCGGACCCGGGCGGCTGAGACGGGCATCGGTGCATTCTGCGGCAGCCGACCACGGGCGGGAGCGAACTGCCGGAACGGCTAGGTGACTCGGCCTCGGCGACCGCTATAGCGTCGCGAATGAGACCGGCGATCGGCCTCTATAGGGCCCCGACGACCCGATGCCCCCGTGCAAGAACAGGCCGTGCACGTACCAACGCTGACGCTGAGACTCTGCGTCCTGACGGTCGCGGTTCTGCTCGTCGCTGGCGCGGCTATGGCGAGCGCCGGCGGCATTCGTTCACACGTTGTAGGCGGCGTCGACGTCCCCGACCCGAGCCCCCTCCCATTCACGGCAGCGCTCTTGGA
>JBIQJW010000058.1:1453-12044 GCA_044507145.1 Actinomycetota bacterium
CAGTCGGACCCCTTCCAAGCGCAGTTCTGCGGAGGAACGCTCATCGCGCCGTCCTGGATCCTCACCGCGGGACACTGCGTCTCACTAGGGGGCGCGATCAGGCCACCTGCTTCGATGCACGTCGCCGTTGGCGGCGTGAACCTTCTCGCCGTGACTCCCAACGCGAGGCACCATGTCGCCGCGATTCACCGACATCCCGGCTACCAGCGTCTCACGGATGGGACATCCGCCAACGACATCGCCCTGATCCAACTCGAAGAGCGGGCAACCACGCCGCCCGCAATGATGCCGCTACGTGGCGACACCGCCTGGACGACCGGGTACCCCGAAGCGATGGTGGCCGGATGGGGTCGAACAGATCTCTACAACCCAAGCGTCTCGGCCGTTGTGCTCCAGGCCGCCCTGGTTACCGTCTTCGAGCAGGACGTTTGCGCATACGCCTACGGCATTCCCATGCTCCCCGGGGAGCTCTGCGCCGGGAACTGGTCCGGCCTCCCGTCGGTTTGTAGCGGCGATTCCGGCGGTCCGCTCCTACGCCTGTCCACTGACAGCCGCGCCGTCGTCATTGGCGTGACCAGCTGGGGCTCTGCCCATTGCGCCGCGCCTGGCCGGCCTCCGGTGTTCTCCAGCGTCCCTTACCACCGCGCCTGGATCGACAGCGTTCTTGCCGCGCCTGCGGCAAGAACACCTGGTTCAGGGCGTGGCGCAAAGGTTCGTCTCACCTATGCCGCGCCGCATGGGCAGCGGGTGTTCGCCGCCCGTTTCATCAAGGCGCGGGTATGCGCCAATGTCCCGCGAGTGCTCATCCAGGTCGGCATACGCCGGGGCAGCCGCAACTGGTTCACCGTCGAACGGAAAGTCGTCGCGATGCGAGGCAGCGCGTGCCGCGTGGTGCAGCTACGGCCACCGCCGCGAACCAGACTGGGCCAGCGCATCACGCGGGTGGAGCTACGCGCGACCGCTTGCCGCCCGCGGACCGCCAGCCAGAACCCGACGGCTCTCTGCGATACCGCGAGCCGCGCGGGAGACACGAAAGGCTTCGTCCGACTGCTCTAGTCCGGCCCGCGCGACTCTTGGTGGAATCAAACGGACACCCCGTTGAACCAAGCGTAGCCGGAGAACGTTCGCCTCCAAGCCGCCTCTACGTCCTCCAGTGAGAGCCCAAGATCGAGAATCACCGATCCGATCGCAATCGCTCGAAGTCGGTCAGACAACCGGACCATCCGCTCTGGAGCAGCGAGAACGCCTGGCGGCCGGGGACCGCCCCCGTGGGCGAGGTAGTCTCGAGCAGCCATCGTCGCGCGAAGGTCGGCCCGCGACCATCCCAAGAGACGACCGGGAAGGTGTTCTAGCCGCTCAAGGAGCACGGTCAGACACTCGCTGTAGGAGGGGCGGCGAAGCATCGATTTGAGCACGCCTTCGATGCGCCCACTGTTCCTCAACGCGGAACAATCGGCCAAGATCGCATTGACGTCGTTCTCCAGATCGTCTGAAGCCTCCCAGCCGCCCATGTGCACCGCTCGGGCGTATGCCTCCAAGCGCGATGTCAGGGCCAGAACCCTTTCCTCCGCGTAGACGCTTCCAGAGCAAATCGCATCGACCAACGCGCTCAGCGAGAAACCCGCCGCTGAAGAAAGGTGCCACCACGCGCCAAGGACATCGCCCTCCCGTC
Organism: Actinomycetota bacterium; assembly: GCA_044507145.1. GTDB lineage: Bacteria > Actinomycetota > Thermoleophilia > Miltoncostaeales > Miltoncostaeaceae > JAVJSF01. Next base: position 3,126 of record JBIQJW010000058.1, read on the forward strand.
CAGCTATCTCCTTCCGGGGAAGCACCTGGCGGACAGGATGGACATCCTTGGTGGGCCTTGCCCGTGGTACCGCGCCCCAGGTCAGCCAAACCAGCACGGTCGCACCGTGGCCCATTGGGTGACTTTGGACATACCCGGCGGCCGCAGCTTCGTCGGCGGCTAAACGGACGCGCGTCCCCGAAATGGTCGCCTTCGGCCCAACCGCGAAGCTGACGAACTGGCAGAGCGGGCCAGCGTACTCCCGCGCGAACTTGGACTCGGGGACCGCCCGGCCGTGGCAGAACCGTGCGGTGGCAACTGACTCGAACACCGTTGGGTTCTCCGCGGGGTGCCGCCTGGGGGCCGCAAAGGAGACCCCGATCGATAACCGAGAACCATCCAACTCAACCTCAATGTGCGGGGGTTCTCGGAACTCCAGGGTGCGCTGCAAGCCATCTCGCTCGTGGAGAGGATCGGCCCAAGAGATCCCCGAATCGTCGAACCACTGGGACAGCAAGTCCACAGAGACCACGCGTTCGCGGGCCGTTATCTCCTCCTCGACGTGAGCGCCGACGATGAGCCGGTTCACGGCCAAGCGTGTCGGATGCGAGTCCCCGGGCTCCAAACCGACGCCAAGCGCCGACCGCACGACGGGTGCATCAAGAAGGGTTACGAACCGGTCATCGAGGATGCCTCGAACGTCCGGGTACCTGCTCTCCAGCTCGCCATGCAAGACCGGCACGACGTCACCCGCCTCTAGCGGGCGGCCTAGAGACGGGAACAAGGCTCCCTCTAAGCTCAGATACCGGTAGCCATCGCGCGTTCCTAGGTGGCCAACCGAAACGCAGTGGTCGTCACCGGGGAGCCAGAAGCGCCCTCTTAGATCGGGGTGGTTCGCCATGGCGCCACCCTAGGTGCCCGCCCTGACGTCCCGTGGGGGGATCCGTAGCAAAGCGCCCGCTACCAGCAAGCCGATGAGACGGACGTATTGGACACCGAGAGCGAAGCTCGATCGGCTCATCGATGCCGTTGGGGAGGGATGCACCATCTCGACGGCGTGTGACAGCGCCACCCTGGGGTGTGACCGGCGGCGGATCTACTGCATGCGCGACCGCGGGCGCCTCGCGGGGCGAAGGATGGCGGCCCACTCCTGGGCCCGGGCTAGCGCCGAAGGGCACGTCGCGGGCAGATGGGCGATGGGCGGCCGCATGGCGTCGCGGCGAGCGCGCGACCCCTTGCCTTGTTGACCCGGAAGAGGGCCGAATCGGCGAGATCCCGCATGGGCCGTACAGGGATCGAACCTGTGACCTTGGGATTAAAAGTCCCCTGCTCTACCAGCTGAGCTAACGGCCCCCGAGGGGATTGTGCCCGACGCCGGCCGCGCCGGTGCGCCCGCCGCGCGGCGATGCCCGTTCGCCCGGGATCGGCGATTCTGCCCGGTTACGCATCGAAGCCTCGTGACGCGGGGCTCATCGCCGCACCCGTTCCGGTCGAACACGTACGCATGTCCCAGGCCAACGCCGCGTCGGATCGGCACGCCCGGTGGCCCCCGCACGCCCGTGCGTCGGCGGCCGCCCCCGGACGCGTCCTCATCGCCGACGATTCCGCAACCACCGGGGCGATCCTTCGCGCCCTGCTCGAGGCGGACGGCCATGAGGTGCTGCATGTCGTCGACGGGCGCAGCGCGCTGGACCACGCCCTCTCGGAGCACCCGCCGGATCTGCTCATCACCGATGGCGCCATGCCCGGGATGGACGGCGTCACGCTCTGCCGCCGGCTGCGTGCCGCCGGTGCCGCGTTCCCCATCATCTTCACCAACGCCGCGGCGGGAGACGCGGTGGCCGCGCTCGACGCCGGCGCCGACGACTACATGCGCAAACCGGTGGTCTCCACGGAACTGTCGGCCCGCGTTCGCGCCGGCCTGCGCGCCGGGCGCCTGGCGGCACAACTCACCGCCGAACGCGACCGCTTCGCGGCGCTGGTCAGCTCGCTCCAAGACGGCTTGGTGGTGTTCGGCCCCGGCGGACGGATCGTCCAGGCGAACGCGCAGATGGGGCGCATCGTCGGCATCCGGCCCGAGGACCTGGTGGGGATGGAGCCGCCGTTCCCGTACTGGCCGCCGGCTGAATCGGCCCGCTATGAGGCCGGACTGCGCCACGCCATCGCATCGGACGCCGTGGCCGAGACCGACCGCACCTACCTGCGCCCGGACGGCACCCCGCGCGACGTCATCGTGAGCGTCGCCCCGGTGGCGGGGCAGGACGGCCGGGCGACCGCCCACGTGGCCACGGTGAAGGACATCACCCCGCGCCGTGCCGCCGAGCGGGCGCTGCGCGAATCCGAGGCGCGCCACCGGCTGCTGGCCGACGAGCAGGCGCGGCTGTCGCGCGTCGCCGCGGCCGTGGCGGCCAGCCCGGACCCGCGCGACGTCTTCGCATTGGTGGGGCGTGAGGTCACGGAACTGCTGGGCGGGGATGCCGGCGGCGTCACCCGCTTCGAGTCCGACTGCGCCGTGCTGGTGGGCGGGTGGTCGCGGGTGGACGAGTTGCGCATGGCCGTGGGCTCGCGCCTTCCGCTGGGCGGGGAGACCTGCACATCACGCGTCTGGCGTGAGGGGCACGCCGTGCGCGTGGACGACTACACCAGTCTTCACGCCGGCTGGCGCAGCGTCGACATGACGGCCCGCGTCAGCTCCATCGCGGCACCGGTTCGCGTCGCTGGGCGCCTGTGGGGCACGGTGGGGGCGGTGAGCATGCGCCGCTCCGGGTTCGCGCCCGGGGCCGAGGAGCGCCTGGCCGAGTTCGCGGCGCTGGTGGGCGTGGCGGTCACCGGTGCCGATGCGCGGGCGGAACTCGGGCGGCGCGCCACCACCGACCCACTCACCGGCCTGGCAAACCGGCGGGCGTTCGAGGAACGCCTGGTGGACGCCCCGGTCGGCACGTCGGTGGCCCTGTTCGACCTCGACCACTTCAAGCACGTCAACGACCGCCACGGCCACGCGACGGGCGACACCGTGCTGCGCGAGCTGGCGGACCGCATCGTGCGGCACACGCGGCCCATCGACACGGTGGCGCGCATCGGGGGCGAGGAGTTCGCGCTGCTCCTGCCTGCGACACCGCTCGCCCTGGCCGCCGCAGTTGCCGAGCGCGTCCGGGCCGACATCGCGGGGACGCCGTTCACGACCGCGGGCACCTGCACGGCGTCATGCGGTGTGGCCGAACGGGGACCGGGCGAGGACGGCTCCGACCTGATGCGCCGGTCGGACCGGGCGCTGTACCGGGCGAAGGGCGAGGGCCGCAACCGCGTGGTGATGGACGGCTGAGCCGATACGCTTGAGCGCGCAAACGGTGACGGCGGATGAGGTGGCGCGCATGCAGTTCGGGATCTTCAGCATCGGCGACGTCCACCCCGACGCGCACACCGGGCGACCGCCGACCGAGCACGAGCGCATCCATTCGCTCATGCGCATCGCCGTGCAGGCGGAGGCCGTCGGGTTCGATGTCTTCGCGATCGGCGAGCACCACAATCCGCCGTTCATCTGCAGCGCCGACACCACGCTGCTGGCCTACATCGCGGCGCGCACCGAGCGCCTCATCCTCAGCACCTCCACCACACTCATCACCACGAACGACCCGGTGAAGATCGCCGAGGACTTCGCCACGCTGCAGCACCTGGCCGACGGGCGCGTGGACCTGATGCTTGGCCGCGGCAACACCGTGCCGGTGTACGAGTGGTTCGGGCAGGACATCCAGGAGTCGATGTCGCTGACCGTGGAGAACTATGCGCTGCTGCGCCGGCTGTGGCGTGAGGAGGGCATCGACTGGGACGGGCGCTTCCGCCCGGCGCTGCGGGGCTTCACCTCGATCCCACGGCCGCTGGACGGCACCCCGCCCTTCGTGTGGCACGGCTCGATCCGCACGCCGGAGATCGCCGAGCACGCGGCCTACTACGGCGACGGGTTCTTCGCCAACAACCTCTTCATGCCCAGCAGCCACTTCGGCCGCCTGGTGGCCTACTTCCGCGAGCGCTACGAGGCGCACGGCCACGGTCCGGCCGCCACGGCACCGGTGGGTGCCGGCGGGCAGGTGTACGTGGCGCACACCTCGCAGGACGCGGTGCGCGAGTTCCGGCCCTACTTCGAGAACCTGCCCCCGCAGTACCGCGGCCACGGCCTCGACCGCACCATGGAGGCCACCGCCCTGGCGGTGGGCAGCCCGCAGGAGGTCGTCGAGAAGACGCTCTCCTTCCGGGAGCACTTCGGGGCCTACGACCGCCAGCTCTTCAACATCGATTTCGGTGGCCTGCCGGAGGCCACCGTGATGGCTCAGCTCGAGCTGCTGGGCAGCGCAGTGCTGCCGGCGCTGCGCGCGGCGGCGTCCTGACCGGGCGTCGGTCTCCTCGGGATCCGCAGGGTGCACAGGGCGGCGAGCAGGGCGACCGCGCCGGCGATGAGGAACGTGGCGGTGAACGCGTCCTCGCGCGGCACGCCACCGGTGCCCGGGATGGTCATGGCCGACAGCAGGGCTGCGCCCACCTGGCCGCCGATGACCCCGCCGATCGTCCGCATCACGGTGTTCATGCCCATGGCCACCCCGGTGACCTCGCGCGGCACCGAGTCGACGATGAGCTTGGCCAGCATCGCGTAAACCAGGCCGACGCCGCTGCCCACCAGGGTCATCGCCACCACGATCTCCACCGGGCCGGCATGCGCCGCGGCCAGCACCAGACCGCCGGCGCCGAGAACCAGGCAGCCGGCCAGCGTGAGCCGGCGCGCCCCCACCCGGGCCTCCAGCATCCCCGCCGCAGGCCCCACGATCAGCATCACCAGCGACGAGGGCAACAGGTAGAGGCCCGCCACGATCACGCTGGCCGAGAAGCCATAGTCCACCTGCGCGGCGATGGCGTCCGGCAGGCCGGCGCCCATCTGCACGAAGGTCGGCACCAACAGGAATGTCCCGAACATCGCGAAGCCGGTGATGAAGGCGACGGTGTTGGTCCAGAAGACCGCGCGGTCGCGCATCATGCCGATCTCCACCATGGGCTCGCTCACGCGCAGCTCCACCGCGACCCACACCACCAGCGTGGTGAGGCCGCCGGCTGCCACGGCGAGGGTCGCCGGGCTGGTCCAGCCCCACGAGGCCCCCTCGCTCAGGGCGACCAGGATGCCCGACAGGCCCGCGGAGAGCGTGAGCGCGCCCAGCCAGTCGACCCGCGAGGGCGTGCGCACCGGCGACTCGGGCACCAGGCGCCACACCAGCACCAGCGCCACCACCACGGGCACGGCCCCGATCCAGAACAGCCAGGTCCAGGGGAGGTGCTCCAGGATCACGCCGCTCAGCACCAGGCCCGCCCCGCCGCCCACGCCGAACGTGGCCGAGAGCAGCCCCAGCCCCATGCCGACACGCGCCGGCGGCAGCTCGTCGCGCACGATGCCGAACGCCAGGGGGAAGATCGCACCGGCCGCGCCCTGCAGCCCGCGCGCCACGATCAGCATCCAGATGGACGTGGACAACGCCGCGGCAACGGTCCCCACCACGAAGATCGCCATCGCGATCACCAGCAGGCGCTTCTTGCCGAATGTGTCGCCCAGCTTCCCCATCAGGGGCGTCGCCACCGCCGACGTGAGCAGGAAGCCGGTGAACACCCACGTCACCCATGTGGTGCTGGTGTCCAGATCCCGCTGGATGGTGGGCATCGCCGGCACCACCAGCGTCTGCTGCAGTACGTAGGACACCGCCGCGATCGCCAGGATGGCGAGGGTGAGGGCCGGAGGGGTCCGGCGGACGGCCGCCGTCATGGCCGCGCCGCGTCGCGTCGGGCCTCGAAAGCCGCCAAGGAGGGGGCCGCGGGGCTGAGCGTGGTGGTGTCGCGACAGCGCATCCCGTCGAAGGCGAGCGCGAGGTAGCGGCGCCACAGGCCGGGGGTGGGGTGCTCGTCCTGGAATGTGTGGTTCACCGACGCGCAGATGAAAAAGACATCCTCCGCGCGCAGATCGTCGCGCACCCGGCCCGCATCCTGCGCCAGGCTCAGCAGGGCGCCGACCGCACGGGTGAGTGCGCGCCGGGGCTCGTCGAGCGCCTGTGACATGGCGCAGGCGCGGGCGCTGGCGTCGTGGAACCCGCGGTCCTGCGCGAAGCGCTCGGCCAGGCGCACCATGAAGCGCTCCAGCGCTTCCTCACGCGGGGCGGTGTCGCCCTCCTCCACGGCCCGCTGCACCAACGCGTCCATGCGCCGGGCCATCAGGGCGATGAGCAGGTCCTCCTTGGTGGGGAAGCGACGGAAGACCGTCGCGGGGCCCACCCCGGCGCGGCGGGCAACATCGGCCACGCTGGCGTCGGCCCCGCCCTCGGCGAACACCTCCGCGGCCGCCTCGAGGATGCGCTCGAGGTTGCGGCGCGCGTCGGCGCGGAGGTGTTCGCCGCCGATGGTCATCCGGCGTGCACCGTCACCGGCTGATCGATCTTGATCGCGTCCAGATCACGCGGCCGGATGAGCGTGGCCAGGACCACCGCACCCAAGAGCATCAGGCCGGCGCCCACCAGGAAGCCGACGTGGTAGCCCTCCACCATCGCCGTCGCCTGCTGCGCGGCCGTGGGGGCCGCCGTCAGATCCATCTCGGCAATCGACGACGTGGTGCGGCTGTTGGCGACCGTGGTGAGGATGGCCAGGCCGAGGGCGCCGCCCACCTGCTGCGAGGTGTTGAACAGGCCCGAGGCCAGACCGGCGTCGTCGTCGCGCACACCGCCGGTCGCGATGAGCGTGAGCGGCACGAACGTCATCCCGAGGCCCAGCGCCATCACCACGATGCCCGGCAGGAGCTGGGTCCAGTACGACCCATCGGCCTCGATCGTGCGCAGGAGCAGGAGGCCACCGGCCGCGATGGTCATGCCGATCACCGCGACGCGCTTGGCCCCGATGCGTCCGATCAACTGCTGGGCGATCGCCGACGACACGATGATCATCAGGGTGAGCGGCAGGAACGCGACGCCGGTCTCGACGGCGTTGTATCCCAGGATCGTCTGCGCGTAGATCGAGGTGAAGTAGAAGACGCCGAACATGCCGCCCATCACGGCCAGCATCACCACGTTCGAGACCGTGAGCGCCCGCATGCGGAAGATGCCCAGGCGCACCAGCGGGTGCCGCACCCGGATCTCGATCAGGACGAACAGGGCCAGGAGGGCCACGGCGCCTGCCAGCAGCGCCCAGGTGGAGCCCGAACCCCAGCCGTATGACTCGGCCTTGACGATGCCGTACACCAGCAGCGACACACCGGCGGTCACCGTCACGGCGCCCGCGATGTCGATGCCGCTGCGGCCCTCCATACGCGACTCGGGCACCAGGCGCATCGAGAAGATGAAGGTGGCGATGCCGATCGGCGCGTTGATGAAGAAGATCCACTCCCACGAGAGCGCCTCGGTGAGCACGCCACCGGCCAGCAGGCCCACTGCGCTGCCGCCCACGGCGATCGCGGCCCACACCGACAGTGCCTTCGCGCGCTCGCCCGGGTCACGGAAGGTGGTGGTGACGATGGACAGCGCGGCCGGCGACACCATCGCGGCGCCGAGGCCCTGCAGGGCGCGTGCGGCCAGAAGCAGCTCGGGCTGGTGGGCCAGCCCGCACAGCACCGATGCGCCGGTGAACACCACCACGCCGGCCAAAAAGAGCCGGCGCCGTCCGATCAGGTCGCCGGCGCGGCCGCCCAGCAGCAGGAAGCCACCGAACACCAGGACGTAGGCGTTGATGACCCATGGAAGGGCCTCGGGGCTGAAGTTGAGCGACTCCTGGATATGCGGCAGGGCGACGTTCACGACGGTGCCGTCGAGCACCACCATGAACTGGGCGATGCACACCATCACAAGCACGAGCCATCGGTTGCTCGCGGAGGCTGTCACGGGCTGCTCCCGGGGAAGTGGAGTGGGCGATCCGGTTACTGCGGCGACGCACTTTAGACGACGGTGGTTTGCCGCGCCCGACCTGTGACGTAGTCTTTTCCCGATGCTTGACGATGCCGAGATCACGCGTGCGCTCGAGGGTCTTCCCGGCTGGAGTCGGCGCGGGGACGCGCTGGTGCGCGAGTACGTGGTGGAGGGTGGTTTCTCGGACGCCGTGGCCTTCGTGGCACGGGTCGCGGCGGCGGCCGATGAGGCCGACCACCACCCCGATGTGGCGATCTCCTGGAACCGCGTGACCCTCACCTGGTCCACCCACAGCGCCGGCGGCATCACCGACAAGGACCTCGCGATGGCCGGGCGCTCCGACGCCATCGCCGGGGGACAGGGGTAAGTGGGCCTGTACGACGCGGTCCTGCGGCCGCTGTTCTTCCGGATGGACCCGGAGCGCAGTCACGAGCTCGTGATGGGTGCGCTGGCCGCGGTGGCGCCGGTCGCGGGGCGCCTGACGCGACCGCGCGACGGTGGCGGGCGGCTGACCCAGCAGACGCTCGGCCTCACGTTCCCCAACCCCATCGGCCTGGCGGCCGGCTTCGACAAGCGGGCGCTCGCGGTGCCCATGTGGCCGGCGCTGGGCCTTGGTTCGGTTGAGGTGGGCACCATCACCGCCCGTCCGCAGCCGGGGAATCCCCGGCCGCGCCTGCACCGCCTGCCCGCCGACCGGGCGCTGATCAACCGCATGGGGTTCAACAACGACGGCGCCGAGCGCACTGCCACGCGCCTGGCCGCGTGGGAGCACCGCGGCCTGCGCGCGAAGGTGCCGCTGGGCGTCAACCTGGGGAAGTCCAAGGTCGCCGAACCGGAGGACGCGCCCGCCGACTACGCCGCATCGCTGGAGCGGCTCTGGCCGCTGGCCGACTACGTCGTGGTGAACGTGAGCTCGCCGAACACCCCCGGCCTTCGTGACCTCCAGGCCATCGGGCCGCTGGGGGACATCCTCGCCGCCCTGGACGCGGTGAACCGGCGCCTCGCCGCCACGTGGGGCCCGCCC
>JBIQJW010000296.1:0-1874 GCA_044507145.1 Actinomycetota bacterium
CGCCCACAGCGTGCCGCCGATCGACGACCACAGCAGGAACCGCCGGTAGGGCATGCGGGTGATGCCCATGGTCGCGTTCACCACGAAGCGCATCCCCGGCACGTACCGCCCCGCGACGAGCAGCATCGGTGCGCTGGTACCCAGGTACTCCATCGCCCGGGCCACCTTCGGGTGCGCCATCGCCGCATCGACGCGGTCCTTCATCCGCCCGGACGCCCGTCGCGCGATCCAGTACAGCGTCGAGTCGCCGCCGACCGCGCCGATGATCCCCATCAGCATCACCAGCATCAGGTTGAGGTCGCCCTCGGCGGCGAGGGTCGAGGCGGCGTTCAGGGTCGTCTCGCCGGGCAGGACGGCGAACACCGCGTCGCCCCAGACCATCAGGGCCGTGAGCGCGTACGTCCACGGGCCGAGCGCCACGTCGGCCAGGGGCGCGGAGCCGGCGCTGCTCAGGACGTGCAGCGCGAACGCGATCAGCGCCAGCACCACCACCGCGATCACGGCCAGGATGACCCAGTGCCGGGGGCGCGTGGGCCGGCGCACCCAGGTGGGGCGCCTCGTCCGCGCAGGGGGCGGAGATGGGCCGTCGGCGGTCATCGTGCGCAGCATCGCAGGGCGGCCCGACGTCCCGCGATGCTGGTGGCGCCGGCGCCCGCCACCACGAGACCCGCCCCGTGAGCGCGCCGTTGGCGCGCCGGTGCCGGTGGAATAGCGTGGACGCATGTCCACCGGCGCCGAGCTCGCGTTGGCCGTCGATCGCATCGCCGCGCAATGGCGCGCCGATCGCCCGGCGCGGCAGGCCCGGCGACACCTCGACCCGGCCGACTTCGCGCTGCTGCGCGACGCCGGGTTGCTCGCGGCGATCGCCCCCGTCGAGGCCGGAGGGCTCACCACCGGCATCGAGGCCGCGGTCCGCCCGATGTGCGGCCTGTACCGCCGGCTCGCCACGGCCGACTCCTCGGTGGCCATGGTCTCGTCGATGCACCCGGCGGTCATCGCGTTCTGGCTCGCCACCCCCGACTCGGGGCAGGCGGCGTGGGCGCGGCAGCGGCGCGCGGTGTTCGCCGGCGCCGTCGCCGGACAGCAATGGGGGACCATCACCTCGGAGCCGGGCAGCGGAGGCGACATCGGCCGCACGCGCGCGACGGCCACGCCGCTCGACGCCCCGGGGCCCCTCGAAGGCGGGACCTACGCGGTAACCGGCGACAAGCACTTCGGCAGCGGACTCGGTGTGGCGGACCGGATGATGACGACGGCGATCCCCGAGGGCGGGTCGGCGCCCACCATCTTCGTGCTGGACGTCGCCGGCGTGCCGTGGGACGGGACCGCGGGGCTCACGCTGGTGGCCGAGTGGGACGGCGCCGGGATGGCGGCCACGCAGAGCCACGCGATGCGCTTGGACGGCGCGGTGGCGACGCGGCTGGCGTGGGACGGTGAACTGGACGACATCACGCGGGCGGCCGGACCGTTCATCCAGTCGCTGTTCACCGCGGTGATCCTGGGCATCGTGGACGAGGCCGTCGGGCTGGCCCGCGAGCGGATCCGTGCGCGGGCGACGACGCTGCGCGCCTCCGAGCGGGTGGAGTGGTCGCGCGCCGAGATGGACCACTGGCTCGCGGTGCAGGCGTTCGAGGGGGGCCTGCGCGCCGTGGAGAGCGGCGATCCGCACGTCGCATCCGCGGGGGCGCTGCGCGCGAAGCAGGCCGTTGCGGATCTCGCCGAGCGGACCCTCCTGCGCCTCTGCCGGGTGCTCGGCGGGGGAACGTACTCCCGCAGTTCGCCGTTCTCGCACTGGTTCGAGGATGTCCGCGCGCTGGGTTTCCTGCGGCCCCCCTGGGGGCTGGCCGACGACGCGCTGTTCGCGGCCTCCATCG
>JBIQJW010000297.1:0-1868 GCA_044507145.1 Actinomycetota bacterium
GCCGGGGACATTAGCCGCCATCTCATGCGAGAGGTACCCACATTCGGGCATCGGCGGGCGATTTTTCGCCGTTCGGCCGCCCCGAATCGTTTCGACCGCCATCGGCGGCGGCCCACCGGCTCGCACACCGTTAATCGTGTTCTCAGGAAGCTCTTACGACGGGATGGCTCAATCGGGGTGTCACATCCCGTCCACCACCCCAGGAGCACCCCATGGCACCGTCCTCTCCCCTCGTCCGCGCCGTCAGGACCCGTACCGCGCGCACCGCAGCCGTGGCCCTCGTGGCCGCCGCGATCGGAGCCGGGGCCGTGATCTCGGTGGACGGCGGCGGCGACGGATCCGCCGCGGCGGTCGCCTCGAGCCCGGCCGCCGTGACGGCGCCCGCTCGGACGTCGGTGGCGCTCACCGCCGCTCAGACCGACTTCAGTGACATCTACGCGGAACGTTCCGGCGGCGTCGTGTCCATCCACGCGTCCACCGGCGGAGGGACCCCGGGCACCGACTCGCCGTACTCGCCGCAGCCGCACGGCGGCGGGACGGCCCAGGGATCGGGTGTGGTGATCGACAAGGCGGGATACATCCTCACCAATGAGCACGTGGTGAGCGGTGCGAGCGCGCTGCGCGTCACGTTCACCTCGGGTGACAGCGTCGACGCACAGGTCGTCGGCACCGACCCGTCAACCGATCTGGCCCTGATCAAGGTGGACGTGCCCGCAGCGGACCTGGTGGTGGTGCCGCTGGGCCGGTCGTCCGATCTGGTCGTGGGTGAGCCGGTCCTGGCGGTGGGCAGCCCCTTCGGGTACATGGGCAGTGCGACGGCCGGAATCGTGTCCGGCCTGGGTCGGTCCATCACGTCGCCGAACGGCTTCTCGGTGCCCGACGCCATCCAGACCGACGCGGCCGTAAACCACGGTAACTCGGGCGGCGCGCTCCTGAACGCGGCGGGCGAGCTGGTCGGCGTGCCCACCCAGATCGCCGACTCGGGCGTGGACGCCAATGTCGGTGTGGCCTTCGCCGTGCCGTCCGACACCGCGGCGCGGGTGATCGAGCAGATCCGCTCGGACGGCGCGGTGGACCACGCGTGGCTGGGCGTGAGCTCGGCGAGCGTGGACGAAACCCTGCGCGGTGTCGACGGCGTGGGCGCCGGCAGCGGTGCGCTCGTGACCGGGGTGGCCGAGGGCGGCCCCGCCGCGCGCGCCGGGCTGGCGTTCGGCGACCGCCTGGTGGAGAGCATGGCGGGCCCGGTGTGCACCGGCGGCGACGTGATCACGGCGCTGGACGGAACGCAGGTGGCCGACGCGTCGGCGCTGCAGCGCCTGGTGGACGCGCGCGAACCCGGCGACGAGGTGTCGCTGACCGTCACGGGCGCCGACGGCGGTGAGCGCACGGTCACCGTGACGCTGGGCGAACGGCCGGAGACCGCGCCGCGTACCACCGTGGGCTGCCAGGGCTGAGCCCGAGGAGGTGCCCCGCAGGACGCGGGGCACCTCCTCAGCCGCCCAACACGGCCAGGATGTCGTCGGCGGCCATGGCGGCCGTGATCTCGCCCGCCGCGACGCGTGCCGTCAACCGCCCGGCGCGCTCCGCCACCTCGGGGTCGTCACGCACGCGGGCGAGCACGCCCTCGTGCACCATCGCCCACATCCACCCCACATCCTGGTCGGCGCGCCGCCGGGCCAGCTCGCCCGCCTTCCTCAGATCCGCGAGGTGCGCCGCGACGGCGTCCCACACGGCGTCCACCCCCTCGTCCTGCACCGCGCTGCACGTCAGCACGGATGTGCGCCGGCCCGAACCGTGGGGCCGCAGCATCCGCAACGCCCCGGACAGCTCGCGGGCGGCCTCGCGCGCCTCGACCGCATGGCCCCCGT
>JBIQJW010000059.1:0-1085 GCA_044507145.1 Actinomycetota bacterium
GCCGACCGCATCGCCAACGGCAGCACCCCCTACGGGACGATGCCCGACGACTGCGGGAGCTGCGACACCTACGGCCCGCTCAACTACCTGGCCTATGTCCCCTTCGAGGTGGCCCAGCCGTGGACCGGATCGTGGGATGCCCTGCCGGCCGCGCACGGCGCCTCATCCATGTTCGACCTGCTCTGCATCGCCGGCATGTTCCTGTTGGGCTGGCGCATCGCCGGCGTGCGGCTGGGGATGGCGCTGGCGACCGCCTGGGCGGCGTTCCCGTTCACGGCCTACGCCCTGGCCACCAACTCCAACGACTCGCTGGTGGCGGCCATGCTCATCTGGGGGTTGGTGGCGCTGCACCGGCCGCTGCTGCGCGGGCTGATGCTCGGCTTCGCCCTCGGCACGAAGTTCGCCCCGGCCGTGCTGCTGCCGCTGTGGAGCCGGCGGCCGTTCCCGCGCCCCACCGGGCGCGCCCAGTTCCTGCCGTTCGTGGGCGGCCTGGTGCTCGCCGCCGTGCTCACCGGCTGGGTGCTCCTGCTCGACGGCACCGACGGGGTGCGCGCGTTCTACTCGCGCACCATCGGCTACCAGATGGACCGGGACTCGCCCTTCTCGATCTGGGGCCAATATCCCGGGCTGCGCCCGCTCCAGCTGGCGATCATGGCCGCGGTGGTCATCGGCGGGCTGGCCCTGTGGCGCTGGCCGCGCCGGCTCGACCTGGTGAGCGTCGCGGCGTTCTCCGGCGCCCTGATCATCGGGATGGAACTCACCGTCACCCACTGGTTCTACCTCTACATCCCGTGGTTCCTCCCGTTCGTCCTCTTCACCGTCGTGCCCGACTGGCCCGGGCCGCGCCCGCTGCCCGACGACGCCTCGCGCGAGGAGGAGATGCGCGAAGATGACCCGGTGGTGGCGACCTCGTGAACCGGCGTGTCGACGCGGCGTTGCCGTGGGCCGTGGCGCTGCTCGCGGTGCTGGTGTGGGTGGGCCCGATGCAGCTCGGCTTTTACGCGGACGGCGTGCTCACCGACATCCCGGTGTACCGGGAGGTGTACGACCAGATCGCCGCCGGCGGCATCCCGTACCGCGACTTC
>JBIQJW010000059.1:1185-11944 GCA_044507145.1 Actinomycetota bacterium
GTACCGGGAGGTGTACGACCAGATCGCCGCCGGCGGCATCCCGTACCGCGACTTCACGCTCGAGTACCCGCCGGTGGCCGGGGCCCTCTTCTGGCTGGCGGGGATCATCCCCGGCGCCTACACCACCGCCTTCTCCGGGCTGATGCTCGCGTGCCTGGCGGCCACCGCCGTGGCCGGCGTCGCCATCGCCCGGGCGCTGAGCCTGTCGCGCCCGCGCCAGATCGCGGCCGGGGTCGCGGTGGCCGCCTCACCGCTCCTTCTGGGCGGACTCATGGCCACCCGCTACGACCTGGCGCTGGCGGCCGCCATGGCGTGGATGCTCTGGGCCGCGATCACGCGCCGGTTCACGTTGATGTGGACGCTGCTGGCCGTCGCGACCCTGATCAAGATCGTGCCGCTCGCGCTCATCCCCGTGCTGATCATCTGGCAGCGGCGCGAGACCGACCTGCGCCGCTCGCTGGCCGGCTGCGGCCTGGCACTGGCCGGCGTGGCCGCGGTGCTGGCGCCCTTCGTGCTCATGAGCCCGTCCGGCGTATGGGACATGGCGGCGTACCACCTGGACCGGCCCCTGCAGATCGAGTCGACCGGATCGGCCTACATGCTGGGCCTGCACGCCCTGGCCGACATCCCACTGACGGTGCGCAGCTCGTTCGGCAGCCAGGGCCTGGCCGGCGAGGGCCCGGCGATCATCGCCGGCCTCTGCACGGCGGCGCTGATGGCCCTGGTGGCGGTGATCGCATGGTCGCTGTGGCGGGGACTCCACCGCGCGCGGACGCCGGGCGACGTGCGCCTGTTCATGGCGGCGGCGTGCTCCACCATCGTGACGCTGCTGGTGGCCGGCAAGGTGCTCTCGCCCCAGTTCATGATCTGGTTGCTGCCCGCCGGCCTGCTTATCGGCGGCCGTTACGGCCGTGCGGCATTCGCGCTCACGCTGGCGTGCCTGCTGGCCACGATGGCCTACTTCCCGAGGCTGTACTGGGACCTGGTGGATCTGCACAGCGGCCCGATCGCGCTGCTGGCACTGCGCGACAGCCTGCTCATCGCACTGCTGGCGGCGGCCTGGCCACGGCCGTCGATCGCCGGACGCCCCCGCGGGTGGGTGCTGCGCCAGGGTGCCGCCGAGCCCGAGAGCGAACGCGCCGTGGCGGCGCGCTACCTGGCCGACTGACCGCGCACCGCCGGCCGGGCCGGCGGTGCGCGGTCAGGCCTCGATGCTGAAGCCCTCGATCGCCGTAGCGCGCCCGGCGTCGTCGGCGGTGATGGCCGCGCCCTGCACCAGCACCCCGCCGTCGGCCGGTTCGAAGCGCCCGCCGGCCCCCGTGAGGAACCGGCGCAGGATCGTCTGTGTGTGGACGCCGATGACCGAGTCGTGCGGACCGGTCATCCCCAGGTCGGTCATGTAGGCGGTGCCGCCGGCCAGGATCCGTGCGTCGGCGGTCTGCACGTGCGTGTGCGTCCCCACCACGGCGGTCACCCGGCCGTCCAGGTGGTGTCCCATCGCCACCTTCTCGCTGGTGGCCTCGGCGTGTAAGTCCACCAGCACGATGTCCGCCTCGCCGCGGGCCCGCG
Source organism: Actinomycetota bacterium (assembly GCA_044507145.1). Classification (GTDB taxonomy): domain Bacteria; phylum Actinomycetota; class Thermoleophilia; order Miltoncostaeales; family Miltoncostaeaceae; genus JAVJSF01. The sequence continues at coordinate 2,755 of JBIQJW010000059.1, forward strand.
CCACCATGTCGTCCACCAGCAAGAACGGGCTGGCCGACACGGTCATGAACACGGCGCCCATCAGGTTCAGCACGGCCACCCGTCCCGCCCGGGTCTCGACCGCCACCTGCCCGGCGCCGGGTGCCTTCACCGCGATGTTCGCCGGGCGCAGGAGTCGGCGCTCGGATCCGAACAGGGGCAGGGTCTCCGCGCGGCGCAGCGAGTGGTTCCCGCCGGTGATCACATCCACGCCCGCGTCGAGCAGGTCCTTCACCTGCCGCGGCGCGGTGCCGCTGCCGGCGGCGGCGTTCTCGGCGTTCACCACCACCACATCCGGGTCGTACCGCTCGCGCAGGCCGGGCAGGTGCGCCAGCAGCGCGCGCATGCCCACGCCCCCCACCACATCGCCCACCATCAGCGCCCTCAATAGAGGTCGGCCCGGGTGCGGATGACCTCCATGTGGACGTGGTTCCCGCTGTCGGAGGTGAACTGGGCCAGCTCCTGGCGGCCCACCGCCGAGAAGTCGCGGACGCGGCCCAGCAGCGTCTCGCCCGCCTGCACCGGATCGCCCACCGACAGGCGACCGCCGCGCTTGGGGTCGTCCAGGTGGGTGATCCGCACCAGCACCCCCTGCGATGCGACATTCGGCGCGATGGAGATCTCGAAGCCCTCGATCCTCCCGGCCGCCTTGTAGTCGGCGACGCTGGCCACCACGCCGTCCACCGGCGAGTAGACCGGCGTGCCCGCCGGCGCCCCGACATCCAGCGCAGACGTGGCCGGCCCGAGGCGCCCGTCGCGGTCGGAGGTGTGGATCTCGATGGCGCCCGAGCTCTCCAACGCCACGGCGGAGGTGTCGCCGATGGCGTGGAAGGCGGCGGCGGTCATCACCGCGGGGTCCACGGGCATGTTGATGTTCACGCCCTCGCCGCGGGCGATGGTGAGCTCCGGCGGCTGGCCGGCGCTGACGGGCGTGGATGAGATCGGCGCCACCATCGGAACGGAGGTGTCCGCCGAACGTCCGCCCACCAGCCCGAGGATGAGTCCGAGCACCCCCACCACGGCGAGCGGCGCGACGATCGCCGCGATGGTCCGCCGGTTGCGGTGCCGGCGGTGACGGCGCGTGTTCGCCCGCCGGTACGCGAGCTGCTCCCGGGTGAGTGGCGGCATCCCGGGGAGGGTAACGCGGGATGGGGCCCCTCGCCAGAGAGCCCCGGCGTGCACCGGGGGCGATCTACAATCGCCCGGATGCCGTCCCCGGAACCAGCGCCCGAGGCCCTGTTGCGTTCACGCGGCGTGGGGCGTCGTTTCGGGCGGGTGCAGGCCCTGGCCGACGTGGACCTGGACCTGATGCCGGGCGAATCGGTTGCCCTGCTCGGCCCGAACGGGGCCGGGAAGACCACCCTGCTGGGGATCCTCGCGGGCGGTGGTCGGCCCGACACCGGCACCGTGGAGTGGGGCGCCGGTGGACCGGCCCACGTGGGATGGGTGCCGCAGCGACCGGCCCTGTATCCGCGGCTGACCCCGCGCGAGAACCTGCGCCTGTTCGCCCGCATGGAGGGCGCGCCCGACCCCCACGCGCGGGCCGATTCGCTCATCGCGCGCACCGGCCTGGACGAGTACGCCGACCGGCCGGCCCGGCGGCTGTCCACCGGCACCCTCGCACGCCTCAACCTGGCGATCGCGCTGGCCGGCGACCCGCGCGTGCTCCTGCTGGACGAACCCACGGCGACGGTCAGCCCGGAGCACCGGCGCCGCCTGTGGGAGCTTCTGCACACGCTGCGCCGCGACGGACTGGCCCTGGTGTTCTCCACCCAGTCGGTGGACGAGGCGCGTCGCCACGCCGACCGGGTGCTGGTCCTCGCCGGCGGGCGGCCGGCGTTCGACGGCACCCTCGACCGGATGGTCGCCGAACACGGCGTGGCCGGCGATGACCGCGGCGACGCCACCGAGATCGCCTTCCTGCGCCTGATCGGCGAGGTGGCATGAGGGGTGCCCTGCTGCTCCTGGGGAAGGACCTGCGCCTGCTTGCGCGCTCGCCGGGGCTTGCGCTCCTGCTGGTCGCGTATCCGCTGCTGGTGAGCCTCCTGGTGGTCGTGGCGCTCCAGGCCGGCGAGCGCACCCCGGTGATCGCCTTCGTGAACCTCGACACGGCCGGGCGCACCGTCGACGTGGGCGGCGAGCGTCTCTCGGTGGACGACTACGCGGCCCGCCTGGCCGACGACGCCGAGGTGGTGGAGATGGGGGCCGATGCGGCCGCCGCAGCGCTGGACGAGGGGCGCGTGGACGCGGTGGTCACGATCCCCGAGGACTTCGTCGCCGACCTGCAGTCGGGCCTGCGCGCACCGGTCATCACCCTGGCCACCAGCCCCCGGTCCCCCATCGAGGCCCAGGCCCTCACCCGCCGGCTCGAGGCCGGCGTCTTCCGCCTCAACCAGCGCCTGGCCGAGGGGTACGTCGACCAGGTGGTGGCCCTGGTGGACCTGGTGGTGAACGGGGGGCGTCTGGGCGCCTTCGGCCGCACGGGCGAGGCGCTGGGCCTGGTGGAGAGCCGGCGCCTGGTGCTCGAGCTGCAGGAGGACCTGCGGACGGCGGGCGACCGGGAGAGCGCCGAGCGGCTCGACCGGCTGATCGAGTTCATCGACGCGACCCGGCGCAACCTGGATCTCGCGGGGCCGGCATCCGACGCGATCCGGGCGCCCATCGAACTGGAGGTGGTGGAGGGTTCCGGTGACCGTGATCCGCTCACGGCCTTCGGCGTGGCAGGGGCACTGCTGATGAGCCTGGGGCTGGCCGGGGTGCTGCTGGGGGCCGCCGGGCTGGCCGGTGAGCGCGACGACAACGTCCTGGGCCGCCTGTCGCGCGGCCTGGTGCCCGGGTGGGCGCTGGTGGCCGGCAAGATGGCCTACGCCGCGCTGGTGTGCGCCGCCGTGGGGACCGTGCTGGTCGTGATGCTGGCCCTCACCACCGACCTGGACGTGGGGGCGTGGGCCCTCTGGCCGGTAGCGCTGCTGCTCACCGGACTCGCCGCGGGCGGGCTGGGGGTGGTGGCAGGAGCGCTGGCCGGCGACGCGCGCACGGCCCTGCTCGGTGCGCTGATGGTCGCGCTCCCCCTGCTCGCCCTGGCGCTCCTTCCCGGTGATGGCGCCGGCGCGGTCTCGGCCGTCACCCCGTTCGGCCCGGCCTTCGACCTGTTCCAGGGGCTCCTGGTGGATCCCAGCCCGGACGCCGGGCGCACGTGGGCCGCGGCCGGGCGCCTGGCCGCCGTCGCCGGCGTGCTGGGCACGTTGGCATCGGTGGTGCTCACCCGCCGCGCACGGCACTGATCCGGGACCGCCGGCGCCTGTTCACCGGGCCGCCGCGCGGGCATGATGGCGCGCATGGGCTGGGGCATGGAGGATCCCGCCGCCGAGGCGCGCAGGCGACTCGGGCGCGACGGCGACGCGACGTGGGGTGAATCGGCGGCGCGCAGCGTCGCGCGCGACGGTCTGCTGGTCCTGCTGTTCGTGGTGCTCGCGGCCGGGGGGCTGTGGTGGGGCCTGCAGCGCGCCGACGAGGCCGCGGCCGACGATCCGGCGACCGCCGTAATCCGGGGCGAGGTGACCGGCCTGGGCCCGGAGTCGCTGGCGCGCCCGGCGAACCTGCGTCAGGTGCTGGCGGAGATGGCCGGCGTCGCGGCGCCCGCGGACCGGCTGGTGTCCCTGCGGGTCGCCCCCGCATGGGTGCAGGCCACGATGGTCGCACCCACCGGCGATGAGTACTTCCTCGACCGGCGGGTGGGCCGCGAGATCCAGCGACGCCCCTTCGCACGGACCAACCGCAGCGCCGACGTCACGCTGGCCGATGTGCGCCCGGCCGACGTTGCGCGTGCCGTCAACACGGTGGCGCGGACCGGCGGCATTCCGGTCGACGCGCTCGACCACCTGGTGCTGAGCTGGAGCATCCCCCGCGTCGGCCAGACGATCTCCGTGCACATGTCCGTCGCGGCACCGGCCGATCGATCATGGGTGGGGACCGGGAACGGCTCGCGCATGCGCCGCTCATCGAGCGCCCCGGCCGCCTCCGCGCCCGCCGCGGGGACCGACCAGCGCGAACAGTTGCGGGTGGCCGAGTGCGTCCTCGACGCCGGCGGTGACATCGCCCGCATCAGGCAGTGCATGCGATGAGGTACGCCCTCTGCAGTATCGCGGGGATCGCCCTTGCCCTGGTCGGCGTGGTGCTCATCGCCACGGCGGCCCACACGATGTCCCGCATGGGCATCTGCGTCGCCGGCCTGGAGCACGGGGTGTCCGGATGTCCCGAGCTCTTCGGCCTGGACCTCGACCGCATGACCGGAGGGATCGTGGGTCTGATCGCCGGCGCCGGGCTGTTCGCCGCGCGCGCACCGCGCAGCGCGCCGGCCGGCGGCGGCTTCGGTTCCGCGGCGGTGGGCATGGCCTTCATCGGCGTCGCGGGGGCCGTGTGGACCGCCGCCCGCGGCGCGGGCGCGCTCTCGGACACCGTCAGCATCACCACCACCGGCATCGCCGTGGGCGCCGGCGCCATCGGCGCACTCTGCGTGGTGTCCGGTCTGGTGCGTTCCTTCAGGCCGCGCGGGCACATCACGCCCGAGGCCGTCATGGAGGCCGGCGGCATCCGCGAGGCGCTGCGCCAGGCGCGCGCCGAGGCGCGTCGCGCCACCGATCCGGCCGCATCCACGACATTCTCCTCCGACAACCCCGACGACAAGGATTGACCATGGGCTGGGATGACGGACCGCGGTTGCCCGACGGGGCGCAACACGACGATGCGCCGGACCCGGCCGCGCACGCGCGCCGCAGGCGGCGGTCGCTGCTCCTGGTATTCGTGGTCGTCGACGTGGTGGTGGTCGCGGGCGTACTGCTCTTCGTGATGGCGCGCTGATCAGCGCGAACGCGCCGGCGCCACCGCCGCGGCCAGTCGCCGGCGGTACTCGTCGGGGCTGATGCCATGCGCCCCGAACCGGGCGGTATGCGGCGAGACCGCCTGGATGTCCCACAGCGTGAAGCCACGTGCTCGCAGCAGCTCGGCGGTGCCCACCAGAGCGGCGTTGCCGGCGTCCGGCTCGCTGTGGAACATCGTCTCCGAGGTGAAGAGCGTGCCGATGGCGACGCCGAACAGGCCGCCGCACAGCCTCCCGTCGCGCCATGCCTCCACGCTGTGCGCCCACCCGCGCTCATGGAGCTCCACATAGGCGCCCACCAGGCGCGGGGTGAGCCACTCTCCGTCGCGATCGCCCGAACAGGCCCGCGCCACCTGCGCGAAGGCCCGGTCCACGTGGATCTCGTAGCCGGCGCGGCGCAGGCCGCGCGCCACCGAGCGCGGCACCCGGAACCCCTCGATGGGCAGCACGGCGCGGGGGTCGGCCTCGAAGAACTCCATGGGGCCGGTGGCGCCCGGCCGGTCCATCGGGAACCACCCGCGCAGGTACGCGTCGAGCAGCGCCTTCGGCCGCAGCGATGGTTCGCCGGCGGAGCCCCCGGTCACGGCACCCAGTGCTCCATGGCCGGGGTGAGCGTGAGCTCGTGCGTCCACGCCCGGGGGCGCTGCGCGGCCAGGTAGGCCACCGCAGCCGCCACATCCTCGGCGCCCAGCGACTCGGCGGGCGGCCGGTCGGCCATCGGCGCCCGTTCGGTCTGGATGATGCCGTCGGCGATCAGGAGCGCCACGTGCACGCCCTGCGGGCGCAGCTCCTGGGCCAGCGCCATGGTGAGCGCGCGGGCGGCGTGCTGGGCGGCACCCCACATCCCGCGCCCCGGGATCGCGCGCCGGGCCGAGCCGCCGGCCACCTGCACCAGCGTGCCCGCGCCCCGTCGCACCAGCGCCGCTCCGGCCGCGCGCTGGATGGCCCACGCCGCGGGCACGAACCCCGCCATCCACGCCTCCAGCCGCTCGGGCGGCGCCTCCAGCACGGGGCCACCGCCGAAGCCATGGTCGCGCGGTGGGGCCGTGGTGGCGTTCACCACGAGATCGAGACCGCCCAGGTCGCGCTCGGCCCGCGCCAGCGCGTCGGCCACCGCAGCGTGGTCGGTGGCGTCGGCGCGCTCGGTCACCACGTCCGGATGCGCCTCGGCCAGCGACCGCAGCGTCTCGTCGGTGCGCGCGACCGCGAGCACGCGTCCGCCCGCGGCGAGCCGTTCGCCGGCGACGGCGCGCCCCACGTTGCGGGCGCCGAACACGACCGTGACGGGTGGTCTGGTCATAGGGGCAGTCTGCCAAGGGACCGTCCCCGTGGGGGCGGGCTACACTGGAGCACGTGATCGACGCGACCACGCCAGCAACGCATGCCCGCTTTCCACAGGTGCGCATGCGCCGCCTGCGCGCGGGCGAGGGCATCCGCCGCATGGTGCGCGAGACGCGGCTGTCGCCGGACCGCCTCATCCTCCCCGCGTTCACCGTCGCCGGACGGGGTGTCCGGGAACCCATCGACGCCCTCCCCGGGGTGGCCCGGCTCTCGCCCGACCTGCTCGCGGACACGGCGCGACGCGCATACGCCCTCGGTGTGCCGGCCATGCTGCTGTTCGGCGTCACCGCGCAGAAGGACGACGTGGGCTCGTCGGCGTACCGGAAGGACGGGGTCACCCAGGCCGGCGTGGAGGCCGTGAAGGCCGCGGTACCGGAGATGGTCGTGATCACCGACGTCTGCCTGTGCGGCTTCACCGACCACGGCCACTGCGGCGTGCTGGCCGACGGGGGCGTGGACAACGACGCCACCCTCGAGCTCCTGGCGCGCACGGCCGTGAGTCACGCCGACGCCGGCGCGGACATCGTCGCGCCCAGCGACATGATGGACGGCCGCGTGGCGGCCATCCGGCGAGGCCTGGACGACGCCGGCCACACCGGGGTGTCGATCATGTCGTACTCGGCCAAGTACGCCTCGGCCTTCTATGGCCCCTTCCGCGAGGCCGCCGGGTCGGCACCGGGCTTCGGCGACCGGCGCGGGTACCAGATGGATCCGGCCAACGGCCGCGAGGCCGTGCGCGAGTCGCTGCTGGACGCCGCCGAAGGCGCCGACATGCTCATGGTCAAGCCGGCGGCCACCTATCTGGACGTCATCACGCGGGTCCGGGCCGCCTCGGACCTCCCGCTCGCCGCGTACCACGTCAGCGGCGAGTACTCCATGCTCAAGGCGGCCGCCGAACGCGGATGGCTCGACGAGCGCACCGCCGCGCTGGAGACGCTCACCGCGATCGCCCGCGCGGGCGCAGATCTCATCATCACCTACTACGCCGAGGACGCCGCACGGTGGCTCGGCGAGGAGGGTTCCACATGACCACCGCCGCCCCGTCGCCGCGCATCCATCACAAGCCCGATGACACCGACCGGGAACTGCTCAACCAGCTCCAGGCGGGCCTGGCGCTGGTGCGGACCCCGTACGCGGAGGTCGGCGAGCGCATCGGCCTGCCCGAGTCGGAGGTGCTCGCGCGCCTGCAGGTGCTCAAGGACGCGGGCATCGTGCGCCAGCTCTCGGCGATCTTCGACACCCGCGCGCTGGGCTACACCAGCAGCCTGGTGGCGGCGCGCTACCCGGCAGACCGGCTGTTCGACGCCGCGGCAATCATCGGCGGGCACCCCGGCGTGAGCCACAACTACCGGCGCACGCACGATTTCAACCTCTGGTACACGCTGGCCGTCGAGCCCGACTCGCGGCTGGGCCTCGAGGAGACCATGGACCGCCTGGCCGAGGAGACCAAGGCCGAGTCGATGCGGCTCCTTCCGACGCTGAAGCTCTACAAGATCAACGTGCAGCTGGACATGACCGGCACCACCCCCACCGACGCGAAGGACACGGCGCCCAAGCCGGCGCCCAAGCGCGGCGACGGGGTGCTGCCCACCGAGGCCGACAAGCGGGCCATCGACATCCTCCAGCGCGACCTCCCGGTGGAGTCGCGGCCGTTCGACACGTGGGCCGCGGCGGCCGGGATGGACGCCGACGCGCTGCTGGAGCAGGCGCAGGTGTTCCTGGACCGCGCCTACATGCGCCGCTTCGCCGCGGTGCTCAACCACCGCCGTGCCGGCTTCGGCGCCAACGGCATGGCCGTCTGGAAGGTGCCCGAGGAGGAGCTGGAGGAGATCGGTCCGCGCATGGCCGCCTTCCGCGCCGTCTCGCACTGCTACAAGCGCCCGACGTACCCGGACTGGCCCTACTCGATCTTCACCATGGTGCACCAGCGCAACATGGAAGCGTGCGAGGAGGCCATCGAGGCCATCGCCCAGGAGACCGGCATCACCGACCCCGACCGGCGGGCCGTCCTCTACTCCAGCTACGAGTTCAAGAAGATCCGGCTGATGTACTTCACGCCGGAGTACCGCGAGTGGGAGGACCTTGCGCTGGCCGGCAAGCCCCTGCCGCGCTGGCAGGGCGCGGGATCGGCCTGAGCGACCTGATCCCCTCCCACAACACCCCGGCCAGCGACGCGCTCGCCGCCCGGGCGCGCCGCGTGCTGGTCGGCGGCGTCAACTCGCCGGTGCGCGCCATGCGCTCCATCGGCCGCGAACCCATCTTCATCGCCCGCGCCGAGGGGCCCCACGTGTGGGACGCCGACGGCACCCGCTACATCGACCTGCTCTCCACCTGGGGCCCGGCCATCCTCGGCCACTCACCCGAGGTGGTGCGACGCGCCGTGGCCGACGCACTGCCGCTGGGCACCTCGTTCGGGGCGCCCACCGAGCGCGAGGTGGTCTTCGCCGAGACCGTGGCCGGCATCGTGCCGTCGGTGGAACGCCTGCGCATGACCAGTTCCGGCAGCGAGGCGGTGACCGGCGCGCTGCGACTCGCGCGGGCCGCCACCGGGCGCGAGGTCATCGTGAAGGTCGCCGGCGGATACCACGGGGCCATCGACGGCCTGCTGGCCCAGGCCGGGAGTGGACTCACCACGATGGGCGTGCCCGCCAGCGCCGGCGTCACCGAGGCCGCCACCGCGGCCACCCGGATCGTGCCGTACAACGACGCGGCGGCCGCGGCTGCCGCGCTCGAGGGCGCGGCGGCGATGATCGTGGAGCCGGTGGCCGGGAACATGGGCGTGGTGCCGCCCGCCGACGGATACCTGCGGGGGCTGCGAGAGGCGTGCGACCGCACCGGCGCGCTGCTGATCCTGGACGAGGTGATCACGGGTTTCCGGGTGGCGCGCGGCGGCGCCCAGGAGCGCTACGGCGTGGCCGCCGACATCACCTGCTTCGGCAAGATCATCGGCGG
>JBIQJW010000060.1:0-10460 GCA_044507145.1 Actinomycetota bacterium
ACGTGTCCGATGTCGCCTGGATGCGCGATCAGCTCGTGTACTCCAAGGAGACCGAGGATGATGCGAACCAGGACCGGTTCATCTGTGCGATGGATCCGGAGGGTGAGTGCTCGCGCGCGGTCGCGAAGATCGACGGCCGCGTGCTGACGGCGCCGGCGGCGTCGCCTGACGGGCGGTACCTGGCCGTCATCGACGAACCGGCGCCGGCGAGCTCCGAGCTGTCGGCCAAGCACAAGGGGCGCATCCTGCTCTTCCGTCCGGCCACCGGCCGGCTGATCCGGGCGGTGACGCAGGGCAAGGCGGACACCAACCCCACGTTCTCGCCCGACGGCACGCAGATCGCGTTCAACCGCAACGGCAATCTCCTGGTGGTGCCGATCACGGGCGGCAAACCGCGCCTGATCAAGCAGAAGGTCACCATCGCGACCAATTCTTGGGGGCTCGCCCGATGAAGACACGGTTCCTGCTGGCCCTGACGACGTGCCTGCTGCTGGCGCTTCCGGCGCTGGCGGGCGCCCAGGCGAACGTGTGGGGCGGCAAGGGGAGCGCGCCCGGCCGGTTCGGCGAGATCCTGGATGTCGCAACCGACTCGCGCGGCTACGTCTACGTGCTGGACGAGCCCGACGGGACCTACCAGGACGAGGGCCGGGTGCAGAAGTTCCTGCCCAACGGCAAGCTGGTGCGCCAGTGGGGCGTGTCGTCCGACGATGACGTCGACCCGCTGGACAAGGTGAGCCTCATCGCCGAGCCGCGCGCGCTCGCCATCTCGCCGCAGGGGCGCGTGTACGTCGCCGAGGGCGGGCACCGCACCCGCATCAGCATGTGGAGCACGAAGGGCCGCTTCCTGGGGGCCTTCTCCAGCGAGGGCCCCGGACCGGGGCAGATCAGCACGGCCATCGGTGGCATGGTCGTCGACCGCCGGGGCCTTCTGGTGGTCGCCGACGGCGGCAACCGGCGCCTCGGGCTGTTCACGCTCGCCGGACAGCCGGCGGGGGAGACGACGATCTCGTTCCCGCCCGACGAGGACGGGGTGGTCGACACGTTCTCACCCGACCGCGACATCGCGGTGGGCGGCGACGGCCGGCTGTACCTCGCCGCGTCGTCCGGGGTCCTGATCGTCGATCCGTCGGGCCAGATCGTGGGCGCCTTCGGCGGCGCGGGCACCGGCCCGGGGCAGTTCGGATCGGTGGACGGTGTCGCCGTGGCCGGCGACAGCGTGTTCGCCACCGACATCCACCTGTCGCGGGTGCAGCAGTTCACCGCGGCCGGCGCCTACGCGGCTCCGGTGGGTGGTGCCCCCGGTGCCCAGCGCGGCCAGTTCGCGCAACCCGCCTCCGTCGCCGCGGACTGCCGCGGCACCGCGTACGTGGCCGACACCGGCAACCACCGCATCCAGCGTTTCGGCCCCACGGCGCCGGCGTGCAGCAATTTCGCCAAGGATCCGGGCGAGTCGCTCACCATCCGGATGGCCGGGCCGAAGACACAGCAGTTCCGCCAGGAGTTAGCGGTGCAGCCGCGGGTGAGCTGCGACCGGCCCTGCACGGTGACCCTCACCGGCACGATCTCCATCCCCGGCCGCAAGGTCCGGATGGTGACCGAGCGCTTCCGCCTGAACTACCCGGATCCGTTCACGGCCAACATCGCGCCGACCGAGCGCGGTACGGACGTGGTGGTGGCGTCGCTACGGCGCGATCGCCGCGCCACCGCGCGGGTGAGGATGACCGTGCGCGACCTCACCGGCAAGCGGAAGGTCACGACGGCGGTCTACCGGCTGCGGTAGCGCGTCACGAGGCGGCGCGGCGCTCAGCCGAGCGCGGCGCCGTCTTGGCGGCGGACCACCTGGCGGAACGCCTTCAGGCTGGGCTTCGCGCTGCCGTCGGCGCGCACCAGGCCGGCGGGCCAGTTGGCGTTGTCCTGGAGGTTGAACCACACCACGGTCGCCACCCGGTCGTTCTGCAGCTGCGGCAGTTCGAAGATGCGGGTGAGGTACCGCGCCTGCTGCGCTTCGGTGACCATCGAGTCTCGGTACGGGGTGGCTGCGGTGGTGTAGCCGGCCTCGGTGATGTACAGCGGGATGCCCGGGCGGTCGAAGCCGTCCAGGGCCTCCAGGAAGCGCCCCACGCTGCTCCAACTCGGAAGCGCGCTGGTGGGCACGTCGGGGGCGGCACTGGGGTAAATGTGCTGGGAGTACGCGTCGAGGGGAACGCCGCGTTCGCGCAGGCCGGTGAGCCAACGCATCGCGCCGGTCCCGGTGCGTGAGGTGCTGCCTTTGGGGCCTCCCGCTCCGACGATCACCACCGCGTCGGGGTTGGCCTGCTTGATGGCCGGATAGGCGGTATGCACCATCTCGGCGTAGGTCTCGAGGGCCACCCGCCGGCCGTCGCGCACCTGCGGGTACATGAACCCGTTCAGGTTCGGCTCGTTCCAGAGCTCGAACCGGCGCACCTGCGGCAGGGGGGCGTCGGCACCCGCCGGCGTGTGCGCACCGCCGTAGCGCTGCGCCAAGGCCCGCATCACATCGGCGTAGTCGGACGGGCGCGGCGCCGCCGGCTGCACCGCCAGCCCCGGGTCGGGCGAGTCGATGTCACTGGCCCACGCCGGGGTGCTGTAGAGCGAGATGATCGGCGTGATCCCCCTGCGGGCCAGCCCGCGCACCACCGCGTCCGCCCGCGTCCAGTCGTACGCCGGATCCTCCGGGTCGGTCGCATCGGCGGGCCGCTCCGGTGCGAGCTGCGACCAGAGGATGTCGAACCGGGTGGTGGTCACACCGGTCCCCGCCAGGAGGTCCAACCGCGCCTCGACCCCCGCCGGATCCACGGTGGCCAGGTGGTCGTCCTGCAGCGCGGCCACCGGTCCCGCGGGGAGTTCGTCCGCGCCACGCCCGGACGCGCCGATGCTCACGGCCACCACGAGGATCACCGCCCCCACGGCCAGCAGTCCCGCGATCACCCGCGCACGTCGCCCCAAGTGGCCCTCCGGCCTCGAAATCGTCGCGGGAACCCTAGAGGCATCGGCGCCGCCGGCGCGCCGGGGCGGTTGTCCTGCGGTCGTGGGCGCCGCCCGCAGGGGCGGCGCCCGGCGCCGGTTCAGACCTCGACGGCCTCGACTATGACCGTCTGCGGCCCGCGCGGACCGTCCACGGTCACCTCGTCGCCCACCCGGCGGCCGAGGAGGGCCTGGCCCAGCGGGCTGTCCACCGTGAGCAGGCCGTTGCGCGGATCACCCGCCATCGGCAGGACCAACGTGTAGGTGCGCGCGGGGGCCGCCGCGGACCGGCGCACGGTGATGCGCGAGCCCAACCCGGCGCTGCCGGGGCCGGCGTCACCGTCGGTCACCTGCGCGCGGCGCAGATGGCCGTCCAGGCTCTCGATCTGCGCCTCCAGGAGCTCGCACTCCGCCTCGGCGGCCTCGACCGCTTCGGTGCGTGCCCCACCCGACGCGTCGAGCGCGGCGCGAAGGCGTGCCTGGGCCTCGCTCCGCATCTGGGTGCGCAGCTGGGTGAGCTCGGCGTTCAGCACCTCATGGTGATCGCGTGCGATGGCTGTGGACACAGGGGGCCTCCTGGCTCGCGGGGAACCGAAGCCTCATGTTGTCCGCCCCGGCGTCAGCGAGGTGTCAAGAAGCGGGCCCGGGACGTCAGGGGATTGCCAAGGCCTGCCGCGTCCTGGTCAGTCCACCGACAGGCGGTAGCCCACGCCGGCCTGCGTCAGGAGGTGTCGCGGCCGTGATGTGTCGTCCTCCAGCTTGCGACGCAGGTTCGCCATGTACACACGCAGGTAGCGGGTCTCGCCCTGGTAGGCCAGGCCCCAGACGGCGCGCAGGAGTGCGGCGTGGGTCATCACCCGCCCCGGGTGGCGGGCGAGCTCGGCCAAGAGGTCGTACTCGAGCGGGGTGAGGTGGACGCGTTCCCCGCGCCGGCGGACCTCTCGGCGCACGAGGTCCACGGTGATGTCCCCGAAGGCGACCACCGGTTCGCCCTCCTCACCGGTGGCACCGCGGCGTAGTGCGGCGCGCAGGCGTGCCAGCAGCTCGCCGGTTGCGTACGGCTTGGTGATGTAGTCGTCGGCGCCCGCATCGAGGGCGGCGATCTTGTCCGGCTCGTCATCCATCGCCGACACCACCAGCACCGGGACGCGGCTCCACTCGCGCAGGCGCCGGCACACCGAGACGCCGTCGCCGTCGGGCAGGCGCAGGTCGAGCACGACGGCGTCCGGCGACCACACGGCGGCCGCCTCCAGCGCCTCGGCGGCGGTGGTCGCGGTGCGCACCTCATAGCCGGCGGCCGTGAGGCTGGCGCGCAGCGCCCGGACGATGAGCGGCTCGTCGTCGACCACCAGCACCCGCGCCCCCGCACTCACGCGGAGGTCCCCGAGGGCAGTCGCAGGCGGAAGCACGCGCCGTGCTCGGTGGGCAGGTGCACCAGGGAGCTGTGTTGCGCTGCGGCCAGGCGCCGGCACAGCGGGAGTCCCAGTCCCAGGCCCTCGCCGTCGCGGTGGACGAAGGGCTCGAACACCGACGGGAGGACGTCCGGGTCGATGCCGGGACCGCGGTCGTACACCGCGATGTCGTACCCGTCGTCGCGGTCGCGCCCGGTGATCGTGATGGGGGGAGCGCCGTGGCGCAGCGCGTTCTCGAGCAGGTTCACCAGGATCCGCTCGGTCAGCACCGGGTCCGCGCGCACCAGGTCGGGCGCCGGGGCCAGATCGATGTGCAGTTCGACGCCGTCCAGCGCCGCACCGCAGTCGCGCACCGCGCCGCCCACCAGCTCCTCCGGCGAGCACCAGTCGAGCTGCGGCACCACGGCCCCGCCGTCCAGCCGTGACATGTCGAGGATGTTGGTGATGAGGCGCTCCAGGCGGCCGGTCTCACGCAGGATCATGGAGACCAGTTCGCGCCGCTCACCCTCGGCGTCGACCACAGACAGGGCCTCGGCCGCCGTGGCGATGCCGGCCAGCGGATTGCGCAGTTCGTGGGTGAGGTCGCGCAGGAGCGCGGGGAGTGTGTCGGCGCGTGTCAGGGGATCCTCCGTGGGCACCGACGAGGTTAGCCGGACCGCGGGCCGGGGGACCCGTCAACGGGATGTCAATGCCTGTCGCCGGGGCGGACCCCGGCGGGTGCCGTCGGCCTATGGTCCGTCGCGTCATGTGGATCACGGGTCGATCATGCTTCGGGGCACGCCGGCGCGCGGTGGCCGTGGACATCGGCAGCCGGTGGGTCCACATCTGCACCCCGGGCGGCGCCGTGATGCACCGCCCGGCCGGCGGTGGGCTGCGGGGGGTCCTGCAGCAGGCGTTTGTGGCGGCGGGCGCCGGGCGCCACCCCGACGTGGTGCTGTGCGCCCAGCCGGCACTCGGCCCACGTGAGCGCGTGATCTTGGAGCGCGCGGCGCTTGCGGCGGGGGCGCGCGCCGCGCTGGCGATGGAGTCCGGTCTGGCGGCGGCGATCGGGGCCGGGCTGCCCGTCGCGGAGGAGCACGGGTGCCTGCTGGTGGACGTCGGCGCGGGCCGATGCGAGGCGGTGCTGGTGGCAGAGGGCAAGGTCACCCTCTCGCGGGTCGCGGCGTACGCCGCCCACCCGGACCGCGAACCCGAGGATGTCGTGGTGGACACGGCCCTCCGGCTGGTGGAGGACGTGTGGCAGGGCGGGATGATCGACGCGCTCGACCACGGGCTCACGCTGGTGGGCGGCGGCGCGCGCATCCCCGAACTGGTGAGCCTGGTGGCCACGTCGTGCCCGGTGAACGTGCGCACCGCCGATCGTCCTGAGGAGGCGACGGTGCGCGGCGCCGCTCGCGTTTTCGACGAGATGCGCACCTTTTCGCGCCTGGCGACCCGCCGCCGGTAGCGGCCACGCCCGCGGCGGGCATGCAGATGTGTCGCGGATCTTTACGTCGGCGCGCGCCGTGCCGAAGAGGTCCTCGGATGCCGACCGGGCATCGAGGAACCGAAGGGAGCCAGGATGCGGCGCAACGGGAGTCGGGAATCCGCGGAGACCATCACCGCGGTGATCGCATGTCTTGAGAGTCTCAACAGCCACTGCCTGCGCGGTGTCGCGGAGGGTCTGGAGGCGATGACGCGCCGCGACCTGACCCGCACCGTCACGCCGGTGACCACGCCGGTGACGGTCACTCCCGACGACCCGCAGCTCGCGGCGCTGGTGGACCACATGAACACCCTGCTGGAGCAGGTGCAGGCCGCCGTCGCCGCCTACGGCGCGGTGCAGGCACGGCTCGCCAGCTCCCTGGGTTCCGAGTCGTGCCTGGACGAACTGGTGGCCGGCATGGACAGTCTGTCGCGCAACTGCATCAGCGCCCTCAGCTCGGGCCTCGGCGCGATGGCCGACGGCGACTTCACAGTCACCGCACAGGCCGTCACCAAGCCGATCGAGCGTCCCGCCGGCGTGGAGGTGGGCGCCCTGGCCCAGACGTTCAACACGATGCGTGAGCAGATGGCGGCGACGGTGGGGTCGTATGGGCAGATGCGTGGTCAGGTGGGGGCGATGATCGCGGAGGTGGGTGAGGTGGCTGAGACGGTGGCTGCGGCGGGTGAGCAGCTGTCGTCGGGTGCGCAGGAGACCGGGCGTGCGATTGAGGATGTGGCGCGGTCGATGGCGGAGATGGCTGCTGGTGCGGAGCGTCAGGAGCAGATGGTGGAGCGCACCGCGGGGGTTGCGGTGGAGGCGGAGCGGTTGGCGGGTGAGGCGCGTGAGGTGGCTGAGCGTGGGATGCGGTTGACCGGTGAGGTTGCGCGGATCGCGGATCAGACGAATCTGTTGGCGTTGAACGCGGCGATCGAGGCGGCGCGTGCGGGGGATGCGGGGCGTGGGTTTGCGGTGGTGGCCGATGAGGTGCGCAAGTTGGCTGAGAGTTCGGCGGGGACGGTGGGTGAGACGCGGGCGGCGTTCGATGAGTTGGGTCGGGCGGTGGAGGGCACCAGCGGGCATGTGGAGAGCCTGGCGGGGGCGACGCGTGAGGTGGCGACGGTGAGCCGTGAGGCGCGTGCGTTGACCGAGGGGGTGTCGGCGGCGACTCAGCAGACGGCGGCGAGTACGCAGGAGGTGGCGGCGTCGTCGGAGACGTTGGTGGAGACCGCCGAGCGGCTGTCGGGGCTGATCGGCCGCTTCACCATCGACTGATCGGCGACGCCGATGCGGATCCGGGCGCGTGGCATGCGCACGCGCGCGCCACGCGCCCGGGCCGTGACGCATCCCTCAGGGGGACCGTCGCCGCGCCGATTGTGACGTCGGGCGCCACAGGGCGCGGAATCGGCGTGGAGGGATCATGCGGAGCACTCGGCGGACGGACGCGAACACGCAGGCGCTGGAGACGGTGCGTGCGTGCCTGGAGAGCCTGAACCAGCACTGCCTCACGGGGATCTCGGACGGGTTGCAGGCGATGACCCGCCGCGACCTCACCCGCACCGTGCAGGCCCGCACCGGCCTGATCGACCTGGTGCCCGACGACCCTGCCATGGCCGCG
Organism: Actinomycetota bacterium; assembly: GCA_044507145.1. Taxonomy (GTDB): domain Bacteria; phylum Actinomycetota; class Thermoleophilia; order Miltoncostaeales; family Miltoncostaeaceae; genus JAVJSF01. The sequence continues at coordinate 7,478 of JBIQJW010000060.1, forward strand.
CTGGTGGAGCAGGTGAACGGCGTGGTGGAGCGCACCCGGGCGGCCGTGGAGTCATACAACGCCGTGCAGGCCCGGTTGCGCGCCACGATGGGGGACGAGTCGTGCTTGGACGAGCTGCTGCGCGGCATGGCGAGCCTCTCCGAGAACTGCATGCAGGATGTCCTGGACGGCCTCACGGCGATGGCCGGCGGGGATTTCACCGCCACCGCCGTGGCGATGACCAAGCCCATCGAACGGGCGCCGGGTGTCGAGGCCGGCGAGCTGTGCGTCACCTTCAACACGATGCGTGAGCAGATGGCGGCGACGGTGGGGTCGTATGGGCAGATGCGTGGTCAGGTGGGGGCGATGATCGCGGAGGTGGGTGAGGTGGCTGAGACGGTGGCTGCGGCGGGTGAGCAGCTGTCGTCGGGTGCGCAGGAGACCGGGCGTGCGATTGAGGATGTGGCGCGGTCGATGGCGGAGATGGCTGCTGGTGCGGAGCGTCAGGAGCAGATGGTGGAGCGCACCGCGGGGGTTGCGGTGGAGGCGGAGCGGTTGGCGGGTGAGGCGCGTGAGGTGGCTGAGCGTGGGATGCGGTTGACCGGTGAGGTTGCGCGGATCGCGGATCAGACGAATCTGTTGGCGTTGAACGCGGCGATCGAGGCGGCGCGTGCGGGGGATGCGGGGCGTGGGTTTGCGGTGGTGGCCGATGAGGTGCGCAAGTTGGCTGAGAGTTCGGCGGGGACGGTGGGTGAGACGCGGGCGGCGTTCGATGAGTTGGGTCGGGCGGTGGAGGGCACCAGCGGGCATGTGGAGAGCCTGGCGGGGGCGACGCGTGAGGTGGCGACGGTGAGCCGTGAGGCGCGTGCGTTGACCGAGGGGGTGTCGGCGGCGACTCAGCAGACGGCGGCGAGTACGCAGGAGGTGGCGGCGTCGTCGGAGACGTTGGTGGAGACCGCCGAGCGGCTGTCGGGGTTGATCGGCCGCTTCACCATCGACTGACCTCAGGCGCCGTCCGCCGGTGCCGGTGCCGGTGCCGGTGCGGGAACCGCATCGCGCCACCGCGGACCCCGCGCCAGCTCCGGTCCGTGCCGGCGCAGCCAGGCGCGGTGCGCGTCGAGCTCGGGATCCACCCGGCCCAGCAGCGTCCAGAACGCCCGGGAGTGATCCAGGTGGCGCAGGTGGCAGACCTCGTGGGCGGCGACGTGGTCGGCCACCGACGCCGGCGCCAGCAGCAGGCGCCACGAAAACGACAGGCGCCCCGCCGCGCTGCAGCTTCCCCAACGCGAGCGTGGGTCGCGGATGGTGAGCCCCGCGATGCCGACCCCCAGCGCGTCGGCGTGCGCCTGTGCCATGGCGCCCAGGACGACGCCCGCCCGGCGGCGGTACCACCGCTCCACGATCCGGCCCGTGTCGTCGCCCGGGGGGACCGTGACGATCAGCTCCGCGCCGGCGTGGCGGGCGCCCGCGCGCAGCCCCTCACGCACGCGCAGCACAAGGGTGTCGTCCAGGTGCGCCAACCGGTCGCCGTCGCGCAGCGCCGGCGCGGTCGGGACCGCGGCGAGCGCGCGGTCGATCCACCCGGCATGCTCGGCCAGGAAGGCCGCGATGTCTCGGGCCGGGGTGCGCACCGGCACGGTCACCCGCACCCCTCCCTGTCCCACACGCACGGTCATCCGCCGCGCGCGCGGGTGGCGGACGATGCGGCATGGCACCGGTCCGGAGGACGTCGCGAGGGTGGGGGCGGCGTCGGTTCGGGAGCGGCGAGGCACCCCGTCACGGTACCCGCCCGATGGGGGGTGGAAGACTGTCGGCGTGAGCTGGATCGACATCTCCACGCCGCTGCGCGATGCGATGCCGGTGTACCCGGGAGACCCGCCGGTGCGCATCTCGCTGTGCCTGCGCATGGCCGACGGAGCGCCCGCCGATGTGACCGAGCTGGCGATGCCCGCCCACATCGGTACCCACGTCGATGCGCCGGCCCATGTGATCCCGGGTGCGCCCGGGGTCGAATCGCTGCCGGTCGATGCGCTCATCGGTCGCGCGCGTGTGGTGGCCGCCCCCGCCGGGACCGCGGCGATCGGGGCGGACATGGTCCGCGATTGGGCGCTCGCGCCGAGGGATGTCCGGCTGTTGGTGCGCACATCCGGCGGGGAGGCGGGGTTCACGCCCGACGCGGCCGGCGCATTGGTGCGCCACGGGGTGCGCCTGATCGGCATCGACACCATGTCCATCGCCGCGCCCGGCGATCCCGTCCCCACGCACCGCGCACTCCTTCATGCCGGTGTCGTGATCCTGGAGGGTCTGCGCCTGGACGCCACGCCGCCGGGTGCGTACGACCTGGTGTGCCTGCCGCTGCTGATCCCGGGCGCCGACGGCGCGCCGGCGCGCGCGCTGCTGCGGCCCGGCGCGCCGTGATCGACTCATTCCACGCGTTCGTCGATGCCGTCGAGGCGTTCTTCGCCCGGCTGGCGGCCGTCGACTGGCGGCTCCTGGCGGCGGCCCTCGGACTGGGTCTCCTGAACCTGATGCTGCGCTCGCGCGCGTGGCAGAACATCCTGCGGGCGGCGCTGCCCGGCACCCGCGTGCGCTATCGCAGCGCCTTCGGTGCGTACTGCGGCGGGGTGGGGGTGAACGCCATCATCCCGGCGCGCGTCGGCGACCTCGTGAAGATCCTGCTGATGCGCCGCTCGGTGGGCGAATCGGCGCCGTATCCCACCCTGGCGGGCAGCCTGGTGGTGGAGACGGTCTTCGACATGGCGGTGGCCAGTTGCCTCATTGCGTGGGCGCTGTGGGCCGGCGTGCTGCCCGGGCTGCGCCTTCCCGAGATCCCGGCGTTCGACCTCTCGCTGGCGTTCTCACACCCGTGGATCTCGCTGGCGTGCGTGGGGCTCCTGGTGGTCCTGGGCGTGCTGCTGGCCCGCCGCGTGCGCCGGTTCTGGCGCACATTCGGTCAGGGCCTCGCGATCCTGCGCACCCCGGTGCGCTATCTGCGCTCGGTCGC
>JBIQJW010000060.1:10560-11840 GCA_044507145.1 Actinomycetota bacterium
CTCACCTGCATCGCGGTGATGATGCGCAGCCTCAGCCTGCGCTCGGTCATCGGCCAGGCGCGCGCCGGCGCCCCCTCCGACGGCCCGCCTCCCTCAGGGCCGCCGTCGGCACCGGGGCAGGGCCCGGCCGGCTGAGCGGCCCCGTCCGCCCGCGATCCGGTGCCGGCGTCAGGCGGTGCGCAGCCGCAGCAGGGTGGTGAGGGAGAGCACCCCCACCAGGCGCTCGCCGTCCAGCACCAGGGCGTGGTGGCTCGGGGTGTTGTGCAGCGCGGCCATGGCCGTGATGAGGTCGTCGCCGGGCGACAGGGTGGGGATGCTCGCGCGGGGCACCATCGCCTCGTCGGCGCGCCGGCGGTCGTCGCCCGAACCGGCGAGGGGGTCGATCAGCAGCAGGCCCACCGCGTGTCCGTCGACCACCACGGGGTAGGCGGCGGGGGCGCCGGGCAGGCCGGCGCGCTCCACCAGGTCTGCGACCGGCGTCTCGGGCGCCACGCTCACCGGCTCGCGGTCCATCACGTGCGCCACGTCGGGCAGGCGCCCGGTGTGCTCGGCCCGCGCGGCCTCGGCGCGCGCCGCCTGGAGCAGGAACCAGGCGATGATGGCCAGCCAGATGCCGCTGATGCCGCCCACCAGCACGGTGAGGGCCAGGCCGCCCGCCATCAGCAGGATGGCCAGCACGGTGGCGATGCGGGCGCTGACGCGGGTGGCCACGCGGTAGTCGCCGCGCACGTGCCAGATCGCCGCGCGCAGGATCCGACCGCCGTCCAGCGGCAGGGCCGGCAGCAGGTTGAAGACCAGGAGGGCCACGTTGATCAGCCCCAGCCAGCCGAACACGGCGGCGGGCCCCTCCGGCATCAACGGGATGTACCAGAGGCCGATGAACGCCCCGGAAAGCACCGCCGATACCACCGGGCCCGCCGCCGCGATGCGCAGTTCGGCCGGCGCCGAGGGGAAGCCGTCGTTGAACGTGGCGACACCGCCGAACAGCCACAGCGTGATGCCGTCGATCTCCAGGCCGTCGCGGCGGGCCTGCAGCGCGTGGCCCAGCTCGTGGAGCAGGATCGAGCCGAAGAATCCGAGCGACGCCACCACGGCCATCGTGAAGTGCACGTTGGCCGACAGATCTGGGTTGGTGGACGGGAACACCGACGTCGCCAGGATCCACATCACCAGGCCCAGGAGCACCAGCACGCTCCAGTTGAGCCCCAGCCGCACGCCCCACAGGCTTCCGAGTGAGTAGGTCGGCTTCATGCCACCGAGTGTAGGCGCTTCCCCGGTGG
>JBIQJW010000298.1:0-1848 GCA_044507145.1 Actinomycetota bacterium
CGGCCTTCTGGATGCCGAACCACACCACCAGGTTCTCGACGCTGTTGGGCATGAGGGTGGACACGGCCTCGCCGCGCTGCAGTCCACGGGCGATCAGCGCATTCGCCACCCGGTTGGCCCGCGCGTTCACCTCGCCATAGCTCAGCCACGCGCCCGAGCCGAAGCGCAGGTAGTCGCGATCGGGGTGCGCCTGCGCCCGATCGCGCAGGATGCGCGGCAGCACCCAGCCGGTGGGGTCCTCACGGCGATACCAGTCGGACCATTCGGTGCGGGCGGGTGCGGGGGTGGCCACGGGCATCTCCTCGGGGGCGGGACGGTGTGCGCGGGCAGTCTCCCCGCGCACAGGTGATCGTGTCAAAGACAGCCCGGGCATCGGCGTGATAGTCATCCACGATCATGGAGCTGCGTCAGATGCGCTATCTGGTGGAGGTGGTGCGCCAGGGGGGCTTCCGGCGGGCGGCCGCGACGCTGCACGTGGCCCAGCCGGCGATCTCCCACCAGGTGCGCCGGCTGGAGACCGAGCTGGGGGTGACCCTGGTGGAGCGCGGCCGCGGCGGGGTCACCCCGACGCCGGCGGGCCGGGCCTTCCTGGAGCGCGCCGAGCGCGTGCTGGCCGAGGTGGATGCCGCCCGCTCGGACATGCTGGCGCACGCCGGCGTGCTGAGCGGCTCGGTGCGCGTGGGCGCGTGGCACTCATCGGCGCCCGACGTGCCGGGACTGGTGCGTGACTTCGCCCAGCGCCATCCCGGGGTGGAGATCCTGCTGCGCGAGCACACCGCGGCGGCGATGCTGCAGATGCTGCGCGACGGCGATCTGGATGTGGCGGTGGTGATCCTGGCCGAGGTGCTCGACCTCACCGACATCCGGGTGGAGCCGGTGCTGACGGAGCCGCTGGTGGTGGCCGGCGCCCCGGATGGGCCGCTGGCCGGGCGCCGGCGGGTGCGGCTGGGAGACCTGGCCGATGTGCCCTTCGTGATGTTCCCCGCCGGGTCGGCGATGCGGGGCATCGTGGAGGAGGCCTGCGCCCGCGCGGGGTTCCGGCCCCGGATCGTGGTGGAGGCCATGGGGTTCACCGCCGCCCGGGCCCTGGCGGCGCGCGGGCTGGGGGTGGCGCTGCTGCCGCGCTCGCTGCCGGCCGAGCCGGGCCCTGCGGTGAGTGCGGCGGCCCTCACCCCTCCCCTCGCGCGCACCTCCGCGCTCGCGTGGCGCGAACGCGGCGCCCTGTCGCCGGCGGCCGCGCGCTTCCTGGAGACGGCGCGCGCCCGCTTCGGGGCGCCCGCCGCCTGAGCCGCGCCGCGGGTTCAGTCGCCGATGGCCAGCGACTGCACCACCGATGCGGCTGCGAGCGACCCCGCCGCGATGGCGGCCGCCACCGTCGGCATCTGGCTGGCGGCGTCGCCGGCCGCGAAGACGCCCGGCACACCGGTGCGTTGGCGTCCGTCCACCACCAGTGCGTCGGCCGTCGGCCCGTCCACCGTCTCCAGGCCCAGCATCGCCGCCACCGGCCCGCGCTGGTGCAGGGTGGCCGCCACCAGGAGCCCCTCACAGCGCCTGCGCGCACCGTCGGCCAGTTCCACCCCGTGCAGGGCATCCCCCTGCCCGTGCAGCCTGACGACGGGCGTGGTGACCACCGCGATGCCCGCATGCTCCAGGCGTGCGCGATCGTCCGGGGCCGGTTCGGCCCCGTCGGTGAAGAGCGTGATGTCGTCGCTCCACATCCGCAGCAGCAACGCCCGCTCGGCGGCGGCGCCGAGCGCGCCGAGCGGGCGCTCACGCACCTCCCAGCCGTGGCAGAAGGGGCAGTGGAAGACCGACCGGCCCCACCGCGGCCCGATGCCGCCCAGCGCC
>JBIQJW010000061.1:0-11072 GCA_044507145.1 Actinomycetota bacterium
GCCATCGTCGTGGCGGGCGGCGTCGGGGTGCGGATGGGGCTCGGGGTCCCGAAGGCGTTCATCGACATTGCCGGGCGCCCCATGGTGGCATGGAGCTTGGCGGCACTGCGCGACAGTCCCCGGGTGGACCGCGTGATCGCCGTGGTGCCGGCCGCGGGCCTGGATGCGGCCCGCGAGGCGCTCGGCGGGGGCTGGGAGGATGTGGCGCTGGTGCCCGGCGGCGCGACGCGCGCAGAATCGGTCCTGGCCGGCGTGGAGGCCGCGGGCGACGCCGGCACCATCCTGGTGCACGACGCGGCCCGCCCGCTCATCACGCCCGCGTTGGTGGAGCGCGTGCTCGACGCGCTCACCGAGGGGGTCGACGGTGCGATCGCCGCCGCCCCCGTGGCGGACACCCTCAAGGCCGCCCGCGACGACGGCTCGATCGGTGCCACGGTGGACCGCGACCGGCTGTGGGCCGCCCAGACGCCGCAGGCGTTCCGGGCCGGGCCGTTCGCCGCCGCCCTGAGGGCCGGCGCAGCCGCGGGGACCCTCGGACAGGCGACCGACTGCGCCTCGGTGATGGAGCCCGCCGGCGCCCATGTGGTGCTGGTGCCGGCCGGTGTCCCGAACACCAAGGTGACGACCCCGGACGATCACCTGGTGGTCGCCGCACTGCTGCGCCCGGCGGGGCCGGCGCACGTCGACTAGGCTCCCGGCCGCGTGCTCACGGATTACCACATGCATCTGCAGCCCGATGGCGCGGCGGCCCGCGCCCGGGACGCCGGCACCTGGGACGCCCACGGCGGTCCGCTGTCGCCCGGCTGGATCGAGCGCTACGTGGCCCGCGCCCGCGCCCGCGCCGTCACGGAGATCGCCGTGACCGAGCACGTCCACCGGTTCACCGAGGCCCGCGACTGGCTGGACAACCCCTGGTGGCGCGAGGAGGCGACCGAGGATGTCGACGCCTACTGCGCCGCACTCGTCGGCGCCCGTGAGGAGCACGGGCTGCCGGTGCTGGTGGGCATCGAGATGGACTGGCTTCCCGGCCGCTCCGAGGAGATCGCGCGGTTCTTGGCGGCGCGGCCGTTCGACATCGTGCTGGGGTCGGTGCACTGGCTCGGGGACCTCGGCGTCGATCACCCCGACTTCCCGGCGTGGCAGCGCATGAGCGCCGGCGAGGTGTGGTCGGCCTACCTGGACGAGCTGGTCGCGGCGGCGCGCTCGGGCCTGTTCGACGTCCTGGCGCATCCCGACCTTCCCAAGGTCTTCGGCCACCGGTTGCCCGCCGAGCTGTACGGCAGGATGGACGACGCCATCGCCGCCATCGCCGAGACCGGCGTGTGTCTGGAGTGCTCGTCCGCGGGACTGCGCAAGCCCATCGCCGAGCTGTACCCCGAGCCACGGCTCCTCGCGCGGGCCAAGGCGGCGGGCATCCCGGTGACCCTGGCCAGCGACGCGCACCGACCCGAGGACGTCGCGCGCGACTACGCAACCGCCGTCGCCGCCCTGCGCATCGCCGGATACGACACGATCACCCGCTTCTCCGCCCGCACCCCGGTGCAGGAGTCGGTGCGATGGACGTGAGCGCGGGCCTGCGCATCGGGCTGGGTGTCGACGCGCACCGCTTCGGACCGGACCGTCCCCTGATGGTGGGGCTGATCCAGCTCGACCATCCCGCGGGGCTCGTGGGCCACTCCGACGGCGATGTGGTGGCGCACGCGCTGTGCGACGCGATCCTGGCCGCCGCCGGCCTCCCCGACATCGGCGCCCTGTTCCCGCCGGGCGACCCGGAGTGGGAGGGCGCATCGGGCCGGTTGCTGCTGGGCCTCGTGATGACGCGCGTCCGCGCGGCCGGCCTGCACGTGGTGAACGGCCATGTGGTGGTCATGTGCGAGCGCCCGCGGATCTCGCGGTACCGGGACAGCATGGAGGACGCCCTCTCGGCCGTCGCCGGCGCGCGCATCACCGTGCACGCGACCACCACCGAACAGATGGGGGCGCTGGGACGCGGCGAGGGCATCGGTGCCCAGGCCGTGGCGCTCCTGGGAGGCGCGGGCGCGTGAGCACCACCGAATCCACCGGTGTGCGTCTGCACTCCACCCTGAGCCGCCGTAAGGAGTCCCTGGTCGTCGGTCCGGGCGGCGAGGTGCGGATCTACGTCTGCGGCCCGACGGTCTATGGGCCCATCCACATCGGGAACGCGCGCCCGTTCGTGGTGTTCTCCGTGTTGAAGCGCTTCCTGTCTCGTCAGGGCGTCCGCACGCGGCTGGTGTCGAACCTGACCGACGTGAACGACAAGATCTACGACGCGGCGCGCGCCGAGGGTGTGCCCAGCGCCGAGCTGGCCGAGCGCTACTCCCGTGAGTACATCGAGGACACCGACCGGCTGGGCCTGGGTCGTCCGGACGTGGAGCCGCGCGTCACGGGGACGATCCCCGAGATCATCGCGATGATCGAGACGCTGGTGGAGCGCGGCCTCGCCTACGCGGCGGGCGGTGACGTGTACTACCGCGTGGAGCGCTTCCCCGGATACGGGAATCTGTCGGGCCGCCATCTCGAAGACCTCGTGGCTCAGGAGCCCGGACCGGCGAAGGAGTCGCCGCTCGATTTCGCCCTGTGGAAGGGGCGCAAGCACGACGAGGACGCGTGGTGGGAGTCGCCGTGGGGTCCCGGCCGCCCAGGCTGGCACATCGAGTGCTCGGCGATGGCCGAGGCGACCCTGGGCCGCGACTTCGAGATCCACGGCGGTGGCATCGACCTGGTGTTCCCGCACCATGAGAACGAGATCGCGCAGTCCGAGGGTGCGCACGGGTGTCGCATGGCGGCCATCTGGATGCACAACGAGATGCTGGAGCTCGGCGACGAGAAGATGAGCAAGAGCCTCGGCAACGTCGCGCTCCTGCGCGATGTGCTGGACCGCTGGCCGGCGCCGGTGGTGCTCACATTCTTCCTCGGAAGCCACTACCGCTCCCGTCTGCCGTTCACCGAGGACCGCATGCAGGAGGCGCAGGCCGCGGTGGACCGCATCGCGAACGCCCTGCGGCTGCTGGACCGTGCGCTCGACTCCGAGGCCGGGGCGCAGGACACGGAGCTGGCCGCGGCGGTCGTGGCCGGCCGGTCGGCGTTCTTCGCGTCGCTGGCCGACGACTTCGGCACCCCCGGTGCGTTCGCCGCGATCTTCGACATCGTGCGGGCCCTCAATCGCGCGCTGGCCGCGGGGCCACCACCGGCAGCGCAGCTGCGCGAGGTGCGGGTCCAGATCGTGGAGCTGCTGGATGTGCTCGGCCTGGGCGGGATCGATCCCGGTCCGCAGGTCTCCGCGCCGGTCGAGGTCGAACGCCTCGCACAGGAGCGCCAGGCGGCGCGCGAGGCGCGCGATTTCGCACGGGCCGATGAGCTGCGGGGGCGGATCCGTGAGCTGGGATACGAGGTGACCGATACGGCGGAGGGTCCCCGACTGGACCCCGCGTGAGGGGCGCGGGTGGCTGACGGCCCCAATCGTGCGCGTCGCCGGCCGGCCGCCCCCGCAGACGGGATCGTCTACGGGCGCAACCCGGTACGCGAGCTGCTGGCCGCCGGTCGCCGCGAGGTGCTGGAGGTCCTGGCGCTGGGACAGGTGGCCGGCGAGGCGTGGCTCCACGGCCACCGTGTCGGGATTCGCACCCGCGACCAGTTGGGGCGGATCGCCGGCACCGGCGACCATCAGGGCGTCGTGGCGCGCACCGGTCCGTTCCCGTACGCGTCCGCGGGTGACCTGGTGGTGGGAGACGGCCCGCTGGTGTGCCTGGACGGCGCGCACGACCCGCGGAACCTCGGGGCCATCGCCCGCGTGGCCGAGGGCGCGGGCGCAGCCGGGCTCGTGATCCCCGCGCGCGGGGGCCCCGGTGTCACCGCCGTGGTCACCAAGGCGTCCGCCGGGGCCGTGGAGCACCTTCCCATCGCGCAGGTGTCGAGCGTGGCCGCGTTCGTCCACGACGCGCGGGGTGCGGGGCGTCTGGCCGTGGGCGCCCACCCGGAAGGTGCGGACGACTACCGGGCGGTGCCGTGGACCGACTCCGTTCTCCTGGTGATGGGCGCCGAGGGGGCCGGCCTGCGGCCGAAGGTGCGCGATGCATGCGACGCGCTGGCCCGCATCCCGATGGCCGGTCGGGTGGCATCGCTCAACATCTCGGTGGCCACGGGAATCCTCCTGTACGAGGCGATCCGCAACACCACATGAGACGCATTGCACGGTTATGTCGTTGACCTTGCCTGATCCAGCGGGTATGAATCCTCCCAGCGCGCAGGACGTACGCTGAAGTAAAGATTGAGACTTCTCCCGCCGATCACGGAGAGCATGATGGAACGCCCCGCGACACAACTGCACTCCCTCCCCGGCGGGAGGTCTGAGGCCACCAGGGTCAGCAACGGTCAACCTTGGGTGGAGATGCAGGATCGAGCGCTGATCGACCGCGCCCGCGCCGGAGACCAGGCTGCAATGGACCGGCTCATCGACCGTTACAAGGGTTTCGTGCGCATGCGCGCCTCCTCGTACTTCCTCGCCGGTGGCGAGAGCGAGGACCTGGTGCAGGAGGGCCTGATCGGTTTCTACAAGGCCGTCCGCGACTACCGGGTCGACCGCGAGGCATCGTTCCGCTCGTTCGCCGAGCTGTGCGTCACGCGGCAGATCATCACCGCGATCAAGACCGCGGCCCGGAACAAGCACACCCCGTTGAACACGTACGTCTCGTTCAGCCACACGCGGGCGGGTGCCGGCTCCGACCAGGAGATCTCGCTGGCGGACATCCTGCCCAGCGACCCCGTGGTCGACCCCCTGTCGCAGGTGATCTCCTCCCAGGAGCTGCGGGCGCTCATCGACTGCCTGGGCGAGACGCTGTCCGACCTGGAGAGCGGCGTGCTCACCATGTACCTGGAGGGGCGCTCCTACGAGGAGATCGCCGAGCGCATGGGCTGCACGCCCAAGACGGTCGACAACGCCCTTCAGCGGGTGAAGCGCAAGATCCTCACCCATCTGCGCAGCCGCGAGGTGCGCGACCTCGACTGACCGGCAATCCGCCGTCGAGGGGCGGCGGATGCCCGCGGGTCCCCTGATATCCTCGCGCCGTCCCGACCGGCGCTAAAGGAGTCGTGCGATGGGCCTGATGGATCGGTTCAGCATGATCGTGAGGTCCAAGGCGAGCAAGATGCTCGACAAGGCCGAGGATCCGCGGGAGACGCTGGACTACTCGTACGAGAAGCAGCTGGAGATGCTGCAGAACGTGCGCCGTGGCGTCGCCGACGTCGCCACCAGCAAGAAGCGCCTGGAGCTCCAGGCGGCCAAGCTCGAGCAGAGCGTCGCGAAGCTCGACGGGCAGGCGCGCACCGCGCTGCAGCAGAACCGCGAGGACCTGGCCCGCGTCGCCCTGGAGCGCAAGAAGGGCGTGCAGCTACAGCTGCAGAGCCTGGACGATCAGCGCGCCGCGCTGCAGGCCGAGCAGGACAAGCTGGTGGTGGCCGAGCAGCGGCTCACCGCCAAGGTGGAGGCCTTCCGCACCCGCAAGGAGACGATCAAGGCCCAGTACACCGCGGCCGAGGCGCAGTCGAAGATCGGCGAGGCGCTCACCGGGGTCTCCGAGGACATGGCCGATGTCGGCATGGCGGTGGAGCGGGCCGAGAACAAGATCGAGACGATGCGTGCCCGCGCCGGCGCCATCGACGAGCTCATCGAGTCGGGTGCGCTGGACGACGTCACCGACCGCGGCGACTCCATCGACCGCGAGCTGGAGCAGCTCACGGTGGCCGGCGGCGTGGAGGACGAACTCAGCCGCCTCAAGGCGGAGCTGGGTCCCGGCACCGGTGAGCAGGGCCAGATCGATGGCGGGGAGGCGCGGTCGTGATCGTGCGGATCCTGAGCGAGGGGCAGTACCGGTTGGACGACGCGGCCTTCGCCGCCGTCCACGAGATCGACGACCGGGTGCAGGCGGCCGCCGACGCGAACGACGGTCCCGCCTTCGAGGTCGCGTTGGCCGAACTGCAGGAGGCGATCACGTCTCGGGGGGTCGAGCTGGCGCCGGACGAGTTCGAGGGCTCCGATGCGGTGGTGCCCGCGCGCGGCACCACGCTGGAGGAGGCGCGCGACCTCCTGTCGTCCGAGGGGCTCATCCCGAACTGACGCGATCTCGTGGTGCGGCGCCGGTCCGCGGCGCCGCACCACGGGTCAGCGTCCCTGGGTCAGCGTCGCCGGCGGAACCGGCCCGGGCCAGGTGGGCCGGCGGCCGGCGTCCTGCGGCGACGTGTGGATCCAGTCCTCCAGGTGGGCGATCCATGCCGCCAGTAGCGGCGACGGCGTCGAATGGCGCGGGAACAGCCCCGCGATGGACGTCTTCACCGGCTTGCCCACGATCGGCACCAGCACCGGGTGGGGGCGGCGGATGGGCTCCACGGCGCTGCGGGGAAGCACGCTGACCCCGTAGCCGGCGCCCACGAGGCGCGCGACCGTGAGGAAGCTGGCGCCGTCGCACACCACGCGTGGCCGGAACCCCTCGCGCTCGCACGCGGCCTCGATCACCTGGAAGAGGTACCAGGCGTTGCGCCGGTCGAACGCGACGAAGGGCTCGCCCGCGATCGCGCTGAGGGGCAGTTCATCGGCCTCGGCCATCGGATGGTCGAGGGGGAGGGCCAGCAGGAACTCCTCCTCCCACAGCACCCGCACGTCGATCTCGGCCGGCGGGATCGGGAGTCGCGCGAAGCCCATGTCGATCTCGCCGGTGTGGATGTCGGTGGCCAGGCGCTCCGCGCCGGTCTCGCGGAACACCACGTTCACGTTGGGATGCCGTGCGGCGAACGAAGCGAGCGGGCGCGTGAGGTGCGGTGCGATGGTCGAGACCGCCCCGAACCGCAGGCGCCCGCTGGTGCCGTCGGCGACGCCACGCAGCTCGTCCGCCGCACCCTCCAGCGTCGCCAGGACCTCACGGGCCCGCACGTACAGCAACTGACCGGCGTCGGTGAGCTGCGCCGCGCGGCCGCGTGCACGCTCGAAGAGCGTGACACCCAGGCGCGATTCGAGCTGGCGGATCTGCTGGGAGAGGGGGCTCTGGGCCACGCTGAGCCGGCGGGCGCCCTCGCTCATGCTGCCGGCATCGGCCACCGCCATGAAGTAGCGCAGATGCCTCAGTTCGATCCGCTCATCCAGGCGCAGCGGTGCGCCGTCGCCGGGGAGCTCCGACCCCGGCGGCGTCCTAGGCGGCACCACGGTCGCCGTGCACAGGGGCGTCCCACACCGCGTACCAGCGCTCCAGTTCGGCCTCCATGGGCATCTCGCGCTCCAGCGCGGCCTTGAGGCGGAGTTCCAAGGCGTTGTCGCGTTTGCCCGACGAGGCGTCGCCCGCGGGCGCGAACGGATAGAACGTGGCCCGCTTGTAGTTGTAGATCAGGTCCACCGGGCGGCCGTCGTGCTCGAAGCCGAACACGGCGCACAGGAGCTGCTCGGACACGCCGCTCTCCTGCATCGTCTGGCTGACCATGTGCGTGGTGGTGACCAGGTCGGACAGGTCCGGGTCGTTCAGCACCACCCAGGAGTACCCGTAGCCGTCGGTGTGGCGGCTCACGGTGGTGCCGCTCTCCGCGCCGGCGATATCCAGGAGCTGATCGATGTCGGACACCAGCGCGGCGAACGCCCCGGCGTCGATGGCCTTGAAGCACAGGCCGGCGCGTCCGGAGGGGGTGAGCCCGAGTCCGGTGACGAGGGTGAGCTCCGATGTGCTCACGGCGAACAGGCGGTCCAGATTCGCCCGCTTGGGCGCGCGCTGGCCGCGGAGGATGTCGAGGAGCCCCACGGTTAGAGGGTGGCCCCGGGATTGGCGTCCAACGTCGCCTGCATCGCCATGAGGCGCTCGATGCGCTTCTCGGTGGGCGGATGCGTGGCGACCAGGCTGGACAGCGAGAACCCCTTGGCCACCGCGGGCATGATGAAGAAGGCGTTCATGCCCTCCGCCGCCCGCAGGTCGCGCGAGGGGATGCGCGCCATCGAGCCGGAGATGCGCCCCAGCGCCGAGGCCAGCTGTGACGGGGCGCCGGTCATGATCGCGGCCCCGCGATCGGCGGCGTACTCCCGGTGGCGTGAGAGCGCGCGCAGCAGCAGGAACGACAGGACGTACACCAGCACCGAGACCACCAGCACCACGGCGAAGATCGCCGCGCTGTTGTCGCGGCTGTTCCGGTTGCCCAGCCCCGAGTAGAAGCCGAAGCGGATGAGCAGTCCGGCGACGGTGGCGAGGAAGCCCGCCACCGTCATCACCACCACGTCGCGGTTGGCGATGTGCGCCAGCTCATGGGCCACCACGCCCTCGAGCTCGCGTGGTTCCAGCTGCTGCATCAGGCCGGTGGTCACGCACACCGTCGCCGTCTTGCGGCTGTGGCCTGCGGCGAACGCGTTGGGGAGGTCGGTCCGCGCCACCGCGACCTTCGGCTTGGGGATGTCGCTCATCTGGCACAGGCGCTCCACCACCGCGTGGAGCTCCGGCGCCTCCTGCGGGGTGGTGACCTGGGCGCGCATCGACGCGAGGGCGATCCTGTCGCCGAACAGGAGCTGCACCAGCGCGAAACCACCCGCGATGAGCAGCACGAAGATGGCGCTGGCACCCGCTGCGATCAGCACGGCGATGAAGACCACGTAGATCAGGCCGAGGCCGAACATGGTCAGGAACATCCGTGCCGACAGCCCGCGGTCGCGTCCGTACCACCGATGTGCCACATGCCCTCCCGGCCGAGGTCGACAGACAGATTGTACGCCGGGGCCCCGGTACACTCGCCCGCGTGAGTGTTACGAGCCGGTTCCCTCTTCGTCGCAGCGGCTGGACCACGGTGTTCCTCGGACCGTTCGGTGCCGGGCGGCCGGTGGCCGTGGTGGGCGACGGGCGGCTGTCGGTGAAGATGGGTGTGGTGGGCGGCGGCGACATCCCCCTGGACCGGGTGGTCCGCGTGGGATCGCTCAACTGGCCCTGGTGGGGCGGCCTCGGCGTGCGCATCGCCCGAGGCATGACGGCGTTCGTGGCGTCATCCGGGCGCGCCGTCGTGGTGGATCTCGCTGAGCCGGTGTCGGTGAGGGCGCCGCTGCCGTGGTCGACACGGCGGGTGGCGATCGCCGTCGAGGATGTCGACGGGCTGATCGAGGCCATCGTCGAGGCGGCGGGCGGCGACGTGGAGCGCGTGGGCCACACGGACTGAGCCCGCTCGGGTGGCGCGGCGTGGACCAGGGCCCGGAACCCGGCGGCGGCCTGGACGGCCGCCGGCTGTGAGGGTCCTGCGGGCTCCTACTCGGTGGGCGGCTGCATCGCGACCAGCTCGTTCCCGTCGGGATCGAAGAACTGGAGCATGAGCGCGCCGCCCATCTGCTCGACCGGCCCGCGCTGAACGTCGTTCTGGGCGAGCCGGCTGTCGACGGCCGTGATGTCCGCCGCGGCGAGCACCACCGTCGCACCCCCGTTGTGCGGGCGGGTGGCCAGCTCGCCCGACAGGGCGAGCGTGAGGTTACCGGCCTGGAACTCGGCCCAGTCGTTGCCCTCGCGCCGCAGCAGCGGCAACCCGAGCACGTCGCCGTAGAAGGCGACAGACTGGTCCATGTTGCAGACCTGGTAGAAGACCGTGTCGATTCCGCTGAAGATCGTCATGGCCCGAGGATACCGATGGAGTGCGGTGCCGTCCCCATCAGGCCAGCGCCGCCTGGGTGGACAGCACCCGCTCGGCCCGGCGGGCCGTCACGCCGCGCAGGAGCGCCTGGCACACCGAGAGCGCCACGCGGTAGCCCGCGTCGGACTCGGAGCCGGTGAGCATCATGGTGCCGGCCGGGCGTCCGATCAGCCGGCGCACGGCGTCGGTGGGCGCCTCGGCCACCGCCACCAGCGGGCGGTCGTCGCAGCGGAGCGCCTCGGCCAGGGACTCCTGGGAGTCCTCTGCGCCGCGGAGGTCGAACATGATCATGTCACCGCTCGCGGGCGGGCTGCTCATCGTGCTCGGGTCGGCGCTGAGGACGATGTATCCCAGCCGCGTGAGGGTCTTCTCGAGTTCGCGGCGGCCGGCGTTCTCGTGTCCGAGAACCAGGATCTGCATTGAGTTGTGCATCGCATGTACCCCATTGATCGCGTGTGAATCGGTGCGCGATATGCACCTCGATCCGCGCAGGCGGATGGGTGCCGGGGGACGGTTATCCGGGGCGCTGAACCGCCCTGCGATGGCCGGTCATGCCGGCGGTGAGTCCGATGAGGACGACACGTTCCGCCAGTCGCTGCCGCGGTGCGCGCATCATCATGAGGAGGACGGCGACCTGGGCGAGCAGCGTGATGGCGAGGCTCATGGGCACGGGGCCCGAGCCGGGGATGATGTAGCTGGCGAGCACGGCGAGGAGACTCGATCCGCCGGCGCCGATCGGGACGATGGGCGCCTCGACGCGTGCGCTGAAGACTCCGTCGCCGGTCTGTGGAGGCGGCGGCGGGGGGATGAGGACGTCCGAGCCGGCGCGCGGGGATGGCGTCGCCTTGGCACCCGTGAGCTCCACCGGCACGCCGCTGCGCAGCGCCAGACGCGGCGCGGGCATGACGGCGCGGGTGGTGGCGACCGCCGGCGTGGAATCGGTGCCGGCGACGGTGCGCTCGGTGACATGGGTGGCCCCCGAGGTGGCGCGGTCGGCCGCGCTCGCGTCCACGGCCTCGGGCGTGCTGCGCGTCAGCGTGTCGCGACCCGACGTCGTCGGGACGACCGGGGCGACGGGGACGACCGTCGCCGAACCCAGTTCGGTCCTGGGCGTCGCGATCGGCTCGGTGCGTCGCAGCTCGACAGGGGCGGCGACGGGCGCCGGCGCCGGCACGGTGATGCTGGTGGGCTCGGCCGGGGGCGCGATCTCCACCGACGGGGGGCTGGCGGGCACGTCGCCGGTCGCAGGGCCCGCGGGTGACGCCGGGCTCGCGGGCGAGGCCGGGCTGGCCGGCGCGGCGGGCTGCGCCGGGTCGGCGGCGGTCGGCGTCGCCGGCGGTGTGGCCTCGACGGGCGGTGTGGGGGTGGGGGCCGGGTTCGTGGGAACCGGGGCGGGCGCGGGCTCCGGAGCCGGGACGGGCTCC
>JBIQJW010000061.1:11082-11749 GCA_044507145.1 Actinomycetota bacterium
GCCCCGATCGGCCCGGCCCGTCGCACCCCGACGGGGGCGGCGGCGACCGGTGCCGGCATCGGGACGGCGATGCTGGTGGGCTCGGCCGGGGGCGCGATCTCCACCGACGGCGGGCTGGCGGGCACGTCGCCGGTGGCCGGGCTCGCGGGCGCGGCCGGGCTGGCCGGCGCGGCGGGCTGGGCCGGGTCGGTGGCGGTGGCGGTGGGTGTCGCCGGCGGTGTGGCCTCGACGGGCGGCGTGGGGGTCGGAGCCGGGTTCGTGGGAACCGGGGCGGGCGCGGGCTCCGGAGCCGGGACGGGCTCCTGGACGACCGGCGGCGCCGGGTTCTCGGCGTCCGGCACCGGCGTCTGCTCGACCGGGGCGGGCGGCGGCGGCGCCTCGTCCACTGGTGCGGTGGCCGGGGCCGGCTCAGCCGGGGAGGGCTCAGCGGGTGCGGGCGCCTCATCGGCGGCCGCCGGGGCCTCGGGCAGCGGTGCGATCGCCGGCGGATCGAGGACCGCCGCGTCGGAGGGGGGTGCGGGATCCGCCGACGCCATGGCCGGGACGAGTGCCAGGAGCGCGAAGACGAGCAGCGTGACGGTTGCGCCGAGCGCCGACCTCATCCGCTTGCTCGTGGTCCTCTCCATCGGTCCGTTCGCCCCGCCGGGGTCGCTGGTGCCTGTGGGCT
>JBIQJW010000062.1:0-9603 GCA_044507145.1 Actinomycetota bacterium
CGTTGTTCGGGGCGTTTCGTTCGCGCCCCTTCGGGGCGTTCTTCTGGGTTTTCCCCCAGGAAAACTCCCTCGTTGGGGTGTGGGGATGTGGTCAGGCCCGGTAGGGGCTGTCCAACGGGTGGGTGTCAGCCCGTAGGGCTGTCCCCGGCCGGGCATCTCCACGGCCTCCTGGCCGCACCGCGTTCTGGTGGGTGGGGTCGCTGCGCTCGGCCTTCGGCCTCAACCCGCCGGCGGTCGCGCGGTCACTCTTGCCGGTCGGCCAGCATGATCCGGTGGGTCCCCGTGCCGGTGGAGTTGTGGTGCGACGCCCACACCGCCACTGCCGTGTCGTCCGTCGTGCCGATCGCCAGCGGCTTGACCCAGCGTCCTGCGGCGGGGATGGCTTCGGTGGAATCCCAGTTTGTGTCCTCCGCGAGAGCGGCGGTCAGCTCGCCGCCGAATCGCCCGGCGGCGCCGCCGGCCCACAGTGCCGCCGGTGTGCCCGAACCGGACACCACCAGATTGGCCTGAGGTGGCGGTGGTGACGGGAGCGGGTCCGGCGCCGGTCCCGGCCGTCCGCCGGGGGCGACGAAGGTGTCGCGCAGGTCCTCCACCGGGTACTCACCGAGGTCCACCGTCGCGCCGGGGCGGCCGTCGGCGGTGGGCAGCACCCCTCGTACGCCCACGCTCAGCCAGGGGTCAGTCCACTGCGCCCAGACCACCCCGGCGCCCGCGCCGGCGGGCAGGGTGCGAAGTTCGCCGACGCCGCTGTGGTCGCTGACCTCGGCGAGCGTCACCGGGGCGGTCCAGCGGCCGGACGATCCGAGGGTGCTGAAGCGCGTCGCGAACCGCCCCGCCCCACGATCCTGTTGCCACGCCACGGCGATGCCACCGTCGGTGGTGCTCACCATCGACGTCGAGTATCCGGTGGCCCCGGTGATCGGCGGAGCGGGGAGCGGGGTCCAGCGGTCGCCCCTTCCGATCTGCGCCAGGGCGACACCCGTGCGCCTCGTGATCCAGCGGCGGGCGGATGAGAGCGCCAGCATCCGGGTGGCGGCGCCGGCGCTTGGAGCGAGCGCCGGCAGATCAACCCACGCCTCGGTGGTCTGGTCCCAGCGCACGGGATCGTTCCACGATCCCCCGGCCGGGCGACGCGCGACGTGGACCGTGGAGCCGGCACTGTCGAAGGTGGTCCACGCCACCGTCACGGCGCCGGTGCCGTCCACGGCTGTGGCCGTGTCGAGCAGCGACCTGGACACGCGGGAGATCGTCTGCGGCGCCTCCCACGCATTGCCGGCGGCCCGGAACGACGCCTGGGCCACGGTGCGGCCGCGGTTCTGCAGGAGGAACGCCAGCGCCGTGTCGCCTCGGTGGTTGACGGCCAGGCGCAGGCTGCGGGGCTCCCATGGCCGCGCCGCGCCCACGTTCACCGGGTCGCTCCACTCGCCGCCGGGCGCACGCTCGGCCGTGAGGATCGTGAAGCCCCTCTCGGTCTCCTCTGCCCAGGCGGCGATGGCGACGCCGTCCGGAGTCACCGCCGCCGTGGACGTGGTTGCACGCACATCCGGCAGTTCAATGGGATCGCCCCACCCGCCGGACGCGTTGCCGCCGGATGCTCCGGCCACCAGCGCCAGGGCGACCGCCACCGCCACCAGAAGGGCGGCGACCGCACCGATGAGGATGCGCTTCGATGTCACGGTGTCCCTCCCTTCGCGATCGCCACCACGACCTGGCCGGGCTGCCCACCCCTCGCCGATCGGCTCCAGGCGACGGCGGTCGTGCCGTCCGCACCCACCGCGACGTCGCGCGGGATCGGATTGCGCCCCAGACGCGCGGTGCCCGTCTCACCGACCCGCTGCACGATGGTCCCGAGCGACGATCCGCCCCACGCCAGTACCGCAATGCCGTCCGGGCCGACGGCGTAGTGGCCGCGGACGAAGATCCCTTCGCGGGGCAGGTGAAGCGGACGCCATGGCCCGTTCGGCGTGGTCGATGTCGCGGGCGGCGACGATCCCGGGGCGAAGATCAGCGCCCGCCCCTCATCCTCGACGGCGACATCCACCGGCCGCCCCAGGTAGCGCGCCCTCTCGGCGGTGGTCGCCACCTCGGGCTCTCCCCACTCACCGGCCGCGGAGCTGCGGGCGACGTTCACCATGTCGCCCAGGGGTCGCGACGAGGTGAAGGCCACGACCGACTCGCCGGCGGGGTTGACGGCCACATCGAGGTATCCGGGGTTGCCCGGATTGGACGCCACGGCGTGGGGTGAGCCCCATTCGCCGGTCGGTCGGCGCAGAACGACGCTGATGGTGTGGTCGATGCGCGGGGAGGCGGCCCATCCCGGGCGGTTCGCCCACGCCACGACGGCATACCCCGATGCCGCGACGGCCAGGCGCGCGCGAACCGCCGGGCCGCGCCCGGACCCCACCTGAACCGGATCCGTCCAGGTCGCCGCGCCCGCGGGCCGTTCGCGCGACCACACCGACGCGCCCATGTTCCACAGGGCGATCATGGTGCCGTCGCCCGTGATGCCGACCTGCGGCTCGGCGACGTCGCGCACGGTGGGGGACGTCTCGGCCAGGAGGACGGTGGGCCCCCAGGCGCCGTCGGGGGTTCGCACGCGGGCCACGGGCGCCCAGCGGCGGTCGACGTTGTCGCTGAAGCGACCGGCGGGCGCGCCGCTGGGGAGCGTGAAGCGCTCCTCCACGTGGCGTTCGGCGGTGCGCTGTCGCCAGACGACCACCAGGTTCCCCTCCGGGTCGGTCGCGGCGTCGGGGAATCCCGCATGTTGGTCGCGGACCGAGATCGGCCGCTCGGCGCCCCACACGCCGGCGGCGCTGCGGGTGCGCGTGACGATGCGGCCGCCGCGCCCCCACACGACGGTGACGTTGCCCGCGCCGTCGACGACGACGCGCGGCTGGCCCTCGTTGGCGGAGACCGGCGCGCCGACGACCTCGGCGGCCCCGAAGTCGAGTGACGCGGCGGTGCCGGTGACCCCGCGGCCGGTGGTGGTGATGATCGCCGCGGTGGCGACCGCCCCGCCGACGACCAGGACGGCGCCGGCGAGCAGCAGCCGCCCGGCGCCGCGCCGGCGGCGCCACCACGCACGCCGCTCGCGTGGCGCGTCCGGGATATCCCACCCCAGGGCCGTGCGCGCGCGCCGTTCCGCCTCCGCGGACGGTTCCGGCCACGCGGGTGCAGCCTCGGTGAGGCGTCGTTCGAGATCGGTCATCCCACCTCCTCCGCCAACACGGCGCGCAGGTCGGCCAGACCGCGGGCCAGACGCGAGTGGACGGTGCCCACCGGTACGCCGAGCGCATCGGCGATCTCACCGGGCGTCAGATCGAGCCAGTAGCGCATCACCACCGCGACACGCCGATCCGGATCCAGCGCGGCGACGGCCGCCTGGACATCGCCCCGCTCTCCGGCGGGATCCACCCAGTCCACCGCCGGCTCACCGACGGCGTCGAGATCGCACAGCTTGCGCTCGGCTCGCAGGGCGTCGAGCGCGCGATGGGTGACCGACCGGTGCAACCACGCGGCGAAACGTTCGGGGTCGTCCAGGTCGTCAAGGCGGCCGAGCGCGCGGACCATCGCCTCCTGGGCGACGTCGTCCGCCAGGGACCGGCGGCCCGTAACCGCATACGCCCGCCGCCACGCGGCACGCCAGTGACGGGCGAAGAGTTCCTCGGCCGCCCGCCGAGAGCCCTGCCGTGCCCTGAGCACCAACCAGCCGTCAGATCGTCGGGACATGTCCACACCCTCTCTGACGCCCGAGCCGGGCCTGCGCGTCCCGAGACCGACATACGTGGGCCTCGCGCGACACCGGGGACCTCCGGCGCGTCGGGTGGCCGTGGGCGGCGGCGCTCCGCTCGGCCTTCAGCCCTTGGTCAGCCGGGGGTGGGTGGTGCCTTTCGTCCCCGTGCCGCTGCGCCCCTCAGGATGTCGGCCACCCGGTCTGCCTGGTGGTGCAGCGCGTGCGGCTCGGCCGCCGCCCGGCATGCCTCGGGGCTCGGTGGGTCGGCCAGGACCGCCTCCAGGGCGTCGGCGATCGCCACCGGATCGGCGGGGTCCACCACCCGGCCGGCCTGTGGGTCCGGGACGACCTCCTTCGCGCCCCCCACGGCGGTGACCACCACCGGGCGCCCGCCGGCCAGCCCCTCCAGCGCCGCGACCCCCAGCGGTTCCACTCGGCTCACCATCGCCAGCACATCCGCCGCGGTCACCCAGTCGCCCACCTGCTCGTGCGGCAGCGCTCCGGTGCGGATCACGGCGCCCTCCAGCAGGAGGTGGCGCACGCCGGCGTCCACGGTGCCGGCGAGGGGGCCGTCGCCCACGTAGACCAGGCGCGCATCCGGCCGGCGTGCGCGCAGCCGTGCGAACGCCTGCAGCAGCGTCAGCGGGTTCTTGCGCTGTGTCAGCCCGCCCACCGCCAGCACGATCGGTCCGGCGCCCTCGATGCCCAGTCGTGCGCGGGCCTCGCCGCGGGCGCCGGGCGCGAACCGGTCCATGTTCACGCCCATGTT
Source organism: Actinomycetota bacterium (assembly GCA_044507145.1). Classification (GTDB taxonomy): domain Bacteria; phylum Actinomycetota; class Thermoleophilia; order Miltoncostaeales; family Miltoncostaeaceae; genus JAVJSF01. Next base: position 4,503 of record JBIQJW010000062.1, read on the forward strand.
CACCACCTCGACGGTCGGGAGCGCCAGGCCGGCGTCGGCCAGCTCCCTCGCGAGGTACTCGCTCACCGCGATGAGCGTGTCGGCTCCGGCCACTCCCGGCGCGGATGCGCGCCGCAGCGCCCGCCGGCGCAGGTTCGCCACATCCTGGCCGTGCGCGGTGAGCACCACCGGCCGGTTCGCCAGGCGCCCGGCGAGGGCCGCGATGCCCCCGGTGGGAAAGAGGTAGTGCGCGTAGATCACGTCCGCGCGCCGCGCACGGGTGACGGCCCGGGCGGCCAGACGCGCGTACTTGCCCGGGCTGCGCAGCGCGCCGCCGCCGCGGTGGTCGATGGCGGCCACATCCACCGTCATCCCGCGGGCCTCCAGCGCCGCGCACATGTCCTTCACGAACGAGCCGAAGTCCGGTGCGTCCGGTCCCGGCCACATGTTCGTGAGGCACAGCACCCGCAGCCCCGGTGCCCCCGCGACCGTGTCGGTGACATCGTGTTCCTGCGGCTGCGTGCCGGTCATGTCGCCACCACCTCCGGCTGTCCGTGTCCGGGATCGGGGTCGGGATCGGCCCGATCATCGCCCGGCAGCGCCCGCGGCGCCAGTGCCGCCAGGGCCACCGCGACCGCGGCGCCCACCCACACGAACGGATCCTCGAACAGGGCGGCGTACAACAGGCTGTGCACCACGATGCCCAACAGCAGCGCACCGATGGTCCACCGCGCCCATCCCGCCACGCCGCCCTGTTCGCGCGAACCGCGCACCGCGGCCACGCCGGCGCCCACCAGCAGACCGAGGAAGAGCGCGAAGCCCACCAGGCCCCCCTCGCTCAGCACGGTCACCGGCGTGTTGTGCGAGATGACCACGCGGATCTTCGCCCGTTCGGTCTCCGTGAGCGTGTGCTCGAACTCCGTGGCGAACCCGCCCACCCCGGTGCCCAGCACCGGCCGCTCCGACCAGATGGTGAGCCCGCCGCGCATCAGGTCGAACCGTCCCTCGCTCACGCGTTCCAAGCGTTCGGTGGATGTCGCGGCATGACGTACGTTGGAACTGGTGGCGAACGCGATCCCGCCGATGACCACCAGCAGCACCAGCGCCGCCGCGAGCGCGCGCTTCGCCCCCGCGGCGCGTCCGGCCAGCAGTGCGATCCCCACCATCAGCATCAGCGTGCTGGAACGCGAGTAGGTGACGAACAGGCCGGCGGTGAGCAGCACCACGATCCCCGCCAGGGTCGCCAGCTCCCAGGTGCGCCGGCGCATCCACGCGACGGCCAGCGCCGTGACGATGGCGATGGCCAGATAGCGACCCAGGATGTTCGGGTCGAAGAAGAAGCCGTTCACGCGGAAGAACTGGCTGTAGACGTTCGCCTGCTTGAGCGTGGCGTTCCACCAGATCTCCTGGGTCTGGAACTGCCACAGGGCCATCACCGCCGCCACCGAGGCGCCGGCCAGCGTCACCACCACCAGCGCCCACAGGCCGCGCCCGTACGGCCACCAGGCCACCACCAGCGCGTACAGGACGGTGAACGGGATGTAGAAGCAGGCCATCTTGATGCCGGCCTCATCGGGGTCCACCGTCCACAGCGACGACACCAGCACGAACGCCACGAAGGCGGCCAGCGGGATGTTCAGCACCGCGGGCCCGGTGGCGGCCGCGGCGACGCGGCCCCGCAGGCGCGCCCACAGCCAGGCGACGACGCCAAGCGCGATCACCGCGTACAGCGGCACCAGGAGGTTCGCCTCCAGCGACCCCAGCGTGATGGGCAGGCGGATCGGCAGCGCGGCGGCCAGCAGGACGAACCAGATCGTTGGGCGGGCCACGACCAGGCGCACGGCCACCACCGCCACGGCGGCGAATACCACCAGCCCCACCACCGCCGCGCCGGCTCGCGCCGGTGAGCCCAGGCTGTCGAGCGCGCTGCGCGCATCCTCGCCGGGCACCAGCGACGCCAGCACCAGCAGGGCGCCGGCGATCACCCCGCCGAGGCCCGCGGCGCGCACCAGCTCGCCGCGTCGCATCTGCGCCGGGGGCAGCAGCAGCGCCAGCACCCCGGCCGCGGCCACGATGGCCCCGGCGTCGCGTAGCGCGCTCATCGGCCGGCTCCCAGCTCGATGAGGGCCTGCGCCGAGCCGTCCTGCGCGCGCACCGACAGCCACAGGGCGTCCGGCCGGATGCCCGCGGGGGTCGTGAGCGCGATATCGCCGGCCGGACCGCGGTAGCGGGGACCCAGGCGCGCGCCCAGCGGTGGACGCATGTCGCGGCCCGGCGTGCCGGTGCGCCGGCGGAACTCCGCGGTCACCGGGACCGCGTCATCCACGGCCTCTCCCGTGAGCGTGCGCAGCGTCACCTCCACCTGCGTGCGCGGTGCCGGCGCCGCGGGGCTGGCGGCGCCCGACCAGCGGCCCACCCAGCAGGTGCGCTCCAGCACCGTGGTGTTGCGTCCGGCATCCGACAGCGTCGCGCGGATGATGTGCAGACCGGGCGCAAGCTCGCGCCGGTCGTCCGCGCGGCCACCCCAGCGCCAGCGCACGGGTTTGCCGGCCGGCAACGGCCGCGGCCCGCGGTGCGCCAGCACACGGGTCCCCCCCGGACGCAGGGCCTCGAAGAGCACCGAACCCGCGTCGTGGGAGGTGAGGGTGGCCCGGCACTCGCCCGGGCCGGGTTGCGCGAGCGTGCCCGACACCACGCGGAACGCCGCCGGCGCCGGCGGGGCGGTGTCGACGGTGATCGAACGCGTCGTGTTGAAGCGCTTGCTGCCGGACTCCGCGCGAAGCTTGATGGCGTACATCCCGTCGGCCACCCGCCGGCCGGCGTCGTCCGTGCCGTCCCACGTCTGCGTGTGCCACCCGCGCGGCAGCCGCCGCCCGTCGATGAGCGTGGCGATGGTCTCACCGCCGCGCTGGATCTCCAGTCGCACCGTGCTGGGCTCGTGCACGCGGACGTTCACGCGGGCCACATCCCGGCGACCGTCGCCGTTGGGCGAGAACAGGGTGGTGGCCTGGAAGCGGGTGATGATGGGCGGCGGGGTCGGGAACGCGAACGGCAGCACGAAGATGAACAGCGCCATCACGAACAGCGCCAGCATCGTCGCCAGCACGCCGCCCTTCACCACACGATCGCGGCTCCACGACCGCGGTGTGCTCACGCGGCGCCGGCCGGCCGCGCGCCGGTACCACCGACGCGGCTCATGAGATCGCCCGGAACCCCACGCAGATGTAGAAACCGAAGCGGCCGACGGGGGTGCGCGACAACGCGATCTCGGCCTTGCGCGGACCCGAGAAGCGGTAGATGCGCCCGATCTGGGAGCCGATCTTCCCGCTGGGCCGGAAGTGGATGCCGCGCCGCGTGATCGGCACCAGGCCCACCGAGGCGCCGTGGCTCTCCAGGTCGGTCCAGGTCTGCCAGTTGTCCACCGGCGCCAGGCTCACCTTGATGAACGACGCGCCGTGCTCGGACAGCCAGCGGCGGGCGCCCGGCAGGCTGCGCCGGTTGGGCGTGTTGATGACCACCAGGCCGCCGGGCGCGAGCTGCGGACGCAGTGCGGCGAGGCATGCGCGCGGGTCCTCCAGGTGCTCCAGCACATCGGTGAGGGTGATGAGGTCGAAGGGGCCCTCGGGCGGTTCGTACGCGCTGCCCACCTGCGCGTCGAGCCGGTCGCTCACCCCGAGGGTCTCGAGCCGCTTGCGCGTGTGCGCGATCGACTCCGGCGACAGGTCGATGCCCATTCCGCTGAAGCCGCGCGCCGCCAGTTGCTCGAGCAGGAAACCGGTGCCGCAGCCCACATCGAGGACGCGTCCGCCGGGCTTCGCGTGCCGGTCGATCGTCTCGAGGATGATCGCCATCCGGCTCTGCAGATGCCAGTTGCGCTTCTCCACCGCCACCAGGCGCGGGGCCAGGTTGTCGTAGTAGGCCTGGACTTCGTCCAGTCGCGTCTCGTCGCTCATGGGAGCCAGTCCTCCGGCGATGGGTTCGTGAGCGCGTTCGCCACGAAGCGGTCGTACGAGGGCTTGCGCGATCCGTCGCCGCGCAGCAGCCCCCCGGTCCACAGGGGATTGTCCTGGAAGTTGAACCAGGTCACCAACTCGATGCGCGGGATCCGCCGGGCCGCCACCATCATCTCGTCCACCCACATCGCCTGCTGGGCCTCGCTCACGAAGTAGCTGTGAAAGCGGCTGTAGGAGGTGTGATACCCGGTTTCGGTGACGTAGACGGGCGCACCGGCGCGCAGTTTATCCACGTGCGGGAACACCCGCGGCACGGTGGCGAACGACGGGTCGAACACGGCCTTGAGCGGTGAGCCGATCGGGTACAGGTGCAGGCTCCAGGCGTCGATCGGCGGGCGCTCACGGGCGACGAGGCGCGTGAAGTCCTGGGCGCCGGTGCCGGTGGCCCCATCGGCCGGGCAGGCGCGCGGGGTGCGCCCGGCCGGCCCCACCACCCCGCCGATCACGATCGCGCGTGGGTTCGCGGCCTTGATCTCGCGGTACGCGGCGGCCAGCAGCGCGGCGTACACGCGCGGTGACACCGGAACGGCGCCGCCACGGGCCGCGCGGCACTGCGGCGTCCAGAAGGTGGGCATGTTCGGCTCGTTCCACACCTCGATGCGGCGCACCTCCGGCAGCGGCGTCTGCCCGGGCGGCGCGTACGACCCGGAGTACCGGCGCGCGATCGCGCCGGCGAAGCGGGCCGCATCGGCCGGCCGCGGCGCGGCGCTGGGGCGCCCGCTGCGCGATGCCCACGCCGGCGTTCGGTAGTAGTCCATGATCACGGCGATCCCGCGCTCGGCGAACCCGCGCACCATCTGGTCGTAGCGGCTCCAGTCGTAGGCCGGGTCGCCGGGGTCGCGCGGGTTCGCCGGCCGTCTCGGCGCGACCTCGCGCCACAGCACATCGACGCGCGTCACCCGGGTGCCGGTGGCGGCGATGGCGTCCAGCCGCGCCTCCAGGGCCGCGCCGCGGACGTTCACGATCTCGTCGTCCTGCACTCCCAGGGCCGGGGCCGCGCCGGCCACACCCGGGGCGAGCATCGCCACGACGCCGGCCACCAGCACCGCGGCCGATGCGAGCAGGCGGCGCATCATCGCGGCGTCGCCGCCACGCGCGCCACCGTCACC
>JBIQJW010000062.1:9613-11252 GCA_044507145.1 Actinomycetota bacterium
CGCGTCGCCCGGGTGAGCCACGCCACCCGGTCCCCGTCGGCGGCCACCGCCGTCACCAGCCCGCCGGCGCGCGCCACCGGGCGCAGCGCCCTTCCGGTCCGGGCGGCCAGCACCCGCCGGCCGTCGGCCAGGGCCACCGTGCCGCGTCCCACCGCCAGCGGCGGCACGCGCCGGCCGTTCCACACCACCCGGGCGCGCGTGCGCGTGCCGTCCACGCGCACCACCCGCACCCGCCCGCCCGCTCGCACCGCCACGGCGCTGATGCCCGCCGCCGCCCACACCCGCACGGCCGGCCCAGGGAGGCGCACGCCGCGCGGCGCGCCGATCCCGCCGTCGCCCAGCGGCGCGATCTGCAGCGTGGAGGGCGCCGCCGGGTCGACCCAACTGAGGGAGTCCGGGGCCATCGCGGCCAGGGCGGCGGTGGTGGCGACCGGCACCGGTGCGTCGGTGCGGTTCACGCCGAGGCCCATCGGGTCGACGCCGGCCAGCATCGTGCCGGCCGGCGTGGCCAGCAGCATCCGCACCCGGTCGCCCGCGCCGGCCGCGGCGGCCAGCACGCGCGGCGCCCCCGGCTCGCTGCGGCTCTCGGTCACCACGGACACGCCGTCGGTGCAGCACCATGTCACCGGCGTGGCGAACGCCGGCGTCACCGGCGCCATCACGAACCGCCCGGCGCCGGCGGGGCTGAGGACGCCCGGGCGCATCGCCCCGATACTGGTGCGCACCGAGACGACCGCCGACGGGGTGCCGGTGAACCGCAGGCGCGTGCGGGTGAGCTCGACGCGGTGGGTCTCGGCGCGGTAGTAGGTGAAGGCGCCCTCGCCCGCGGGCGAACCGGGGATCGCGGCCGGGTTCACGCGCACCGGGGCGGTCTCGGACACCAGGAGCGCCGGTCCCGACAGTGCGGCCGTCTGGGCGGCCCAGCCCGAGAGCGTCGCGGTCCGCGCCGCCGCGGCGGCCGAGGAACTCGCGCCGACGAGGACGAGTGCCACGGCCACCGCCGCGGATGCTCCCGCGTGCGGGCGTCGCATCGTCAGGCCGCGGGGCCGGCGGCGCGCACGCGCGCGACCACCGCTCCGAGCATCTCCTCGCTGGCGGCGAGCCTCGAGGGATCGGCCAGCGGGGTCATGTTCACCACCTGGATATGGCGTGCGCCGGCCGCGACGAACCGCTCCAGGGCTGCCGCGACGTCGTCGGGGCTGCCGTGCACGACGGTGTCGCGCACCACGGCATCCGGCACGCGCCGCGCCAGCGCCAGGGCCTCCTCGCGCGACCGGCGCGTGGGCAGGAAGTCCGTGATGCCCGCCGATCCGGGCCCGATGGGGTGCTCGGCGCCGTACGCCTCGTAGCGCTCGGCCGGGCGCGTCAATGCGATGAAGCGCATCAGCAGCGACCCGTCGATGATGCGCCGAGCGGCGTCGGCGTCGTCGGCCAGGACCACCCGCACGTACAGCCCGCGGGCGATGTCCTGCGGGGCCCGGCCGGCCGCGGTGGCGGCGGCGTCGATCGCCGCGAGGCCGGCGCGGTAGTCCTCGGGGGTGGTGGCCAGCGGCATCCAGCCATCGCCCAGCCGGCCGGTCAGGGCGAGGCCGCGCGGGCGGTGGGCGGCCAGCCACAGCGGCGGCGGGGTGGGGCCCGA
>JBIQJW010000063.1:0-11203 GCA_044507145.1 Actinomycetota bacterium
GGTGGGCGACGCGTGCCGGCCACCTGGACGACGACGCCCAGGCGGATCCGGCCACCGCGTGAGGAGCGGGGCGCGTCGCCGGCCGGCGACGCGCCCCGCACCCGGCGCTAGCGGTACTCGGCCAGGTACCGCTCGAACTGGCGCATGTGGCCCTCCTCGTCCTTGAGGATGGCGATCACCATGTCCTGCGTGGCCCAGTCGACGCCGTCGCACGCCTCGATGATGCGCAGGTAGTGCTCGATGGCCCCGGCCTCGGCCTCGATGACGCCCTTGATGACCGTGACCACGTCGGCGGGGTCGTCGGGCGGCTGGAGGAACGCCTGGTCGGCCGAGAACTCGGTCGAGCCCGGGGGCGTCCCGTAGAGCTCCTTGATCCGGTCGGCGAACTGGCGGGCGTGGCCGAGTTCCTCGGTGACGTCGGCGCTGAGTGCCTCCGCGACCTCCTCGGCGCGCACACCGTCCAGGTGCGCGGCGTTGGCGAGGTAGTTCATGACGGTTTCCATCTCCATCCAGTACGCCTGGCGCAGGAGTTCGACGATCTCCGCGCGCTTGGCGGACTGCGCGTCCGAGAGGATCCCGGCGGCGGTTCGGCTCGTGGTGGCCATTTGGGCTGCTCCTCGTTCGGGGGTACTCGGCACTATAGCAACTGGCTTAAAAGAACGCATCACTTAGGAAAGCCTAAGAGTTGCGCTACCATGTGGCGCATGGCGATTCCCGATGACCCTACCCTCACCACCGCGCTCCGTGCTCGCGGACAGCGTGTCACGCCGCAGCGGCTGGCGATCGCGGCGGCCCTGCGCGATTTCGGGCGGCACGCCAGCGCCGAGCAGGTGTTCGGCGAGGTGGCCCGCCGGTTGCCCGGGGTGTCACTGCCCACGGTCTATTCCACCCTCGACCTGCTCGAGGACATGGGGTTCGTGCGGCGGGTTCCGGGGGACGGTGCGGCCGTCTACGACCCGCGCACCGATGCACACCACCATCTGATCTGCAGCGTGTGCGGAGCCATCGCCGACGTTGACGGTCCGGTGGATGATGCGCCGCTCCGTGAGGAGGCGCGGCGGCTGGGGTTCACCCCGGCCGACTCCCACATGGTGATCCGGGGCCGCTGCGCGCTCTGCACCGCGCGGTCGAACTGACGGCCGCGCCCGGGTGAGCCCCCGCGGCCCGGCGGCCGCCGCTCACCCCGGGCGGATCGTGTTCAGTGCGAGCGCTCTCCGGCGTCTGGCAAGGCCATGTCGGCCGCGTCCGCGGGCCCCTCGACGTCGGCGCGGATCCGCTCGATGGTGACGCCGCATGTCAGGGCACGCAGCGCACGCCACTGGGCGAAGCGCCCCTCCGGGGTCTCCAACCAACAGGTGAAGGCGTCCTCGAAACGTCGCCACACACGGGCGCGCGCGCCGAACTCGGGGAAGCCTTCCTCGGTGCCGCTCCTCACATTCTGCATTCGGCGACCCTAACAGACGGGGCGCATTTCGGTGATGCGCAAGCGCGGAAACCGGCCTTCGAAGACCGGTCGTCACCCGGAAACGAGCCACCCGTCCCCCGGGGGATGCGCAGCCCGCCGGCGCCGCGGCGTGCCCGCCTGGGATGCGGCTACCCCAGGGGACGCAGCTGGTCCGGCGGGAGCCGCAACCAGCGGGCACTGAGCGCGTCGATGGTGCCGTCGCGCCGCAGGGCGTTGACGGCGCGGTTCACCGGGACGAGGTTGGCGCTGGTGCGAGGCAGGACGACGGCATACCGCTCGCCGGTGGGGATCGCGCCCGCCATGTCCCCGTAGCGCTCGGGGGTGGCGGCGGCCTGCACCGACAGGATCGCTGCGTCGTGCACCACCGCGTCACAGCGCCCGGCCTGCAGGGCCAGCATCATGCGCGTCTGGTCGGCGTAGAGGGTCGCCGCCGCGGCCGGCCGGACGCGGGTGCGGATGGTCGCCGCACCGGTCGACGCGCGCATCGCGCACAGCCGCAGGGGCGCCAGCTCGGCGAGCGTGGCGTTCGCCGGCGACGGGAGCCCCCGGCGCAGCAGCACGCCCTGGTCGGATGTGAAGTAGGGCACGCTCAGCGCCGCGGCCCGGCGCCGCCCCGCGGTGACGGTGACCTGCGCCAGTGCCACATCCCACCGCTTCGCACCCGGGGCCACCACCCGGGCGAAGGTGGGTTCATGGACGAATCGCACGCCGGACAGGCCCATGCGGCGCGCCATCGAGCGCGCCAGCTCGATCTCGAACCCGCGGGCGTAGACCACGCTGCTGCCGATCACCGACCCCACCTGGAAGCCCTGGGTGGGCAGGTTCACACCCACGCTCAGCACGCCCGGGACGATCGTCGCCGGTACGGCGTCCGGCTCCGGTGCGGTCTGCGCGCCCGCGCCGGCGGCGGTGCCGAGCGCGATGAGCGCGGCGGTGACGGCGACGGCCGCCCTCATGAGGTGGCGAGGACGCGCACCGGCGTCCCGACGGACGAGAAGTCGTAGACCCAGCGGGCATCGCCGGGGGTGAGGCGGACGCAGCCGTGAGACGCCGGCACCACGGGCACGTCGGGATACTCGTGCAGCGCGATGCCGCCCACGAAGGCGACCGACCACGGCAGCCAGGTGCGGAACGGCACCGACCACCAGCGCTGGAACTTCCCGTACACGCTGAAGCTGCCGGTGGTCGTGGGCGTGGCCGCCGCACCGGTCGACGCGTGGATCGTCCGCACCACCACGCCGTTCTCGATCGCCAGCACCACCTGGCGGTCCAACAGGATCTCCAGACGCCGGCCGCGCGATCCGGCGCTGACCGGCGTGGGGCGCGTCGCGCCGGCCAGCGCCGCGCGCGTCTGCGGGCCCGCCTGGCCGTCGCGGGCCAGGCGCTGCCACTTCTGGAAGGCGATGATGGCGGCGGTGGTCGCCGGCCCGCCGCGGCCGTCCACGCCCGAGGGCGCCAGATAGCCGAGATCGGCGAGCCGCTGCTGGAGCACCCGCGTGTCGTCCGCGGGCGGCGCCACGGGCTCGTCCGGGGTGACGGGAACCGGGTGGTCCGGGGTGCGCAGCGTGCGCATCGTCAGCGGCACGCGCGCGTCGACGCCGGGGAACAGGCCCATCGGCGTGCCGCCCAGGATGCGGACCCGCACCGAGCGGACGCCCGGGACGGCGGTGGCGGTGCCGACCACCTGGCCGAGGCGTGCCAGCAGCACGGCCGGGTCGTCGCCGCGTACCAGCTTGGTGCCGAAATCGACGGTCGCGACGCCGCCGGTGACCGTGACAGAGCGCACCGGGGTGCCGCGCAGCACGCGGTTGCGGATGCCGCGCCGGCGCTCGGCGGCCGTGGGGCCGCGGGTGAGCGCCAGCAGCGCCGCCTGCACGGTGGTGGCGCGGGGGCGCTCGACGGTGACCAGCTGCTCCCCCTGCAGGAACGACACCGGCGTGGCGCCGGCGCCGGCCGCACCGGCACCGAGCGACGCCAGGAGGGCGGCGGAGACGACGAGGAGGCGGCGCATCGCGCAGAGGTTACGGACCGGCTCGGCCGGAGGCCACGCGGTGGCGTCACCGGGCGCGGCGCTCCGCCACACCGTCGGGCCGCCCCACAACGACGGAGGGCCGCCCGATGGGCGGCCCTCCGGTACCACGATGCCGCGAGAGCGGATCAGCCGTTGGCGATGAGCGTCGCACGCTCCGGGCTGTCGGTCGCGACGAGCTTCGCGACGGTCTCCCCGTTCACATCCGCGACGATGATCTCGCCGACCTCTTCCGTGACCGACGAGAAGATCCCGCGGCGCGAGAAGGCCTCGCTCTGGCGGTGGTTGTCCTCGGTCGGGGTGAGGTAGTGGATGGCCGAGGGGCCGTACCGGTGGATGAGGAACAGGTGCAGCAGCGTGCCGAGACGCTTGCGGCGCAGCGACTGGTCGAACGTGTTCTGGTCACGCACCGACAGGATCGAGTTGCCGCGGCGGTCCTGCAGCGTCGCGAAGACGATGTTGGCGAGCTTCTCGCCGTCGCCGTCGAGCACGCTCAGCTCGAGCAGGTCCGTGCCGGCCGTGTGCGGGCGCAGCTGGACGCGGACGTCCTTCGCGATGCCGTGCGCGGCCTTCCACTCGCCGAGCCAGCCGGCGAGCACCTTCGGCGGGACCTCGGTCTGGACCAGGTGCTGGCTCTGCGTGGAGCCCTCGCCCATGGCCTTCGTGGTGGCCGTCTGGCCCCACGCGGCCTGCAGGCCGGCGTCGGCGCGCGGGCCGCCCACCAGGGTCTGCGGGGTGCGGTAGGGCGACTCGAGCAGGCGCAGCTTGCGCTGGAGGCGGGCCAGGGCCAGCATCCCGTCCTCCTGCAGGGCGGTCGTGAACTCCTCCGAGACCAGGCCGTCGATCTGGTGACCGGCGTAGGTCATGAAGTTGAACACGAAGCCCATCTTCCCGAGCTCCTTCGGGAAGTTGCGCATCTCCTCGTCGTTCATCCCGGTGGTGTCCCAGTTGAACGAGGGGGAGAGGTTGTAGGCCAGCATCTGGTCGGGGAAGACCGCGTGGATCGCGTCCGCGAACTCCTTGGCGTCGGCCAGGTCGGCCGTCTTGGTCTCCATCCAGAGCAGGTCGGCGAACGGCGCCGCCGCCAGCGACTTGGCGATGGCGTACGGGATGCCGCCCTGGACCTGGTAGTAGCCCTCGGGGGTCTGGGCCAGCTCGGCGTCCCAGACGACGTCCACGCCCAGCTCCTGCGCCTTGGCGCGCACGTTGTAGTGGCCGTTGTTCGAGGCGAACTCGAGCCACTCGTCGCGGGTGATGCCGACCTCGGCACCCTCCTCGGTGCGGAACGTGATGGTGTCGGCGATCGCGTGGCCGAGGGTCTTCAGGCCGGCGGCCTCGGACCACTGCGCCACGAAGACGTTGGCGGCCTGGTCCAGCGCGTCCTCGGAGGCGGCGATGGCACCCGACTTGAACGCGGCGACGGCCTCGTCGATGGCGGCGGCGACCGGCGTCTTGTCCAGCCACGCGTCGGCCGCGGCGTACTCCTCATCCGAGAGGGAGTACATCTTGAAGCCGTTGATCTCCTCGACGCCGGCGCTGTGGAAGCGCCGCAGCAGGGCGAGGAAGCCGGCCTTGTACGACGGGATGCCGCGCTTGGTGGCGCCCAGGATGAACGGCTGGTCGCGCTCGTCGGTCGCGTTGTCGAGCAGGTTCGCGGCCTCGGCGTCGGTGCGGGCCACGATGATGCCCGGGACACCCATGATGTCGAGCTGCAGACGGGCCGCCGAGAGGCGGGAGATCTGCTCGCTGGAGGAGACCAGGACCTTGCCGCCCTGGTGACCGCACTTCTTCACGCCGGGCTTCTGGTCCTCGATGTGGTAGCCGGGGACGCCGACCTCGACGAAGCGGCGCACCAGGTTGCGCACGTGGCCGTCGCCACCGTGACCGGTGTCGGCGTCACAGATGAGGAAGGGGCGGTAGTCGACCTCAGGAGTGGCGTCGCGCTCCTCCTGGGTCATCCGCGCGCGGTGGAACTGCTGCTTGCGGTCGGCCGTGAGCAGTGCGCGCACCAGGCCGGCGGCCTCATCGGGCACCTGGCTCAGGGGGTAGCTGGCGAGGTCCGGACCCGGATCCTCGTCCTTGGAGCCCTTCGCGGACGTGGCCCAGCCACCCAGGTAGATGCCCTGGATGCCGGCGCGCTTCATCTGCACGGCCTGGCCCGGCGAATACGGTCCGAAGCTCGTGATGGACTCACCCGCCGCGAACTTCTCGCGCAGCAGGGCGTAGAACTCCGTCGCCGCGTTGCGGGCGACCGTGTAGTCGGTCTCAACGGTGCCGCGCTGTTCGGCGACCTGACGAGGCGTGAACACCCGCGTGACCCCGGCGAAACGATCGCCGTTCTGGAACTCGCGGACCTTCTCGATCTCGACCTCAAACTGCCCCATGCTGCGTCCTTTCTTGCCCGGCTCGGGCCACTGAGAAACAGCTGCGCCCGCGCCGGTGGTTCGGCGCGTGACCTCGTGCGGACGGTGCGGTCCGCTCAGGCGCATACGCCCGGGTGCGACGCCGTGCGGCGCCCCGGGTGTGAGCCGGTGACGGCTCGGGCGGTCTGCCGACCGCGAACAGATGCGCGTGCGCTGAACAACACCATTGCCCGGCGGAGTGTATGCCCGTCGGGCGGCCGTCGGGGCGGTAGTCGGATTTCCGATTATTCGCCGTCGCCGGAGGGCTCAAAGTTCGTGCCGTACGGCACAAAGATCGCGCGATCCCCGCTCGTGCGGGGGATCCGCGGCCGGAGCGTCTCGGGGGATCCGCTGAGCGAAACGGTTCTGACACATGTGCGCATGGCAACTTGTGTTCCCACGTGCAGGAGACGGCCCGGCGGCGCCCCGGGGCGGTCGCATGGGCGCGCCAGGATTCGAACCTGGGACCAAGAGATTATGAGTCTCCTGCTCTAACCGCTGAGCTACGCGCCCGTGGCGCCGATTCTGCCCGAGCGCGCCGCCCGGCGACGCGCGCCGGCGATCACCGGGCGCGCCGCCGGGGTCCGGCTATCCGTCCAGCCGGTGGTAGGTCCGGTTGCAGTACACGAGGGGGTCGGTGCCCGAGAGTTCGACGTGGAGGACGCGGCCGACCAGGATCGTGTGGTCCCCGCCGTCGAGCAGCGCATGACGCTCGCACTGGAGGCGGGCGACGCCGTACGGCAGCAGCGGGGCGTCGAAGGCGCCGCGCTCGTCGGGGTACTGCGCGAACTTGTCGGCACCCGCGGTGGCGAACGTCGCCGACATCTCATCCTGCCCGCGCCCCAGGATGTGCACCGCGAAGCCGGCCGCCTCGGTGAGCGGATCGTGCGAGCGCGCGCTGTGCGCGATGCATAGGAGGATCAGGGGCGGGTCCAGCGACAGCGACGAGAACGATGCGGCGGTCATGCCGATGGGTTCGTCCTCGGTGCGTGCGGTGACGATGGTGACCCCGCTCGCCCAGCGTGCGAGCGCGTCGCGGAACTGCTGGGGGGCGACGGAGGGGAGGTTGGATGGGGCGGGCGGTGTGGTCGGCATGCGCGTGAGGCTAGCACCGCCCGCGGGGCGGATGTTGCCGCTCCCGGTGCGGGATCCGCATTCGCCGACGCATCAACATTACTGATTGAAAACATACGAGCCTGCTGATACAGATTGTCGCGCGACGATACGTACGCCGCGCGCACCCGGCTCCCGCTCGTGCGCTGGCTATTCTCCCGGGATGCCCCTGCCCGCCACGCCATCGCCGGCCGAGCACGCCATCGGCGTCTTCGATTCCGGGGTGGGCGGCCTCACGGTGCTGGACGAGCTCCTGGCCACCCTCCCGGCCGAGGACTTCGTCTACTTCGGCGACACCGCCTTCTTCCCGTACGGCGAAAAGACCGTGGATGAACTGCGCCGGCGCGCGCTGGCCATCGCTGATTGGCTCATCGGCGAGGGCGTCAAGCTCATCGTGGTCGCGTGCAACACGGCCACGGCCGCCGTGCTCCCCTGGCTGCAGCAGCATGTCTCCACGCCGCTGATCGGTGTGATGACCCCCGAGGCGCACGCGGCCGTGCAGGCGACGCGCAACCGCCGTGTCGGGTTGCTGGCCACCACCGCGACGGTGCGCTCGGACTCGTACAGGCGGATGATCGAGGCGCACGACGCCGGCGTGGTGGTCACCAGCGTGGAGTGTCCGCGCCTGGCGCCCGCGATCCAGAGCGGCGAGGCCATCGACCAGTCGATCGTGGACATGGTGCGCGAGTACACCGCGCCGCTCATCAGCGCGCAGGTGGACACCGTCATCCTCGGCTGCACCCACTACCCCATGGTGGAGCGCCTGCTGCGCCGAAGCCTCCCGGGGGTGACTCTGATCAAGAGCGGCGAGACGCTGGCGCGCGAGGTGGCCGAGTCGCTGGAGCGCAAGGGGCTGCTGCGACCCCCCGGCCCGGAGGGCGGCTACCGCTTCGCCTGCAGCGGTGATCCGGACGCCTTCCGGGAGACCGGCGGCCGGTTCCTGCAGATGCCCCTGGGCGACGTGCGCGTCGTCGATCCCGAGGCGGCCACGACACCGGCGCCGGGGGCCTAGCCGGTGGCCGTCGTGCGTCAGCTCGTCACGCTCACGGCGGCCGATGGCCAGGAGCACGACGCGCTGTTCAAGATCGACGAGCGGGCGCTGCGCGTGCGCCAGCGCGCCACCGGCAGGCGCACCGCGATCGTCCACATCCACGGGATCATGGGCAACTTCCTGGTGGGGACGCTGCGGTTCTACCCCGCGCCGCTCGCCCGCGCCGGGTTCCCGGTGCTGGTGCTGGAGACGCGCATGGCCAACGTGGGCCAGTTGTTCGGCCAGGCCATCTTCGAGGAGGCGATCCGCGATGTCGACGCTGCGGTGCAGTGGTTGCGCTCGGAGGGCTTCGACACCCTCATCGTCTCCGGTTACTCCAGCGGCGCGACCCTCGCCACCCGTTATGCCGCCACGCACCACGTGCCGGAACTGCGTGGCCTGGTGTGCCTGGGGAACCCGTGGGGGCTGCCCGAGTCGATGGAGCGTCGTGCGCGCCACTTCGGCGCCATACCCGACTACCGGGACCTCACCGAGACCGTGCACGCCGCGCTGGGCGACGCCCCCGACGACCCCGAGCGCGACCGGCTGGTGATCGTCGAGCAGAGCCGCGGATCCTCCACCCGGCCCTCTCACAGCGAGGTCTACACCTACCGCACCTGGTGGCACTCGCGGGGGCCGAAGGCGACCTCCGCCAAGGCGCACCTGCAGATCGGCCAGGTGTGGGCCCCGGTGCTGCTGGTGCAGGGCACCGCCGACCAGGTGGTGTACCACCACGAGGCCTTCGACCTGGCCCACGTGGCCAAGGAGGCCGGCAACCCCGATGTCACCGTCGCGACGATCGAGGGGGCCGACCATTCGTTCGCCGGCCACGAGATCGAGACCCGGGACGCGGTGATCCCCTGGCTGCGCAGGCGCGCATGACCCCGGGGCGCGCGGCATGACCTCCTCCTGGTTCGTGCCGCGCACCACCGGGCCGCGCCGGCCGCGGTTCGGCAGCCACGACCGCCGGCTGGAGATCGACCTGGTCAACACCAGGACCGAGGACAACCACACCTGGGACGGCATGATCTTCCGCCCGCGGGAGGGCAACCCGCACCGCCGGCGCCTGGGCGTGCTGGTGATCCACGGCTCGGTGGGCAACTACCTCACCGGTGTCCCGCGGCGGATCTCCTTCGGCCTGGCGAACGCCGGCTACACGGTCCTGTCGGCCAACACGCGTATGGCGAACTACGGGGTCATCTTCGGCGGCGGGCTGATGCACCGCACGCCGCTGGACATCGAGGCGGCGCTGGCGGTGCTGCGCCGGCGCGGCTTCTCGCGCATCGTCGTCCTGGGGTTCTCGATGGGTTCCACGATGGTGGTGCACCACTTCGTCACCCGGCAGCCCGCGGACGTGGTGGGCGTGTGCACGGTCGCGCACCCGGCGTCGCTGCCGGACGCCCTGCGCCTGCGCTGGCGCCACTTCGGCGCCGACCCGGGGTACGAGGAGGTGAGCGAGCGGGTGCGGACCGCCTTGGCGCCCAACTTCGAGTCGCCCGACCGCGATCGCATCTTCCAGGTGCGACGCGCCCGGGGATTCGGCGAGCGCCCGCTGCACTCGGAGGTGTGGACATACCGGACATGGTGGTTCGCGCGCGGCCCCGAGGCCGACCACGCGATCTCCCGCCTGCAGGTGGGCGACGTGAGCGTCCCGCTGGCCATCATCCAGGCCGGCGAGGACGAGCTGGTGCACGAGCACGAGGGGGCGCAACTGGAGCAGCTCGCGCGCCAGGGCGGGTGTCCCAGCGTGCTCCACGAGATCATCCCGGGCGCCGACCACGTATTCGCCGGTCAGGACGAACCGCTCATCGAGGCGGTGGTGGGCTGGCTGGATGCGCGGCTGGATGACGACACGCCGGCGCCGCCGCGGGCCGACGAGAATCGCTGGGAGACCCCGCGCCGGGCCGACCGGGCCTGACGCCACCACACGCGGTCAGGCGGGGAGCGCCTCCAGCACCTCGGTGAGCTGCACGCCGGCGCGGCCGTGCAGCCGCACGACGGCCGCGTCGTCGTAGGGAGTCTCGCTCTCGGTGAGGATCGCCAGCCGCCCGCCTCCGTCCAGGACCACCTGCGGCAGCCGGCTGACGGGCTCGACCAGCAGGGTGCTGCCCACCACCAGGATCACGTCGGCCCGAAGTGCGTGGTCGTGCGCGGCCTCGATCGCCGCGGTCGGCAGCGGCTCGCCGAACTGGACCACACCGGTCTTCATCTGGAACCCGCACGCGCAGCGGGGCACGCCGTCGTCGGCGGCGTCGGCCCGGGCCACCAGCTCGTCCAGCGAGATGCGGGTCTCGCATCGCAGGCAGACGCCGCGATCCAGCGAGCCGTGCACCTCGATCACCTCGGTGCTGCCGGCCTTCGTGTGCAGCCGGTCGATGTTCTGCGTGATCACGGCTTTGACGATGCCGCGCCGTTCCAGCTCCGCCACCGCGATGTGCGCCGGGTTCGGCCGGACGTCGGCCAGCATGTCGATGCGCGGGCGGTGGAACTCCCAGAACAGCTCGGGCTGCGACAGGAAGGTGGACAGCGAGCCCACCACCGTCGGGTCGTACTTCTCCCAGATGCCGCCGGCCGAGCGGAAGTCGGGGATGCCGCTCTCGGTCGACACGCCGGCGCCGGTGAGGACGATGGCGTGGCGCGCGTCGGCGAGCAGGGCCGCGAGGGCTCGGGGATCGTGGCTCACCGCGCCAGCGTAGCGGCCGTCGGACGGCCCGGCCGCGCCGGCGCCGAACGCCTGACTACCGAAGGCCTCGGGATGCGAGGAGAGGGAACCGGGATCTCGCGACGAACGGGCGCGCTGTCACCACTGACCTGCGCAGCGGGCCACCAATAGCCAGTCCCAGACATCGTGGTTTCCTGATCAGCCACTGAAAGGGGACGCATGCGAACCGCGCTGATGGTCGGGAGGTTGGTGCCCTTCCCTCGGGAGCTGTGCTGACGGTCGGGGCGCACACCAAGCCCCGACCGTCACCACAAAGGGTCTACCTGCGGGCAGGCGCCTTCTTGGCCGCGGGGACGCGCAGGGTGCGGGTCTTGCCGATCGATGCCCGTGCCTTCGCGGTTCGGGTGAGCACGATCCGCAGCTGGACGGTCTTCGCCCTCACGCCTCCGATCTGTGCTCGGGTGAGCGTGATCGTGCGCTTGAGCGTCCTGTTGGCGGGCAC
>JBIQJW010000064.1:0-11169 GCA_044507145.1 Actinomycetota bacterium
GCCCCTGTGGCGCGGGTGGTGACGCTGGCCAGCCCTGGACAGGCCCTGGGCCTGTTCCCCCGCGCGGCCGGCCCGGTGCAGTCGATGTTGGAGCGCATGGTGGGCCTGGCCGCCACTCGGGCGACGCTGCGACGCGATCCGCGCGCCGATGCGGTGCGCGTACGGGCGCCGCTTCTGGCCGTGCACGGCACCCGTGACAGCGTGGTGCCGCCGGCGAACCTCGCGCGCCTGGCCACGGCGCGCGCCGCCCGCGATCTGCCGACCACCACCGTCAGGGCCGCGGGCCTGGGCCACACGCTGCGGGTGGCCGATGGGCGCATGCCCGCCCCATTGCTGGACCGCATCGGCGCCTTCATCCGCTGAGGCTACGGCGTGCGCACCACGTCGATCTCGGGAACGGGGTGGCGCAGGCTCCAGATGCCGTAGGCGGCCAGCAACGCCGCGGCGGCCGACAGGGCGAGCATGATCCCCACACCCTCCGCGGCCAGGCCCACCAGGGTTGATCCCACGGCGATGGGACCGACCACCGCCAGTTGGTAGAGCCCGAGCATCCGCCCCAGCAGCGGCGCCGGCGCGCGGAGCTGGATCGCGGTGTTCGTGCCGGCGAACATCCAGATCCAGAACGCCCCGGCCCCCGCCATCGCGACCATCGCCAGCCAGAGCCACGGCGCCACCGCCACCCCGATAGCCCCCGCCGCGAAGATCACCGTCGCGGCCGGCAGCGCGATGTGGCGCGGCAGCCCCCGGGCACCCAGGCGCTCCAGCAGCCACGCGCCCACCAACGCCCCGCCACCCATCGCCCCCAGCAGGAGCCCCAGCCCCACGGGACCGGTGTCGATGCGATCGGCGACGACGGGCGCCAGCTCCTGCACCGGTGAGGCCAGGGCTGTGAACACCGCCATGCCCACCAGCAGCCTGCGCATCGCCGGGTCCCGCCGGGCGTAGGCCAGCGCCTCGCGCATCGGCGCTCGGCGCCCGGCCGTGGTGGCCGCCGCACGGTTCTCCGGGAGCCGCCACAGCACCCACACCAGCGCCAGGAACGAGACGGCGTTGAGCGAGAAGCACGCGGTGGCCCCGAAGACGGCGAGGACGCCACCGCCCACCGCGGGACCCACCAGGCGCGCCACGTTGATGCCGGCGGCGTTCAGACTCACCGCCTGAGAGAGCCGGGAGCGCTCCACCAAAGCCGGGATGAGCGCCAGCATCGCCGGTAGGCCCAGCGCGAAGCCGCACCCCACCACGAAGTTGAAGGCGTACAGCGCCGGCACGCCCGCGTGGCCGGTGCCCGCGAGCACCGCCAGCACGCCGGCGCCCACCGCCTGCATCAGGAATGTCCACATCCCCACGCGCCGCCGGTCGAACCGGTCGGCCAGCTGGCCCGCGTACGGCGACAGGAAGAAGGAGGGCGCCCGTGTCACCAGCGCCAGCGCGCCCACCGCGGCCGGGCTGCCCGTGAGTTCCAGCAGCAGCCAGCCGGACGCGATGATCTGCAGCCACGAGCCGGCGTTGGACGCCAGGCTTGCGAGCCACACCGCGCGGAAGTCGCGGTTGCGCAGCACCGCGGGGATCACGCCGGGGTCTCCTGCATGCCCGGCGGAATGTCACGGCGCGCCCGCCGCCGCACTCGGCGACGGCGGGCACCCGGGATCAACGAACTCGGTCCGCGACCCTCAGCCGGTTCTCGGCCCGCCGGCGCGCGCTCTCGGCGGCCACCTGGGCCACCTCGTCGTCGCCCGCCTCGGCCAGCGCCTGCTCGGCGCGGGCCAGTGCGGCCTGAGCCCGCTCCAGGTCGATCTGGCCGGCGTGCTCGGCCTGCTCGACCAGGATCAGCACCCGGTCCTCCTCCACCGACACGTAGCCGCCGGTGGTTGCGTAGATCTCCGAGGAGTCGTCATCGACGCGCGTGATGCGCACGTTGCCGGTCTGGAGCTGCGCGATGAACGGCGCGTGACGAGGCAGGATGCCCACCTCGCCCTGGACGCTCGGGGCGATGACCATGTAGGCCACGTCGTCGAAGACGGCACCCTCGGGCGTCAGCAGACGCACGGCGAGCCGCCTGCGCTCCTGTCCGAGGGCCGTGCTCACCGTGCCGCCAGCTTCTCGGCCTTGGCGATCGCCTCATCGATGCCGCCGACCATGTAGAAGGCCTCCTCGGGCAGGTCGTCGTGCTTGCCCTCGACGATCTCCTTGAAGCCCCGGATCGTCTCGGCCAGCGGCACGTACTTGCCGGGGGCGCCGGTGAAGATCTCGGCCACGGTGAACGGCTGCGACAGGAAGCGCTCGATCCTGCGGGCGCGCGACACCGAGAGCTTCTGCTCGTCGGTGAGCTCGTCCACACCGAGGATCGCGATGATGTCCTGGAGGTCCTTGTAGGTCTGCAGGATCTCCTGGACGCGCGTGGCGACCGTGTAGTGCTCCTCGCCCACGCCCTCGATGGAGAGGATGCGGCTGGTGGAGTCCAGCGGGTCCACGGCCGGGTAGATGCCCTTCTCCGAGATCGCGCGGTTCAGCACCGTGGTGGCGTCGAGGTGCGCGAACGAGGCGGCGGGCGCCGGGTCGGTGAGGTCGTCGGCCGGCACGTAGATGGCCTGCACCGAGGTGACCGAGCCCTTCTGGGTGGAGGTGATGCGCTCCTGGAGGGCACCCATCTCACCCTGCAGGGTGGGCTGGTATCCCACGGCCGACGGCATGCGGCCGAGGAGTGCCGACACCTCGGAACCGGCCTGCGTGAACCGGAAGATGTTGTCGATGAAGAGCAGCACATCCTGACCGGCCTGGTCGCGGAAGTACTCGGCCATCGTCAGACCCGACAGCGCGACGCGCAGACGCGCACCCGGCGGCTCGTTCATCTGGCCGTACACGAGCGCGGTCTTGTCGATGACCCCGCTCTCCTTCATCTCCCGCCAGAGGTCGTTGCCCTCGCGGGTGCGCTCACCCACGCCGGCGAACACCGAAAGGCCACCGTGCTCCTGGGCGATGTTGTTGATCAGCTCCTGGATGAGCACGGTCTTGCCCACGCCGGCGCCGCCGAACAGACCCACCTTGCCGCCCTTCACGTACGGAGCGAGGAGGTCCACGACCTTGATGCCGGTCTCGAAGATCTCGTCGGTGGGGCTCAGCTGGTCGAACGCAGGCGCGGGCCGGTGGATCGGCCATGCGTCGCCCTCGCCCAGGTCGCCGCCCTCATCGATGGCGTCGCCGAGCACGTTGAAGATGCGGCCGAGCGTGCGCTCGCCCACCGGCACGGAGATCGGCGCGCCGGTGTCGATCACCTCGGCGCCGCGGGCGAGGCCGTCGGTGGTGTCGAAGGCCACGGCGCGGACGCGGTCGTCGCCCAGGTGCTGCTGCACCTCGGCCACCAACGGCGCCTCATCGGCACCCCGCGGGATCTCCAGCGCGTTGTAGATGCTCGGGAGGTTGCCGTCCGGGAACCGGGCGTCGAGCACCACACCCTTGATCTCCAGGATGGTGCCCTTGCTGGGAGCGTCAGCCATGTCGTTCGGAATCTCCTCGGAGGTGGTGGGTGTCGTTACTGGAGCGCATCCGCACCGCCGACCACTTCCAGGATCTCCTGGGTGATGGCGGCCTGCCGGGCACGGTTCATCGCCAGCGTCAGGTCGTCGATCAGGACGCCGGCGTTGTCGGTGGCATTGCGCATCGCGGTGCGCCGTGCCGCGAGCTCCGCGGCGGCGCTCTCCAGCAGCGCACGGAACACGGTGATGTCGAGGAAGGTGGGCAGAAGGTCTGCCAGGAACACCTCGGGCTCGGGCTCGAACAGCGCGACGCCCTGCGCCTTCGCGTGCGAGCTCTCGCTCAGGTCCTCCTCCTCGAGCACGAAGTCACGGTCGATCGGGAGCAGCTGCTCCGTGGTGACCTTCTGCTCGAGCACCGACTTGAAGGCGTTGTAGACCACGACCACTCGGTTCACCTCACCCGCCGTGAAGCGGGCGACGGCGTGCTCGGCCACCTGCGCCGCATCGGCGAAGGTGGGCGCGGCGGAGAAGCCTTGGAATGTGCGGTCCACCGGCTGGCGGCGGAACGCGAGCGTGCCGGCACCCTTCTTGCCGACCGCCGTGAACTCCACATCCTCGAAGCCCTCGTCGCGCAGCTCCTGGGCCACGGCGAACGCGCGGCGGAGGATGTTGACGTTGAACGCGCCGGCGAGGCCGCGGTCACCCGTGATGGCCACCACGATCGCCCGGCCCTGTGCGGGGCGATCGTCGAGGAGTGGCAGGGCCTTCAGCCCGCCGCTCTGACGTGCGGCCTGTGCCATGAGACGGCGCATCGCCTGGGCGTACGGGCGCAGGGACTCGATTGCGTCCTGTGCGCGCCGCAGCTTGGCCGATGCCACCAGTTCCATGGCACGGGTGATCTTGCGCGTGTTGCGGACCGAGTCGATCCGCCGCTTGATGTCGCGCTGGCTGGCCACTGTTCGCTAAGCGGTGGCGCCGGCGGGCTCGGCGGCTTCGACGGCGGCCTCGGCCGGGGCCGCGACGCGGCGCACGACGTCGGCGATGAGCGTGTCGAGACGGCCGGCGACCTCGTCGGGCAGGTCGCCCGAGTCGCGGATCGCGGCGAGCAGGTCGTCGCCCTTCTCGCGCAGCTCGCGACGGATGGCCTCGTTCACGTCCGGCACCTTGGCGACCTCGACCCCGTCCAGGTGACCCTGGTTGGCGCCGTAGAGGATCGCCACCTGCTCCTCCACCGGCCACGGCGCGAAGGCCGGCTGGTTGAGGGTGGCCACGAAGCGGGCGCCGCGGGCCAGCGTGCGCTGGGTGGACGCGTCGAGCTCCGAACCGAACTGGGCGAACGCCTCGAGGTCACGGTACTGGGCCAGCTCGAGCTTGAGCTTACCGGCGACCTTCTTCATCGCCTTGATCTGGGCGGCCGAACCCACACGGCTCACCGAGATACCGACGTTGAGAGCCGGGCGGACACCCGAGAAGAACAGCTTGCCCTCGAGGAAGATCTGGCCGTCGGTGATCGAGATGACGTTGGTCGGGATGTACGCCGACACGTCACCGGCCTGCGTCTCGATGATCGGGAGCGCGGTGAGCGACCCGGCGCCGAGCTCGTCGTTGAGCTTGCAGGCGCGCTCGAGGAGACGCGAGTGCAGGTAGAAGACGTCACCCGGGAACGCCTCGCGGCCCGGCGGACGCCGGAGCAGCAGCGACATCTGGCGGTAGGCGTCGGCCTGCTTGGAGAGGTCGTCGTACACCGCGAGGGCGTGACGGCCGCTGTAGAGGAAGTACTCGGCCATGGCGGCACCGGCGTAGGGCGCCAGGTACTTGAGCGAGGCGGCCTGCGACGCGGTGGCGGCGATGACGGTGGTGTACTCCATCGCGCCGGCCTGGCGGAGGCGCTCCACCACGGTGGCGACGGTCGACGCCTTCTGACCGACGGCGACGTAGAAGCAGTACACGCCCTTGCCGGCCTGGTTGATGATCGTGTCGACCGCGATGGTGGTCTTGCCGGTACCACGGTCACCGATGATCAGCTCGCGCTGGCCACGGCCGATCGGGATCAGGGCGTCGATGGCCTTGATACCGGTCTGCAGCGGCTCACCCACCGGCTGGCGCTGGACGACGCCGGGGGCCTTGAACTCGACCGGGCGGTAGTGCTCGGTCTCAATGGGGCCACGGTCGTCGAGCGGGTTGCCCAGCGGGTCGACGACGCGACCCAAGAGGGCCTCGCCGACGGGCACCTGGATGACCTTGCCGGTGCGGCGCACCGGGTCACCCTCCTTGATGAGCGTGTCGTCGCCGAGGAGCACCACGCCGACGTTGTCCTCTTCGAGGTTGAGGGCGAGTCCGGTGACTCCGTGGGGCAGCTCGAGCATCTCGAGGGCCACGCACGACTGCAGGCCGTGAACGCGCGCGATGCCGTCACCCACCTGGAGGACCGTGCCGACCTCCTCGACCTCCACGCTGCCCGAGTACTGCTCGATCTGGTCGCGCAGGACCTTGGTGATCTCGTCGGGTCGCAGCTTCATCTCGGGGTTGTCACCTTTCTCGTTCGGATCTTCGTGATGCCGGTGCGGCGGGCGCTACTCGGCCGTCGCGGCGGCGTCGACCGAGGCCCGGGTGAGCTCGCGACGCAGCTGCTCGAGGTGCTTGCGGACGGATCCGTCGACAACGGTCTCGCCGACCTGCAGCACGAGACCCCCGACGATGTCGGGGTCGACCGTTTCCGTGAGGGAGACGTTCTGGCCGGTCTTCTCCCGGATCATCGCCACGATCTGCTCGCGCAGGTCCGCGGGCAGCGGGATCGCGGTGATGGCCCGCACGTCCAGCCGACGTTCGGCCTGGGCGACGCGCGCCTGGAAGGCGGACGCGATCGCGGGCAGTTCCAGGATGCGGCCGCGGTCCACGAGCACCTGGAGGGCATTCGTGACGACGGGGTGCGCGCCCTCCGAGAGGGCGACCACCACGGCCTTCTTCGAACGGGCGTCGAACTCGGGATTCTCAAGCGCGGCGCGCAGATCATCCGACTCGTCGAACGCGGCCGCGAAGTCGCCCACGCCCGAGGCCACGGCCTCGAGCGCGTCGGCGTCGACGGCCGCCTCGTAGAGCGCCTCCGCATAGGTGCCGGCGACGCTCATGACGTGGCGCCCGCCCCGTTGGTGGTCACACCCGACAGGTCGGCCTCCCGGATCGCCTCCTCGATGAGGCGGCGGTGGTCGGCGTCGGACAGGGTGCGGCGCGAGACCTTCTCGGCGGCGAGCAGGGCCAGGTCGACGACGTCGTTCCGGATCTGGCCGGCGGCCGAACGGGCCTGGGCGTCGATCTGGTCCTGCGCGTCGGCCAGCACGCGCTCGCGCTGGCTCTGTGCCGCGGTGATGATGTCGGCCTTCTGCCGCTCACCCTCACTGCGGCCCTGCTCCCGGATCCCGTCAGCCTCGCGGCGGGCCTCGGCGAGGCGGACCTTGTAGTCGTCGAGCAGCGCGTTGGCTTCGTCGCGGCTGCGCTCGGCCTCGTCGATGCTCTCGGCGATGTGATTGCGTCGCTTCTCGACCATCTGGCTGACCGGGCCGAAGACCCACTTCTTCATGATCCAGAGGGTGATGAGGAACATCACCAGCGTCCAGATCATGAGACCCGGGCTCGCCTCGAGCAGCGGGTTGCTGCCGCCGCCGTCCTCAGCCTCTGCCTGGAGGAGCGGGAGGTAAGCGATGAGGTTGCCCATCAGGATCCCCGTCTAGCCGATGAAGAAGGCGACGAAGCCCATGAGGAGGGCGTAGAACACGATGGCCTCGGTCAGAGCCAGACCGAGGAACATCATGCCCTGCAGCTCACCACGGAGCTCAGGCTGACGGCCGACGGCCTCGATCGTCTTACCGACGAGATAACCGACGCCGATGCCCGGGCCGATCGCGCCGAAACCGGTCGCGAGGCCGAGGGCGAGCACCTTTGCCGCGTTCTCGATGTTGCCTTCCACTGCTGCTCCTTTGTGGTTAGTGAGAGGACTCGACGGCGTAGCCGATGTACAGACCGCTGAGCATGGCGAAGATGAACGCCTGCAGACCGGCCACCAGCAGCCACTCGAAGACCCAGAAGAAGACGCCGAACGGGATACCCAGCACGCCGGCGAAGTTTCCGAGCAAGATGGTGAACGCCGCGGCCATGATGATCAGCAGGTGGCCCGCCATGAGGTTGGCGAACAGACGCACCGAAAGACTGACCAGGCGCAGCAGCTGCGAGAGCAGCTCGATGCCGAAGATGACCGGGCGGATGAAGCCCGGCGCCTCCGGAGCCATCGTCTTGAGGTACCCGACGCCGCCATGCGCCTTGACACCCTCATAGTGCGTGAGCACGAAGGTGAGGAACGCCAGCGTCAGGGTGACGTTGATGTTGGCCGTCGCCGCATAGAGCCCGAGGTCGCCGAGCACCTGGAAGGTGTCGGTGTGCGGACCCATGGGCAACGGGATGAAGCTGACCAGGTTGTTCACGAGGATGAAGAGGAACAGCGTCGCCACGTACGGGAAGTACTTGGCGTAGACCTTCGGGCCCATGGTCGGCCCGGCGATCTGCTTCTCGGTGAACTCGTAGGTCAGTTCGAAGACGTTCTGGGCGCCCTTGGGACGCAGGTCGA
Organism: Actinomycetota bacterium; assembly: GCA_044507145.1. GTDB lineage: Bacteria > Actinomycetota > Thermoleophilia > Miltoncostaeales > Miltoncostaeaceae > JAVJSF01. Next base: position 8,092 of record JBIQJW010000064.1, read on the forward strand.
GCCCGCGCCGGACGACCCAGAGGCCGAAGCCGATGATGATGGCCATCGAGATGGCCATGTACACGACGGCCTTGTTGATCGAGAGGTCGATCGGGCCCAGCTCGATCGACACGTACGGATTGAGCTTGAACTCCTCCGACGGATCGAATTCGGCACCGGCGGCGAACGCGGACGCCGGCAGCGCGAGCAGGACCATCAGCGCGGACGCAATCAGCATCCGCGTGCGCACCACGTGCCTCACTGAGCTGGTCCCTCCTGGTGCTTCTGGCGGGCCGCGAAGAGCACGGTGCGACCGACCAAGTCGAAGGTGAACGCCGCGAGGAAGACCCCGGCGGCGACAAGACCGACGGTCTTGTCGTAGGCCAACGCCACGACGAAGAGGATGATGGCCACCAGCCATGCACGGGCGATGAACGACGCACCCGAGAGGCCGACGGCGTACGGAGCGGACATGCCGGTGGACGCCTTCGCCAACCACAGCGACGCGCCCCAGTTCACGAGCCACAGGCCGACCCCGAGCATCCAGCCCTCGATCGGTCCACCTGCAAGCAGCACCACCGGCAGGGTCAGGATCGCCGCGACCAGACCGATCGCGGAAAGCAGGAAGGTCTTGAACCCTTTCGGCAACGGCTCCACGCCGGACGTCAACACGTCCGTACTCCGGAACTCCGCCCGCTGCGCGATGGTGTGATGCAGACCCTCCGTTCGCGGTCCTCCCCGACTCGCCCTCCGGGCGCGCGCAAACGCGGCCGAATCGGCAAGCCGGGCGAGTATACCGAGGCCACCCCGGCGTTACATCGCCCAGGCGGCCGACACGCCACGTACGCAACGTCGCAATGTCGGGCCTGCCGGCGCGTCAGGATCGCCCGGCCACGCCCCGGTTCGCCGCCCGCTGGGTGCGGTTCTGGCGCACGATCTCCACCACCGGCGTGCTGCGCCATTTGAGGATCTCCAGCACGTACACCAGGTAGACCGACGCGGCCAGGGCCGCGAGCGCCGCCAGGGCGATCCCCAGGGTGCCCGCCCACAGCAGGCCGCCGTCCTCGTCGCGGTACGGCACGAAGCGCAGGGCCACGGCGACCGCGCCCATGATCGCGCACCACCCGTACAGCGCCAGGACGGTCTTGCGCTGGCTCCAGCCGATGGTGAAGAACCGGTGGTGGAAATGGCTGCGATCGGGCGAGTACACCGGCAGGCCGTGCTTGATCCGCTTCAGGATCACGAAGGAGGTGTCGAGGATCGGGATCGCGAGGACCACAAGCGGTGCCACCACCGCGATGGCGGCGGCGCTCTTCATCACCCCGCTCACGGCCACGCCGGCCATCACGAACCCCAGGAACATCGAGCCGGAATCGCCCATGAAGATGCGGGCCGGGTGGAAGTTGAACACCAGAAACGCAATGCACGCGCCGGCCAGTGCGGCGGCCATCATCGCCGGGTCGCCGCGACCCAGGGAGGCGGCGAGGATCGCAAAGGTGATGGCCTGCACCCCGGTGATGCCGGCGGCGAGCCCGTCCATGCCGTCGATGAAGTTGATCATGTTCACGATGGCGACGAACCAGACGACCGTGAGACCGTACTGCGCGGGACCGAGGTCGAACACGCCGAAGAACGGCAGGGTGATGTGGTCGATCGTGATCCCGGCGGCCACCGGGATCGCCGCGCAGGCGATCTGCCCGGCCAGCTTGATCGCCGGATTGAGCCCGAACACGTCGTCGATCGCGCCGACACATGCGATGAGGACCGCACCGGTCACCAGCGCCTGGCTCCCGCTGTCGGCCGGGAGGTAGTAGAGCACCGGCACGAGGAACCCGGCCAGGATGGCGAGCCCACCCAAGCGCGGAGTGGGCGTCTGGTGGATCCGGCGCCCGGACGGCAGGTCCACGGCGCCCACGGCCCGGGCCAGCCAGCCGGCCAGCGGTGTGGCCAGCAGCACGACGGTGGCCGCGATCAGCGCGCACAGGATGGGGATGAGCGTCGTCGTCACGTGCGGTGGACCCCTCGCGACCGGGGCGCCCGCCCGGTGGACCCCGCGAGCGGGATCGGTGCGGGGCGCCGATGCCCGCTGGATTCTAGGTTCACCCGTCCGAACCCTTCAACGCGGGCCCGGTGGGCCGGTGAACGGCCCCGGCCACACGGATGACCAACCGGCGCGGCAGCAGGCGCCCGGCCCAGAGCGCGATGCGCGACACCGCGCCCACAGGCGCGCGCACGCGTCCCGCCGCCAGGGCGCGCCAGGCGGCGCGCACCACCATGTCGGGCGTGTCTTTGGGCACCCGCCCGCCCATCACCTCGGAGCCGGCGGCGGTGCTGAACCCGGTGGCGGTCGGGCCGGGGCATACGGCCACTGCGCGCACCCCGGTCCCACGCAATTCGTCGGCCAGCGCCTCGGTGTAGCGAAGCTCGAAGGCCTTGGTGGCCGCGTAGGTGGCCATGTTCGGGATGGGCTGCCACGCGGCGGCCGACGACACCACCACGATCGCCCCGCGGCCCGCCGCGACCATGTCCGGCACGGCGTGCGTGGCCAGGTCGACCACGGCCTCGCAGTTGAGGCGCACCATCGCCGACTCGCGCGCGCGGTCCAGCCCTTCGACGGGTCCGCGAGAGCCCACGCCGGCGTTGAGGACGAGGACGTCCGGTGCGCCGCCCTGCGTGATGGCGGCCCGCGCTGCGGCGAGTCCCGCATCGGTGCACAGGTCGGCCGCAACCACGCGCACATCCACGTTGTGGGTCCTGCGCGCCCATTCGGCCAGCCGCTCCAGGCGGTCGGCGCGCCGCGCGATCACGATGAGCGCGTGGCCGCGGCGGGCGAGATCGCGGGCGAATGCCAGGCCGATGCCGGACGACGCGCCGGTGACGACCGCGACGCCACGCGGGCGCGAGGGGCTGGACACCCGTCCGATGGTAGCGCCCGTCCGAGTCCGCGGACGGGTGACGATGCGCCATGATCTCGGCATGCACCTGCGTGCGACAGCGGCGCGGACCGCCCGTCTGGTGGCGCTCGCGGGCGCCACCGCGGTGATCGTGTCCGGCTGCCAGGGGGCCGGCGGCACCCCCACCGGCGCGGACACCGCGCCG
>JBIQJW010000065.1:0-11121 GCA_044507145.1 Actinomycetota bacterium
CCCGATCCCCACCGGCTGCGGCGCGCCGGACGCGCGCACCCGCGGCATCGCGGGCGCGCTGGCCGGGGCGCTCAGGCCGGGTGGGGGAGCGTCGGCGCCCGCTCCGGCGCCGGCGACACTCGTCGCGTGACGCCGGCGTCGTCGGCCGGACGTGGGCGGGCGCGCCGGTCGACGCGACCGGCCGCCGCCAGCCCCAGCGCCGCGGCGACCAGGCAGGAGAGCGCGCCCACCACCAGGCCGCCGCGTGGGCTCACGTGTTCTGAGACCAGCCCGATCAGCGGGGCGCCGATCGGTGTCGTCCCCACGAACGCCACGGCCCACAGCGCCATCACGCGTCCTCGCATCGCGGGCGCGGCGCGCAACTGCAGCGTGGAGTTGCCGGTGGAGAGGAACAGGACGCTGGCGGCACCGACCAGGGCCAGCGCGATCAGCGCAACGGGCAGGTTCGGCGCGACGGCCACCAACAGGATCGTCACGCCGAACACGGCCGCCGCCACCGCCATGGGCCGCAGGCCGGTCCGGCCGCGCGAGGCGACCACGAGCCCGCCGGCGATCGCACCGACGCCCATGGCCGAGGTGAGCAGCCCGTACGTGCCCGCACCGCCACCCAGCGGGCCCTCGGCCAGCAGCGGCAGGACCACCGAGAACTCGTAGGCGAGCGTGCCGACGATGGCCAGCATCACCAGGGGGACCACCAGCTCGGTGGTCCGACCCACGTAGGCCAGGCCGGCGCGGAGCTGGCCGGCCTCGCGTGGTGCGGGGCGGCTGCGGTGCAACTGGGAGGTGTCCATGGCGCACAGGGCCCAGATGGTGGCGATGAACGTGGCCGCGTTGATGAGGAACGCCTGGCCGGTGCCGACCGTGGCGATCAGCACGGCGGCGAGGGCCGGGCCCACGGCGCGTGCGCTGTTCATCAGGACGCTGTTCAGGCTCACCGCGTTGCGCACCGTGTCGGTGCCGACCATCTCCAGGACGAATGCCTGGCGGGCCGGCGTGTCGACGGCGACCAGGAGTCCCAGCGCGAGCGCCAGCGCCATCACCATCCAGACCTGGACGATGCCGGCGACGGTGATGATGCCCAGCGCCAGGGCGACGGCCGCCAGTCCCGTCTGGGTGGCGATGAGCAGGCGGCGTTTGTCCAGGCGGTCCGCCAAGAGTCCGCCGTAGGGCCCGAGCACGAGCATCGGCACGAACTGGACGGCCATCACCAGGCCCAGGGCGGTCCCGGAGCCGGTGAGGGTGAACACCAGCCATCCGAGTGCGACGGTCTGCATCCACGTGCCGATCAGGCTGATCGCCTGGCCGGTGAAGTACCGGCGGTAGTTGGGGATGTGAAGCGCGGCGAACATCGCCGCGGCCTCGCGCCTCAACGGGCCCCCCGATCCGGGTCGCGCCGGGCCAGCGCCTCCAACGCGGGAAGCGCCGCGGTGATGGCGGCACGATGTTCATCCGACAGGCCCGCCAGCCGCTCGCCGATCAGCTCCGTGCGCCGGGCCCGCAGGCGCGCGATCAGCGCCGCCCCGTCCTCGGTCGCCTGGAGGAAGCAGGCCCGCCCATCCTCGGGGTCCGGTTCGCGTGCGACCAGACCGGCCGCTTCGAGGTGGGCGGCCACCCGAGACAGCATTGTCGGGTTGAGGGCCTCGGCGTGGGCGAGGTCACGCGGGCGGACGGGTCCGCGGCGGACCAGGGTGGCCAGGACGCTGGACTGGGAGGGGGTGAGGTCTTCGGCTGCGCTGGTCGTCCGCAACCAGCGCGCGGTGAACAGGATGGCGTTGCGCAGTCGTTCCGCGCGCTCGGCGTCGTGCGCCGTGTCGGGATGGGGCGTGGGGTCTCCGATCCGAGAAAGAAGTTATCTATCGGCAATCATCTTATCACGCAGCGCCGACCGCGGCCCGTGGGGCCGTCGTCAGCTCAGCCCGGAACGCTCAGGGGGTGTGCGGGCAGGCGCCCTCGACCGCGGCGCGCGGAAGCCGCTCGAGGAGGTCGGCGAGCTGAGCGGCCTCGTCGTCTGAGAAACGCTCGGAGAAGAGCGCGTCGATGGCGCCCAGATGCGAATCCGCGGCGCTGCGCAGCGTCCGCGTTCCGGCCTCGGTGATCTCGGCGTACGTCACCCGGGCGTCGGAGGCACAGCTCGCCTTACGCACTAGGTCGCCACGCTCCAGGCCATCGAGGAGACGCGTGATGCCCGACGGTGTCAGCCCGACCCGCTGGGCCAGATCGACGCGGCGCATCCGGCCGTCCGGCTCGCCGGCGAGGTGGCGCAGCACCTCGAAATCGGTGACCGTGAGCCCGTGCGTGCTCTGCAGATCGGCGTTGAACGCCCGCGTGAGCGCCGTGTGCGCGTGTAACAGCGCGACCCATGCCCTCGCGGCCCGCTCCTGCCCTGTTGTCATCCGCGGTGCCGTGCCCGAACCCATCGTGCCCTCGTCCACTCGTACAGTTGTGAGGTCAAGGATAGCGCGTCGGCCCGGATGCGGCCCGGCGGTCGTCCCGCCTCAGGGGCGCGCGGGTGCGCCCGCCGGCCGCGACGCCGTCAGGCGCACCACCGCGAGGGCCGCCAGGGCGCCGGCGGCCGAGACGACCAGTCCGGTGGCCTGCACCGCGAGGCTGAAAGCGAGCACCGGCTCGGCGGCGACGCCGTAGGTGGCCATCACGACCGGCACCACCGCGGCCTCGCGGATCCCGATGCCGCCGGGGGAGATGGCGAGCAGCCCGGCCAGGACCGTGAGGCAGAACACCAGCGGAGCCGCCGCGGCCGGGATACCGAAGGCGGCGAGCAGGGCGGCCAGGCTGCCGATGCGGCCCACCACCGTCGCCACTTGGAGGGCCATCGCCCACGCGAAGCGCCGCCGGGAGGTGAACAGGGCCGCGCCGCGGGTGATGCGTCGCACACGCGGGCGGAACCGGCGTGGGACCGGGCGCATGCCGGCGGCCGGTCCCACGCGCCAGAGCACCACGACGATCAGGGCCATCGTCACCAGCACGCCGGCGCCCACCCAGCGGATCGCCGAGTACCCGGGCGGCAGGGGGACGGCCAGGGCCAGGGCGGCCACGATCATGAAGCTGACCGCGCCGTCGATGAGGCGGTACGCGCCGATGCTGCCCGCGATCCGCCAGCCGCAGGCGCCGGCCGTCGGCGGGTGACGGCGCAACACCGCCAGTCGTGCGGCGTCGCCCACCGGGGTGGTTGCGAACTCCGAGGCCCCGCGGGCGATCCAGTGGGTGCCGATGGCCCGGATCCGGGACACCGAGTCGATCCCGCCGGCCGCCAGGCCGTGGTGCCACACGAGCGCCGAGGTCACCTGGCACACCGCGTACGCGGCGGCCGAGAGGATCACCCACGGCCAGTGGACGTCCGAGAACGCCCGCTCGAAGGCCGCCGGGTCGATGGCCCGGCCGGCGGTCCATGCGATCAGGCCCACCAACCCCAGCACGCCGAGGGCGGCGAGGAGGCGACGACGGTTTCGGGCGGCGGCGGGCGCTGTCGCGCTCACGCGGCGCGCCGCGTGAGCGCGAGATACAGGAGGACCATGCCGGGGATCTGCGCGAGATGGTAAAGCGATGTGGGATCCAGGCCAAACCGTTCCGTGACCTCCGAAGGCAACGCTCGCGTCACGGCCGCGAGCATGCTGGCGATGAGCGCCGCGGCCACGGGCCACGCCCGCGGATGTTGGCGCGTGATGGCCAGCCCCCAGAGCCACAGGACCGCCGCCATGGTGAGCCCCTCGCACAGCAGGATGGCCTCGATACCGGCGTGCCCGGTCAGCGCCAGGGCCGCGTAGGCGATCAGTCCGGCCGAGCGCAGGATCCAGAAGACCCGCCCACGTCCCTCGCCCAGCACCTCGACCACAGTCGCCGCCAGCAGGTACGACACGGCGACCACCACCATTCCGCTGATGAGCGCCCAGCTCGGGTCGGCCCACCGGTCCGAATGGGTCACCACGCCGTGGTGCACCGCACCGGCGAGGGCCGCGGCTGCGACCCACCAGAACATGTGGTGCCAGTACCGGTGCACCCCCGGGTGGCGTCTCAGGGCGAGGGCGAGCACCACGACGACGAGGCCGAGCGCGAGGTCGGTGAGGGAGCTGGCGGGTTCGGAGAGCATCGCTACGCCGGGACCGGACACAGGGTAGGGTGCGCCGCGTGGAACGCGCTCCCGCACGCATGAGAGCCGTCGTCGAAGGCGCCGCGGCGGGTGCCGTGGCCGCCGGTGTGTGGGCCGCCACCGAGCCGGCCGTGGCACGCGCCTTCGGGACGCGGTTCGGCGACGTCCCGCTCCTGGGACGGTTCTTCGGCGTCCGGCGGGGCTGGCGCGTGTTCGGCACGCTCGCGCACGTGGGCAACGGGGCGTTCGCCGGCGCCGCCCTGGGCGCGGCGGGTCAGTGTGGTCTGCGCCGCACTCTGGCCTGGGTGGCTGTCGAGACCGTTGCGACCTGGCCGCTGATGGGCGTGGCGGATGTGGTGCATCCGGACCGGCGCTCGGGCCGGTGGCCGCGACTGCTCACCGATCGCCGCGTGTTCGCCCAGGAGGTGGTGATGCACGGCATCTTCGCCCTCGTGTTGGGCGCCCTCACGTCGTCACGCCGGCGGCGTTCCTGACCGCCTGTCGTCCCCGGCGAGGAGTCCGCGGGCCGGGAACGAAGTCCGCCACGTGAGCACCGGTCCCACGCCCTCACCGCCGCGCGCGCCCGACGGCGGGCCCACCACCCATGCCGTGGTCCGCGTGGTCCTGGTGGTCGTCGCGGTCCTGGCGCTCTTGTGGCTCGCCTGGGTCACCCGGGGCGTCCTCATCTGGGTGGCGGTCGGGGCATTCCTGGCCACCGCCATCAACCCCCTCGTGAACGCCCTGCAGTTTCGCCTGCGCCTGCGCCGGTCCGCGGCGATCGGCCTGGTGTACCTGGCGGGACTCGGTGCGGCGGCGGGCGCCGTGTTCCTCTTCGTCCCGCCCCTCATCGATGCCGGACAGCAGTTGGGCGAGGAGGTTCCCGGCTACGTCAGCCAGCTCCAGGAGTCGGAGTTCGTCCAGGAGCTCGACCGCGAGTACAACCTGCTGGAGCGCCTCGAGGAGGAGGTGACCAGCGGCCTGGAGGGGATGGCGGGCCCGGACACCGCGGTGGACATCGCGCAGCGGGTGGTGAACGGCCTGGTCGCGCTGATCAGCATCGCGGTGATCTCGTTCCTGCTGAGCCTGTACGGCGGCAAGGTCCGCGCGTGGGCCGTGGCGCAGACCGACGGTGAGCGCCGTGCCCGCCTCGAGCGCGTCGCCGACCGCATGTACCGGGTGGTGTCGGGGTATGTGGTCGGCGTGCTGCTGGTCGCGGTGACCGGCGGCCTGGCCGCGTATATCTTCCTCACCCTCGCCGGCGTGCCGTTCGCGCTGCTGCTGGCCTTCTGGGCCGGCCTGGCGTCACTGATCCCACTGGTCGGCGCGACCATCGGTGGCGTGCCGTACATCGCGGTGGCGTTCTTCCAGGGCTGGCCGATCGGCGTCGCGGCCATCGTCTTCCTGATCGTCTACCAGCAGATCGAGAACAATGTGTTCCAGCCGGTGATCCACCGGTTCACGGTCAAGCTCAACCCCCTGTGGATCATCCTGGCCGTGCTCATCGGCTCCCAGATCCTGGGACTCGTGGGGGCCCTCGTCGCCATCCCGTTGGCCGGCATCGTGCAGGTCCTCATCCAGGAGTGGTGGAGCTGGCGCAAGGGGGAGCCGGTGGAGCCGGTCCCGCCGCCCGGGATCGCCGAGGACGCCGGCGCGGGATGACCCGCCCGCCCCGGCACCGCGCGGGCGCGCTCCACTAGCATCAGCGGGATGGACCAACGCAGCGCCGAACTGCTCGAACTGCCCGCCGTGCGCGAGCGCCTGGCGGGCCGCACGCACTTCGCGGGCGGACGCGAGCTCGCGCTCGCTCTGGCCCCGTCGGCCGAGCCGCGCGAGGTGGCCCGGCATGTGGCCGAGGTGGAGGAGGCGATCCTCCTGACCGACCTGGGCGTCGCCGGCCCCGGCGGCGCGGCCGACATCCGCGAGGCCACCGCGGACGCGGCGCGCGGTGCCCGGCTGGATCCCGATCAGCTCGCCGCCGTCCTCGCGACGATCCGGATCGCCCTGGAGCTGCGGGCCGCGGTGCTCGAGCACGGCGAGTCGGCGCCGCTGTTGGCCGACCGCATCCGCTTCATCGTGGTCCCGGCGCTCACGCGGGTGGAGGGCGCGCTGGACCGCGCGCTCGACCCGCACGGCGGCATCGCCGACACCGCCAGTCCGGAGCTGGCGAACCTGCGCCGGCGACTGGGGCAGGCGCGACGGGCGGCGGGCGACCTGCTGCGCCAGCTCGCGGCGAGGCTGCGCAGCCACCTGCAGGAGGGGTTCACCACCGAGCGCGGTGGCCGGCCGGTGCTGGCGGTGAAGGCGAGCTCGCGTTCGGCGGTGCCGGGCATCGTGCACGACAGCTCGGGATCGGGGTCGACCCTCTTCGTCGAGCCGCTGCCGCTGATCGAGGCGAACAACCACGTCAGGGAGCTGGCGGCCCAGGAGGCGGAGGAGGTCAACCGGATCCTGGCGATGCTCTCCGGCCTGATCGCACAGGAGCGCGCGCACCTGGACGTGGCGGTGGAGGAGCTCGCCCACCTCGACCTGCGGCTGGCGTCCGCATCGCTTTCGCGAGCGTGGGACGGCTGCCGGGTGGAGCCGTCCGACGAGGTCGAGGTGACCGGTGCGCGCCACCCGCTGCTGGCGCCGTCCGGTGCGGTCCCCATCGACCTGCCCCTGCGCGGTGTCCGGGCGCTGGTGGTCTCCGGGCCCAACACCGGCGGCAAGACCGTTGCGCTGAAGACGCTGGGCCTCTTCTCCATGCTGCACCAGTGCGGATTGCGCGTCCCCGCGCGCAGCGCCTCGCTGCCGGTGTTCGACCGGGTGCTGGCCGACATCGGCGATGACCAGTCCATCGCCGAGAGCCTCTCGACCTTCTCGGCGCACGTACGACGCCTGATGGCGATCATGGACGCCGTGGGACCGCGCTCCCTGGTGCTGCTGGACGAGCCGGCCGCCGGGACCGACCCCGACGAGGGGGCGCGCCTGGCGCAGGCGGTGATCGGGCGGCTGGTGGATGACGGCGCGCTGGTGCTCGCCACCACCCACCATCCGGAGGTGAAGGAGTGGGCCAGCGCGGCCGAAGGCGCGCGCAATGCCGCGGTGGCGGTGGACCTGCGCGACCTGCGCCCGCTGTACACGCTGACGATGGGCGAACCCGGGGCGTCACACGCGCTGGGCATCGCGGAGGGGCTGGGTCTCGACCCGGACGTCGTGGCCGCAGCCCGTGCCGCGGCGACGCCGGCGCGCCGCCAACTGGAGGCACTGCTGGCCGATGCGGCCACCGCGCGGGCGGCGGCCGACGACGAACTGCGCGCCGCGCGTGAGGCGCGCGCTCGCGCGCAGGAGGCCGAGCGCGCCGCCGCCGACCGGGCGGCCGACCTCGAGCGACGTATCGCGCGGTCCAAGGAACGGGCCGACGCCGAGCGGCTCGCCGCCCGCGAACGGGCCGAGGCCGAGCTGGCTCAGGCGGCGCGCGAGCTGGCCGAACTGCGCCGGGAGATCGCCGCGGCACGTAAGGAGGAGGCCCGCCGTTCCGACGCCGTCCGTCAGGCGGCCGCCGGCGATCCGCACGAGCGCGCCCGGGACCGGCGTCTGGGGGAGGCGAGCCGCCGCGCCGCACGCGCCAGGGAGGCGCTGTCGGCTCCGGCCGAACGGGTCCCGGAGGCCCCGGCCGGTCCTCCGCCGGAGGTCGGCGACCATGTGATCGACACGCTCACGGGTGTGCGCGGGCGGGTGGTGGCGCTGCGCGGCGGGCGCGCCGAGGTCCAGGGCGAGTCGGCCCGGATGCGCGTCCCCCTGGACCGGTTGCGGGTGGATGCGGCTGCGGCACGGGCGACCGAGCGGCGCGAGCCGCCGCGACCGGCGATGCCGGTCGGACCGCCGGTCGCCGCCGACGTCGACGTCCGCGGACGCCGCGCGGAGGAGACCCGCGCCGAGGTCCGCACCCGGGTGGACGGGGCGGCGGTCGCCGGGGTCGACCGGCTGCGGGTCATACACGGGCACGGCACCGGCGCACTGCGGGCCGTGGTGCGTGAGGAACTGGCACGCCACCCGCTGGTGGCACGCGCCGAACCGGCCCCGCCGGATGAGGGCGGGGACGGTGCGACGATCGCCCATCTGGTGGGCTGAGCGGGCCCGGTCCTGCGGGCCCGGGGCGACCTACGGGAGCGGGAGCTCCTTCAGGCCGCGGAGCACGCCGACGTCGGGCGCCATCGTGCGGAACGCGTCGTCCTTCTGCAGGACCCCCACGGTGTAGACCGGGGTCTCCTGCATGCGGGAGAGCATCGAGGCGGCGTCACGCGAGCGCGGGACGGCCTTGTAGGTGGAGACCAGGACGGCGTCGTATCCGCCCTCCTTGGCCGCCTCCAGCGGCTTGGGCCAGAGCGGGTCGACGACGTCGACGTCCCAGCCGGCTTCCTTGAGGCGCTCCACGGCGACCTCGGACCCCGGGAAGCGGACCTTCCCTTCCTTGTTCAGGACCTCGGGGGTGTTGACGGTGACAAACAGTAGTTTGGGCATGGTGGGGGAGGATACCCACTCGCCGCCGATCTCGTCCGGATCGGCACCCGCCGCGGGTCACATGGCGGGACCGGTCGCACCGCCGCGACGCGGATGTTCGCAACTGTCGCCACGAACCCCCGTGCGCATGTAGATTGCCCCACGCGGTGACGCGCATCACTCTGCCGTGCGCCGACACGCACGATTCACTTCCACGAGACCATCCCAGGGGGGACGATGTCCGTAAGCATCCCCGACAAGTCTTTCTTCCAGACCGTCGGAGACCGTCGCAGCATTCGTTACTACGACCCGGACCGGAAGGTCGAGGACTGGAAGATCCAGGCCATCCTCGAGAGCGCTCGTCGCGCGTCCTGCCAGGGCAACATCAACGCGACCGAGGCGATCGTCGTCGACCGCGAGACGTGTGAGCTCTGGGATGAGATCGAGGAGTGCGTCTCCGGCTTCAACGTCCAGATCATCAACCAGAGCTCGCACCTGATCATCTGGCTGACGAACCTGAACGCGTGGTACGGCCGCGCCAACGACGGTCTTTCGACCCTCGCTCTGTCGGGCGCGCTCACCAAGTACCACGGCTGGAACTACGAGTTCACGATGACGCAGACGGTCCCGCGTCTCATGAGCTTCCCGACCGAGCGCACCGAGAACCTCCTCCGGTTCGAGACCGGTCAGGCCGCCGGCGCCGCCACCCTGGCTGCTTCGGCCCTCGACATCGGCTCGATCCTCATCGCCTTCGGTCGCAAGCCGGGCGGTCTGGAGAAGGCGTTCGGCCTGCCGCCGCACCTGAAGTTCACCTGGGCGCACGCCTTCGGCTACCCGCTCGAGGACTTCAAGGCCGGTGGTCAGCGCCCGCGGATCAAGTTCGAGCGGCTGTTCCACAAGGACGCCTACGGCACTCCGCTGCAGCCCGACCCCGCCGTGACCGCCGCCCTCGAGGGCGCGGGCACCATCCAGGAGCAGGCCCCGACCTCGGGCCGTGCCGAGGAGATCGACGCCCTCGCCGCGAAGTTCTCGCGCGACCCGGGCGTGGTGTCGTGGCCGGCCAAGGAGATCACCCGCCTGATCAACGACGATGACTGGGACTTCGGCCCCAACATCAAGGCGCGCGCCGAGCAGGTCTTGGCCGAGGGTGGCCTCCCGGACTACCCCGATGAGATGCGTGAGACCTTCACGAAGCTCATGGAGGAGCACGGGATCGACGCCTCCAAGTACCTGAGCTAAGACCGGGTACCAGGCGATCGTTCTGCGGCCCCGTCCTCCCATCGGGAGGGGGGGGCCGCTGCCGTGCTGCGACATCTGCGGCGCCCCGCGCGCCGGTGTGATCAGCCCGGCGGGCGGGCCGGGGCGGCGTGCGTCGCCAGCCGGAGGCGCCGGTGGGCGATCACCAGCACCACGATCCCCACGGCGGCGGCCGTGAGCGAGCCGGCCAGGATGCCGACCTTCGCGGCGGCCTCCAGCGCCGGGTCGTCGAATGCGAGGTGCGTCACGAACAGGGACACGGTGAACCCGATGCCGGCCACCCCGCCGAGTCCCACCAGGTGGAGCCAGGTGACGCCGTGGGGGCGCCGCGACAGGCCCAGCCCCACCGCCAGGCCGGCGCCCAGGACGAGGCCCACGGTCTTGCCGACCACCAGGCCGAGCACGACACCCAGGGTCACCCGGCTGTGGAGCGCTGCGTCGATGGCCTCAGGCCCGAGGGGGATGCCGGCATTCGCCAGCGCGAACACCGGCACCACCACCACGCTGGTCCACGGGTGCAGGGCATGCTCGATGCGGTTGAGCGGGGAGATGGCCTCACGCGTGAGATAGGCGAGACGCCGCCAGGGCTTGGCGTCGGCCTCGCGCTTGTCGTGCCCCTCCAGGATCTCCTCGGCCACGAGACCGGCCTCTCGCGCCACGCCCAACCGCGGCTGGAACGGGCGGGCTGGGGTGAGCAGGCCGAAGAGCACCCCGACCACCGTCGGGTGCACGCCGCCGGCGAGGGCGAAACACCACGCGGCCACGCCCACCACCAGGTACGGCAGCAGATGTCGCACGTGCGCGCGGTTCATCGCGGCGGCAGCCACGAGGCAGGCGCCCACGAGAACGATCCAACCGGGCTCGGGACCGTCGCTGTAGAAGACGCTCATCACCGTCATGGCGCCGAGGTCGTCGATCACGGCGACGCCCAGCAGCAGCGCCGTGAGTGCGGGCGGGATGCGCCGGCGCCCGAGCAATGCCAGCACGCCCAGCGCGAACGCGGTGTCGGTGGCGATGGGGATGCCCCAGCCGCCGGCGCCGTCGTCGCCCACCGTGACCGCGAAGTAGATGAGGGCGGGGACCGTCAGCCCGCCGAGCGCCGCGAACAGCGGCAGCATCGCCGCCCGCCGGCCGGCGAGTTCGCCCACGGCCAGTTCTCGCTTCACCTCCAGCCCGATCAGCAGGAAGAAGAGCGTCATCAGGCCGTCGTTGATGATGAGGCGCAGGTCCATGCCCCACGACCACGCGCCGAAGCTCACGTCGAACCGGGTGCTGAA
>JBIQJW010000299.1:0-1760 GCA_044507145.1 Actinomycetota bacterium
CGGCGCACAGGCGCGCGACGACGGCGAGGTTCTTCGTGGCCTTGCCCAGCTGGACGCGCTTGGCGGTGAGGGCCGCCGTGGGCTGCTTGGCGTTCACTCGGCGGAGCGCCGTGGCACGGAGCTTCGCGTTCGCGGTGGCGGTGCGCTTGGCACGTGCACGCAGATCGGCCGGCGCGGGGGAGTTGGCCTTCGAGCAGGCGATGACCCGGGTGCGCCAGACGGCGTACGCACGGTTCTGGGTGCGCAGCTGCTTCAGGACCTTCGCGTTGGCCTTGGCCTTGGCCTTCGCCTTGGCCTTCGCCTTCGCCTTCGCCGGCGCGGCGTGCGACTCGTTGTCGGCGGGTGCGGCGATGGCGGGGCCGGCCGCCACGGCGGCGGCCAGGCCGATCGCCGAGGCTGCAATGAGGGAGCGGGCGGTGCGCATGTGGCGTCTCCTTGGGAGTGTGCGTACGGGGGGAAGGGACCCGGGCGGCGGGCGCCCGGGTCGCGAAGGGTGTGGCTCGGGCCTTACGGCAGGCGCAGGGCTCCCGAGAGGGCGGGGACGGCGGGCAGGCCGCCGAGAAGCGCGTCCACACCGCCGACCGCGCCGATCAGCGTCGCGAGCTGACCGATGGGCACCAGGCGGATGACGGTGTCGCTGAGGCGCTCGACGCGCAGCAGGTCGTCCAGGCCCACCGCGCCGGTGCCGCCGAGGACACCGTTGAGGATCGCGCTGACCCCCGCCAGCGCGCCGTTCACGGTGGCCAGCACAGAGCCGACCAGGCAGCCCAGGTCCAGGAACGCGCAGGTGGTCAGGTCGAGGACCGCGGTGTTCAGCAACGTCAACAGGGCCTGCGGATCGACGGCGATGAGGCCGCCGGGCCCGACGACGCCAGCGGTGAGCTCGTTGAGACCCAACAGGGTGAGGGTGCCCGGCAGGACACCGTCGGGGCCGAGGACGCCGGAGAGGTCGATGGGTGTGCCGCCGAGCAGGTCTGCCAGGGAGATGTTGAGTCCAACGGCCACGCCGGGGTTCCCGGGGGTGCCGGGCGTCCCGGAGTCGCCGGGATTACCGGGATTGCCCGGGTTCCCGGGGGTGCCGGGCGTGCCGGCGTCACCGGGGGTTCCCGGGCGTCCGGGGACACCGGGCGTGCCCGGCGTGCCCGGCGTGCCCGGCGTGCCCGGCGAGACGATGATCTGTGTGACCGGTGCCGCCGGTGCCGTCGGCGCCGGGGCGGGGGTGGGGGCGGTTGCGGCGGGCGCCACGGCGACGGCGCCGGTGCCGACGCCGGCGGCGGCGCACTGGCGCGCGACGCTGCGAAGCTGCCCGGTCGCCTTCGTGAGCTGAGCGCGCTTCGCCACCAGGGCGCGCTGGGCGGCGCGGGTGTTCACGCCGCGCAGCGCGGTCGTGCGCAGGCGGGCGCTGGTGCTGAGCGTGCGCGTGGCCTTCGTGCGCAGTGCCGCGGGGGCGCCGGAGTTGACGCGGGCACAGGCCACCACCTGGCCACGCTGAAGTGCGTACGCCTGGTTCTGCGTACGGATCTGCTTGATGACCTTCGCCTTTGCCTTCTTCGCCTTCTGGGTCTTCACCGTCGTCGCCTTGGCGGCGGGAGACGGGGCGGCGACGGCGGGACCGGCGGCGACTGCGCCGGCGACGCCAAGGGCAAGGGCGGCCAGCAGCGGGCGAGATGTGCGCATCATGCGCTCCTTTCGAGTCCGTTCGGGGCCGCGCTGCGGGACGAGCCCCCGCGACCGGTCGAGAGGCTGGCCCATCGCCCGGT
>JBIQJW010000066.1:0-2031 GCA_044507145.1 Actinomycetota bacterium
ACGCCTGCGTCGCGGTGGGCGGCGTGCTGTCGGGCGAGCACGGCATCGGCCTGGAAAAGCGCGACTACATGCCGTTGACGTTCAGCGCCGCCGACCTCGACGCCCAGGCGTGTGCGCGCGACGCGTTCGATCCTTCCGGACGACTCAATCCGGCCAAGGTGCTGCCCACCGGCGCCCGCTGCGGGGAGATCGCGCTGGACGCCGGCGCGATCCCCGAGGGGACATGGCTGTGAGCGTCCTGATGCCCGCGACGCCGCAGGAGGCCGCCGCCGCGCTCGCGGATGCCACGCGCGCGCGCCGCCGGGTGCGGATCGTGGGCGGCGGCACGCACACCGGCGTTCCCCGTCCGGCGCCGGCCGCGGACGTCCGGATGGAGACCCGCCGCCTGGACCGCTTGGTGGAGCACACGCCGGCGGATCTGACGGTCACCGTCGAGGCGGGCCACGACGCGCAGGCGCTCGCCGCGGTGCTGGCACGCCACGGCCAGTGGTGGCCCCAGGCCGACATCCGTCCCGGTTCCACGGTGGGCGGCATCCTGGCCGCCGCGGCCAGCGGGGAGCGGCGCCTGCGCGAGGGGCCGGTGCGCGACTCCCTGCTGGAGGTGGTGGTGGCCACCGGCGACGGGCGACTCATCACCGGAGGTGGTCGCACCGTCAAGAACGTGAGCGGGTTCGACCTGCCGCGCCTGATGGTCGGCGCCCGCGGCACCTTGGGGGTGATCGTGCAGGTGACCCTGAAGCTCTGGCCCCTGCCGGCGGCGCGGGCGTGGACGGTGGCCGGCGAGGGCGAGCCGGTCGCCGCCGCGATCGAGCTCGCCGCATCGCCGCTGCGCCCGGCCGTGGTGGTGCTCACCGGGGGCACCGCCTTCGCCGAGCTGATGGGAGCGGCGGAGGACGCCGTGGCGCCGCCCGGCTGGGCACCGGACGCCTCCGGCCCTCCGCACCTGCCCGCCGGCGCCGGCCTCCTGGCGGTGGGAGTGCCCCCGACACGCGTCCCCGCGCTGGTGGAGGCGCTGGACGCCGAGGGGATCGCCCACCGCACGCAGGCGGGCGTGGGCGCGTCGTCGGTGCGCGTGGAGGACGCCGGCCTGGCGCATGCGGTGCGCGGCCTGGCGGCGGCCCTCGGCGGCCACGCCGTCCTGGTGGCCGACGACGGCGCGGTGGGCGACGGCTTCGACCCGTTCGGCCCCGACCCGGCGGGCCTGGTGCAGATGCGCCGTCTGCGCGACGCGTTCGACCCCGCCGGCATCCTCAACCCCGGGTGGTTCGTGGGCGATCCCCGGGCGATGGCGGCGTGAGCGCCGGCTGGGACCCCCGCCTCCCGGCGCCGGTCCCGGAGGACGTGGTCACCTGCGTGGGCTGCGGCCTGTGCCTGCCGCACTGCCCCACCTTCCGGCTGACGGGACGTGAGACGGCGTCGCCCAGAGGCCGCATCGCCGCGATGCGCGCCGTGGAGGAGGGCGAGGCATCGGTGGGGCCGGCCTTCACGCGCATGATGGACGAGTGCCTCGCATGCCGGGCCTGCGAGGCCGCGTGCCCCAGCGGCGTGCCGTACGGGCGCATGATCGAGGCGGCGCGCGCCCAGACCGAGCCGCTGCGCCCGCGCCGGGTGCGGACCGCCAAGCGGCTGGGCCTGGCGTGGGTGCTGCCGCGGCGTCGCGCGGTGCTGGCCGCCATGTGGGGCGTGGCGCTGCTTCGCGCATCGCGGCTGGACCGGCTGCTGCCGGCGGCGCAGCGGGCCACCCTTCCCCCCGCCGGTCTGCGCGAACTGGCGCGTCCGCTCCCGCGGCGTGTGGGCGACGGTGCGACCGTCGCGATGGTCCTGACCGGCTGTGTGATGGACGGCGCCTTCCGCCCGGCCCAGCGCGCCACCATGAACCTGATCGCCGGTTGCGGCATGACGGCGGAGCGTCCCCGTCCGGGCGGCTGCTGCGGGGCGCTGGCAATGCACCACGGGTACCCGGATGCCGCCCGACAGATGGCCCGCCGGCGCATCGCCGAATGGGAATCGGCCGACATGGTGGTGGTGAAC
>JBIQJW010000066.1:2131-11072 GCA_044507145.1 Actinomycetota bacterium
GATGGCCCGCCGGCGCATCGCCGAATGGGAATCGGCCGACATGGTGGTGGTGAACGCATCGGGCTGTAGCGCACACGTGCGCGCGTACGGGGAACTGCTGGGCGGCGATCCCGCGTGGGCCGGCCGGGCCCGGCGCATCGCCGCCCGCACCGTGGACGCGATCGAACTGCGCCCCTCGTCCGGCGTCCCACCGGTGCCGGTGGGCAAGGTGGCGGTGCACGACGCGTGCCACCACATCCACGCCCAGGGCCTCGATCCGCGGCCCCAGTTACGCGACGCCGGTGCCGCGTGCGTGGAGGTGGCCGACGGTGGGCGCTGCTGCGGTGCGGCCGGTCTCTACACGGTGCTGGAGCCGGAGATGTCGGCCCGCCTGCGCCGCGACAAGGCGCGCGCGATCCACGCGGCCGGCGCCCCCGTGGTGGCCGTGGCGAATCCCGGCTGCGCCATCCAGATCAGCGCCGGACTGCGCGAGATGGGGTCACCGGTGCGCGTGATGCATCCGGCGCAGCTGGCGGCCCCGGCCGCACCCTCAGAGCCCCGTTCGGAGTGAGCGGGGCGCTGAGGGTGTCCGGGCCGCCACGGCACGGCCCGGGCATCCGGGGGACTACTCGACGATGTCGATCGGCGCCCCGGGGGGCACCTGGCGCGCGATGCGCGTGATCGCCGCGTTGGACAGGCGCACGCAGCCGTGGCTGGCCGCCTGGCCGAGGAGCCCCGGCTGGTTGGTTCCGTGCAGCGCCACCCGACCGTCGCCCCCGTCGAACTCGTTCAGGTGCTCCGAGTGCGCGCTGAGGGTGACGATGTAGGGGCCGTAGAACCCGCCCGACCGGCGCTGGCGCACGATCTCACCGATCGCGAAGCTGCCGACCGGCGTGGGGTTGGCGGACGTACCCACCGCGGCGGGCCAGCTCCCCACCGTCCGCCCGCGCCGCAGGAGCTTCACCCGCCGCTCGGACAGCTCCACCACCACCCGGTAGGGGGTCTTGGTGACCCGGACGGCCGCCGCCGGCACCCAGGCCGTGGCGTCGTTGGGCCGGCTGTTCAGCAGCACGCGGTACCAGACCCCGTTGCGCAGGCTGCTGGTCGCGCCGACCACAAGGAGGCTCTCGGGGTTGCCGTTGTACGGGCCCAGCCCGGTGAGCTTGCCCACGCGCTTCGCGTTCGGGCGCGGTGCCGTGCGCGGATGCACGGGCACCACGACCCGGGCCGTCCACGCCTCGGCCGTGGTGGGCCGGCTGGCCACCGGCCGCGGCGGCGTCTTCTTCGCCGCCGCCGTGGCGACGCCGTCGGCGCCCGCCGGTGCCGCGACGGCGAACACCGCCGCGGCGCCGATCAGGACCAGGCCGGCGCGCACGCCGGTGTGGATGCGGGCGACCCGACTCACCCGGTCACCCCACCGCTACGCGGCTCGGGGGCCGGCGACGGCACGCGCGTGGTGGTGCGCGAGCGGCGCGGCGGCAGGCCGTCGGCGGTCACCGTCGCGGTGTTCGTGATGGTGCGACGGGCGTTCGGGTTCACGCGCACGCGCATGCGCAGCACACGGCTGGCGCCGGCGCGCAGGTCACCCACCTGCCAGGTGACCACGCCGTTGCGCATCACGGCGCCCGCGGGGACCGCGACGAGCGTCAGGTCGATCGGCACCAGGTCGGTCACCTCGACGTTCTTGGCCGTGAAGGAGCTGCGGTTGCGCACCGTGATGGTGTACGTGAACGTGCTCTCGCGCTGGGCCGTCGCGGGACCGGCCTTGTTGATGCGCACGTCCGGGCTGGGGCCGCCCTGGGTGGTGCCGTCACCGCTGGCCAGACCGAAGTTGTTGTCGCGGCTGCTCGACCCGGAGGTGAGGTTGATGTTGTTGATCACCCGCGGAGTGGTGAGCGTGTAGCCCCCGGGCGTGGTGATGGTGACCGTGTAGGTGCCGGGCGGGAGCGACGGGAAGCAGTACGCGCCGTCGGTGCCCGACGTGGTGGTGTTCGAGCCGGTCGACGTGGTGGCGCCGCCGCCCAGCGTCAGGGTGGCGCCCGAGTACCGCGTCTCGCCGGGGTCCAGCACGCCGTTGCGGTTGGCGTCGAGGAACACGATGCCGCACAGCTCCGCCGGGCGGGCGTTGGCGGCCGTGAAGACGCCCATGCCGTTCGCGGGGATGGTGAGCGGGCCGGTGACGTTCGAGATCGGGATCCAGCCGGGCTCCATCACCTCGGTGACGGTCCACTGGCCGGCGGGGACGCTGGGCACGGTGACCGAGCCGTCGGGCCCGGTGACCACCACGCTGCCGTTGCCCTGCGGGTTCACCAGCCGGAAGGTCCAGCCGGGCACGCCCGGCTCGCCGGCGTCGCGCACACCGTTGCCGTTCAGGTCCTCGAACTTGATGAGCTGCAGGGTCCCGACCTGGTCGGCCACGTCGAACGTGACCAGGGCCGACGCCTCCGCGGAGGCGGGGTTCGGGAACGAATAGAAGTCGAGGTTGGCGCGGTAACGGCCCACGACCGAACCCGCGCTGGGCTGCCAGGTGGCGCCGCCGGTGATGGTCCCCACCTGTCCGCTGGACGGCGTGGTCTGGCTGAAGACGTTCAGGCCCAGCGGGTCGGTGATCGCCAGGGTCCAGCGGTCGGCGACCGTCGCGTGGGTGATGGTGTAGTTCAGGGCCTGCGTTCCACCGGGCACGACGGCCTGCGGCGGCGCCGGCGTGCGGTCCAGGGAGATGCCGAGTGCTGACGCCATCGCCGGGATGGCACCCAACACGAGGACGGCGAGCAACAGTGCTCGCCACCAGGGTTGTGCTGTGCCTCGTGCCATCGGTGCTCCTCGCGTTCGTGTCTGCCGTCGGGGCGCGGTTCGCGCCGGAGGCTCCTATGAGCCGGCGAGGAATGGAACCTGACCGGGTGGCTCGAACTTGCGAGAACCGCCCGGTGCAACGTTGCGAGGCACGTTTCAGATCGGGGCCGATGCCCTCCGCGCGGCAGGGTCACCATGGCCGGGCGTCGAGGGCCCGCCCGACGCGAGGCCCAGCACCGCCAGCGCCAGGAGCAGCAGGGCCAGCGCGGCCGCCGCGAACCACACGGTGAGCTCGCGCAGGCGTTCCACCGGGGCCACCACGGAGCCGATATCGGCGAAGACGGCCTGCAGGTCCGCGGTGCTCACGCTCTGGGCGAAGATCCCGCCGGTCCGCGTGGCCATCGCCGCCAGGGTCTCAGCGGGCGTGGCCCTCCCCACCTCCCCGGGGTCGTCGCCCAGGAGGATCGGGTACAGGGGCACCGAGACCGCCGCGGCCCGTTCAGACGCCTGTTCGGGCGTGGTGGCGTTGTGGGCGGTGTCCACCCCGTCGGTGAGGATGAGGACGCGACCCGGCGAATCCGCCGGCGTGAATCCCCCGTCCGGGTAGATGGCGCCGGCGGCCTGGAGCGACGACAGCGCCGTCACCACGGCCTCGCCCAGGGCGGTCTCGCCGTGGACGGTCTCCAGCCCTGCCAGTGCGGCGTGGATGCGGTCGCGGTCGCGGGTGGGGGCCTGGACCACGCGCGCGCCGTCCGCGAACACCAGCAAGCCCACCGATGTGTCGCGCGGAGCCTCGTCCACGAAGCGCCCGGCGGCGTCCACCGCCGCCGCCAGACGTGTCGGGGCCAGGTCGGTGCGGTTCATCGACGTGGAGATGTCCAGCGCGATCATCACCGTGCTGTTGCGCTGGTCCTCGGTGGCGTACGTGGAGGGGCGCGCCATGGCGACGATGGCCGCGGCGATCGCCACCAGCGCCAGCGTCGCCGCGACGCCCCGTGCCACGTGGGTGCGCGCCGGCGTCCGGATCGGCAGCAGGGCCGGGTCGGCCCACTCGCGCGCGGCGCGCCGGCGCCCCCGGGCCCACAGCACCGCCAGCGACGCCAGCACCGGGAGCGCCAGCAACAGCCACAGCCAGCCCGGCGACTGGAAGGTGATGTCACCCATCATGAGAGGCGCGGCCCCAACCGCCAGGCCGCGACGCCGGCCGCCAGCAGAAGCAGCGCGCCGATCCCGGCCGGCCACGCGGTCGCCTCGCCCAGCACGCGCTCGGTGCCGATGAACGAACCCAACTGCTCGTAGACGCGACCCACCGATTCGGCGTCGTCGCTGCGGTAGGCGTCACCGCCGGTGATCTCCGAAAGCTGGCTCAGCTCCTCGGCGTCCGGCGGGACGGGGGTGCCGTCGGGCAGCATGCCGGCGGCCGTGCCCAGCGACACGGTGAACACCGGCACCCCGGCGCGCGCGGCGTCGTCGGCCGCCACGCGGGTGAGCAGGCCCGTGGTGCTGGCACCGTCGGACAGCAGGAGGATGCGCGCCGATTCCAGCGTCCCATCGGGCGACCCTCCCGCCTGCACCGAGCGGATCGCGTCCAGCGATGCGTCCACGGCGTCGCCCACGGCGGTGGCGCCGTCGGGCACCAGGCCCTCGATGGCCCGCTCCAGCGCGAGCCGGTCGGTGGTGGGCGGCACCAGCACGTTGGCCGTCCCCGAGAAGCTCACAAGGCCCACCTGGTACTGGCGCGGCACGGTGTCCGCGAACGTCAGGGCGGCGTCCTGCGCCGCCCGCAGGCGGAACGGCTCCACGTCGTCGGCGGCCATCGAGCCGGAGACGTCGATCGCCAGCATGATCGTGGCCTGCTCCACCGGCTCGTCGCGCCACATCTGCGGGCGCGCCAATGCCACCACCAGGGCCACGGCGGCCAGGAGCGCCAGCAGCAGCGGGAGGTGGCGGCGCGCGCGGGGGCCGGGGTCGGCGGCCGCGATGAGGTCCAGGTCGGGATGTGCGATGCCCACGCCCGGCCGGCTGCGCCGCCACCACACGATGAGGGCCGCGATCGCGGGGATGGCCACGAGGCCGAGCAGCGCAAGGGGGTTGATGAAGCTCATGCGCGCACCATGCGCCGGCGCGTGGACCGGGCGATCACCTGGATGAGCGGGCCGATCCAGTCGCCGCCGGTCTCCACCACGGCATGGCGTGCACCGGCGCGCGCCAGCATGGCCGCCCGGTCGCGGTCCGCCTGCGCGGCGACCTGGGCGAACCGCTCCTGGAACCGCCGGTCCGCGGTGTCGACGGTGCGCCGGCGGCCGGTCTCCACGTCGCGCAGCACCACCGGCCCCACGACCGGCAGCATCCGCTCGCGCGGATCGCGCACCTCGATGGCGATCACCTCATGGGTGCGGGCCAGCCCGCCGATCGCGAGCTCCAGCCCGTCCTGGGCGGGGAAGTCGGAGATGAGGATCACCGCGCCGCGGTGGCGGGCGATGCGGCCCAGCGCCCCGATGGCGCGGGCCAGGTCCGTGCGCCCACCGCCCTCGGGTGCGGGGGGCAGGCGGTCAAGCGCGGTGAGGCCGGCGACCAGCCCCCGCCGGTCCGCGCACGGCGGGCGCACCAGGTCGATGTCGCCGCTGCGCGTGGCCGCGATGCCGAGCCGGTCGCCGCGCCGGCGCATCACCAGGCCCAGGCCCGCCAGCACCTCATCGGCCAGGGCCCGCTTGGTCTGCGTGTGCGTGCCGTAGTCCATCGAGGGGGACCGGTCCATCAGCGCCCACGCGGTCAGCACCGGGTCGATCTCGGGCACGCGCACCATCGGCTCACCGACGCGCGCCGACAGGGGCCAGTCGACCCAGCGCACGTCGTCGCCCGCCTCGTAGGCGCGGGTGAGCGACGGCTCGCCGCCCGGGCCCGGCCGCCGGCCCCTCCGCTCGCCCTGCAGCAGCCCGTCCAGGCGCCGGCCGATGCGGAACTCGACCCGGCGCAGCACCGCCGCGGCGTTGGCCTGCGTGGTGCTCACGCCACCGCCCGGCCGCTGCCCAGATCCACGGCGGGCTGCGGCACGGCGTCGAGGATGGCGTCCAGCACCCGGTCCGGGGCCACGTCGGCCGCCAGGGCCTCGTACGACAGCACCACGCGGTGACGCAGCACGTCGTGGAACAGGGCGTGCACGTCCTCGGGCATCACGTAGGTGCGCCCGCGGATGACGGCCAGCGCGCGGGCCCCGCGCACCAGCGCCAGCGATGCGCGCGGCGACCCGCCCAGGTCCAGGTAGGGCTCGAGGTTGGAGAGCCCCTCGTCCTGCGGCCGGCGGGTGGCGTTCACCAGGCGCACGGCGTACTGGCGCACCCGATGGTCGACGAACACGGTGTCGGCGGCCTCCTGCAGCTCCACGATCTGCTGGGCGTCGAGCAGGCGGCGGGGCCGGGGCGGATCCGAGGCCATGCGGCGCACGATCTCCTCCTCGTCGGCCATGGACGGGTAGCCCACCACCAGCTTCATGGCGAAGCGGTCCACCTGCGCCTCGGGCAGCGGGTACACGCCCTCGCTCTCGATCGGGTTCTGCGTGGCCAACACGAAGAAGGGCCGCGGTGTGCCGTGCGTCTGCCCGGCGATGCTCACATGCCCCTCGCCCATCACCTCCAGCAGCGCCGACTGCACCTTGGCCGGTGCGCGGTTGATCTCGTCGGCCAGCACGAAGTTCGCGAACACCGGGCCCAGGCGCGTCTCGAAGTTGCCCTGGCGATCCAGCACCTGGCCGCCCACCACGTCCGACGGCACCAGGTCGGGCGTGAACTGGATGCGCGAGAAGCTGCCGCCGGCGACCTTCGCCACGGTCTCGAGCGTCAGCGTCTTGGCCAGGCCCGGCACCCCCTCCAGCAGGACGTGCCCGCGCGAGAGCAGCGCCACCAGGATGCGGTCCAGCAGGCGGTCCTGCCCCACCACCACCCGGCGCAGTTCGTACAGGACCGCCTCCAGGCGTTCACGCGGCGGTGCGGCCGGCTGCGGCACCGCCACCGGGTCGGCGCCGGTGTGGGTGGTGCCGTCGGACGCCGGGGTGGGGGTCTCCATGTGGCTGGCCTCCTTGGGATCCGGTCGCGTCACGGGACGCGGTCGATGAGGGTCTGGACTCGGGACACCGGCACGGCGAAGCCGATCCCGACATTGCCCCGGATGGGTCCGTAGATGGATGTCGGCACACCGACCAGGCGCCCGCGCATGTCGAACAGCCCACCGCCGGAGTTGCCGGGGTTGATCGGTGCGTCGATCTGGATCATCGGCGCGCCGCCGCCGGTGTTTCGCCCCAGGGCGCTGACCACGCCGGCGGTGACGGTGTTGCGCAACCCGAACGGGCTGCCCACCGCGAACACACGGTCGCCCTGGCGCAGGCCGCCGTCGGGCTCATCGGCCAGGGTCACCCCGCCGCCCACCACGCCGCTGGGGCGCAGGATGGCCAGATCCACACGCGGATCCTCCTGCACAACCGTGGCCGGAACGCGCCGGTTGTCGGCCGTGACGATGGTGGCACGGGCGCTGTCGCCGACCACATGCTTGTTCGTGGCGATGAGTCCGGAGGGGGCGATGATGACCCCGCTGCCCTCACCGGCGTCGGTGATCACCTGCACCACGCTCGGCGCCGTGCGCGCGACCAGGTCGGCCAGGTCGGCGTCTGTGCTCACCGACACCGGCGTGGTCGTGGGGGTGGGGGCCGGCGCGGCAGGCGGATCATCGTCGAGCACCCAGGCGGCTGTGGCGCCGGCGCCCGCTCCCGCGACGAGCGCCACCGCCACAAGCCCGACGACCGCGCCGTTCATGCGGACGCGCCGGCGGGGCGGGGGCCCGGGCGCGGTGCTCGCGTCGGCGGTCGCCACTCCGAGCGGCGCGGTGGAGGCGGCCGGGCGCGGCGTCAGATCCGGCAGCGGTCCGTCACCGCGCGGCGTGCGGGGCGCGATGGGCGGCAGGCCGTCGGAGCGCGGACGGGAGGGGATCGGGGGCAGGTCGGTCACGTCCGTCAGTTGTACCGCGCCGGTCGCCGCCACGGGTTAGCCCGGTTTTAAGGCCACCGAAGAGAACCCGGAGGCATCGCCCGCGGCCGCCGTGCGCCTTACAACATCAGTCCGATGCACGCCCCCGCCCGGGCACAGGAGAACCGGCGGAATGGCCGCGGTCGCCTGCGCTTGTGATGCTCGCGCGCACACGGATCGCAGGATGATGAGGAGACCAGGATGAGCAGACGATCGATGGGTCGTGCGGCGATCGCCGGCGCGACCGCGGCGATCGCGACGCTGGCTGTGGCCGGCGCCGCACAGGCGGCGACGGTGAGCATCACGGGCGACGACGGGAACCCCGCGCCGCTCACCGCCGGCGTGACCGGGCAGATCCGGGTGATGCAGCCGCAGCTCTCGATCGGCCCGACCCAGCCCACGAAGATCGCGGTCACCGGCCCGGACGGCGCCTCGGCGATCCTTCCGACCAGCACCTGCTGGACCATTCCGATCAACCGCGGCGTCGACTACCGCGGCAACGGCACATACACGGTTGCCGTGACCGAATACGCGGCCTCCGACAAGTACTGCGCCGCGACCGGCACGACCACCGTCTACACGTTCGACATCGCCGCCGGCGTGGCGCTGCCCCAGCCCACCGGGCGGTTCCTCACCCGTAAGCCCAAGAGCTACGCGACCAACCGCATCTCGATGCCGATCGCCCAGAACCCGGGCAGCTCCAGCATCGAGGTCGTCTACAAGCGCAACGGCACCCCGGGCCCCGACGGCTCGCTGGCCGGCAACGTGCGCACGGCGTACTGGGACCGCAACACCGGCGCGGCCGAGCTAACCTTCCCGGTGCCCGGCAACTACACCGTGGTGGCGCGGACCGGCTCGGGTCTGGCCAAGAGCCCGTGGAGCGCACCGATCACGGTTCGCACCGTGGCGCCGTTCGAGATCTCGCGCGTCAGCTTCCTCGACTCGCGCGGCCCGAGCTACAAGCTCCAGGGGCGCCTGTTCGACAGCTTCGCCCGCGGCGGCAAGGTCCAGATCGCCTGGGCCAAGGGTAAGAAGGGCGGCAAGTTCCGCTCCATCGGCTCGGCGAAGATCACCCGCAAGGGCACCTTCGTGAAGCGCTTCTCGCTCCCCGGCCCGGGCAACTACCGCCTGCGGTACGTGTTCAAGGGCAACTC
>JBIQJW010000067.1:0-10994 GCA_044507145.1 Actinomycetota bacterium
TCGTGATCGGGGCGGACGTGCTCTACGAGCGGCGCAACGGCGTCGCGCTGGCCCCGCTGGTGCCCCGGCTGGTCGGCGCCGGCGGACGCGTCCTCATCGCCGATCCCCGTCGACCGCACGCCGACGAGCTCATCGGGTCGCTGGTCTCGGGCGGCTGGGGGCATCGCCAGGAGGAGCGCCGTCACCGTGGGCGCGTCGACGAATCCGGCCCGATCATCCGGCTTCACCACCTCGTCCCACCGCCGGGCAGAACGAGGGCGCGGGCGTCAGGTACAATGCCCGCCTGAGCGGTCCTCGGTAGCTCAATGGTAGAGCATCCGGCTGTTAACCGGAGGGTTGCAGGTTCGAGTCCTGCCCGAGGAGCTACACAGAAAAGCCCCGTATTTGCGGGGCTTTTCTCGTTCTTGGCGCCGCGAAATGCGCGGGCGCCGGGTGTGGCGGAGCGGGGCGGGCGGTGCGCCCGCCCCACGGTCCATCTGCTTACAGCGGCGCCACGTTCGAGGCCTGGGGGCCCTTCGGACCCTCCTGAGCCTCGAAGCTGACCCGCTGGCCCTCGTCCAGGTTCCGGAACCCGGAGCCCTGGATCTCGGAGAAGTGGACGAACAGGTCCTTACCGCCGTCGTCGGGGGTGATGAACCCGAAGCCCTTCTCCTGCGAGAACCACTTCACGACACCTTCGGCCATTTCGTGCTGCCTTTCTTCGGCGAGCCTTCGCGTCACTCGCCGAGCAGCTGCCCACCAAGTTCGGTTGCGTCCCGCGTCTCTTTGCCCGTGTGGGGCGCTGTCCTGGGCAGCGTAGCCTGCCGGCGCTCAAGAAATACAGCCTCGGCCGCCACGATTACGCCCGGAACGACACGGCGCCGTCACCCACCCGGCGCGTCCGGGTCCTCCAGCACCGAGATGACGTTGCCCGCCGGGTCGGTGAACCACGCGATCGGCGGGCCGTGCGGACTGCGGACGATGCCCCGCTCATCGTGCTCGAACTGCGCATAGCGCTGCATCGACACGCCGGCACGCACCAGGGCGTCCACGGCGCCGTCCAGGTCGCGCACCGCGAAGTTCAGCACGGTGAAGCCCGCGGGAAGGTGGTCGTCCTTGGAGTAGGCCACCACGCGGCCCCCGCCCGGCAGCCGCAGCTCCAGCATGCCGTGCATCTCGCGCACGTCGAGGCCCAGCGTGCCCTCATAGAACTCCCGCGCGCGCCCGGTGTCGGCCACCGAGAAGCTCGAGAACGCCTGGCTGTCACCGAACATCGGCTCCTCCTCGGTCCGTCACGTCACCACGCGGTGCGGTGACCTCACCCCTCGCGGCGCATCGCCGCCCGGTAGACGTTGCATGCCCCGGGGTCGAGGAAACAGAACCGCACAAGTTCGACCCGCGGGTGCGTCTTCAGCGCGCTCACCAGCTCCCGCACCGCCACGCGCGCCGCGGCATCGGCCGGATACCCGAAGATCCCGGTCGAGATGGCGGGGAGCGCGAGCGACCGCAGGCCGTACTCCTCCGCCCGGGACACCACGGCACGGTGGCATGCCGCCAGCAGCGCCGCCTCCCCCGCCTCGCCGCCCCGCCACACCGGTCCGACGGCGTGGATCACCGCCCGCTGGGGCAGATCCCCCGCGCCCGTGACGACCGCGCATCCCACCGGGCAGTGCCCGATGCGGCGGGACTCGTCGACCAGGGACGGGCCGGCGGCGCGCGCGATCGCGGCCGCCACACCGGCGCCGTGCGACAGGCGCTCGTTGGCAGCGTTCACCAGCGCGTCGACATCCTGCGTGAGGAGGTCGGCCACCACGAACTCGATCCGCCCCATGGGACGACCCTACCCCCGCGCGCCCGGCACCGCGATCCCTACCTGCGGTGGCCCGCCGCCTCGCGTTCGTAGGCCGTCAGGTCCAGCACGAAGAACCAGGCGAGGCGCGTATCGCCGACCTCGGTGGTGGACAGCGCGACGTTCACCGCCACCTGCGCGCCCTCGGGCGGCTCCTCCAGCGCCACCGCCCGCTGGAACTCCAGGGCCGAGTGGCGATCCAGCGGTTTCTCGAGCGAAAGGACGTGCTCGGGCAGCAGGTACACCCGCTGTGTGCCGCTGTAGTACGACACCCCGTGCCGCACCAGCAGGTTCGCCAGCGCGCGGGCGGGATCGGCGGCCAGCACGGCCGCCTCCTCGTCATCGGCCGCGAACACGCGATAGCCGGCGTTCACCGCGATCTGTCCCGGACGCCCCACGCTGGTCGCCAACGCGACCCACGGCGCAGCCCCCGGCCCCCGGCGCACCCACAGATGCAGGTGGCTGCCGGCATGCGCGTACGTCGCCGATGCATCCGGACGCTCGGCGCACTCCTGCGCGTGGCGCTGGCGCAGGACGTCGTGGCTCATCCGCCGGTACGCCTCCGCGGACACCTGGCCGAACGGCCCCTCCGGCGCGCCCTCCACACGGGCGGCCTCGAGCAGGGCGACGATCTCCTCGGCGGATTGATGCGGCACGCGCGGCAGCCTACCGGTCCGCCGCGATCTCGTGCGGTGCCGCACGAACCTCGCCGCGCCGTCGTAGGGTGAGGGCGACCCGACCGCGAGCAGGGAGAGCACGATGGCAAACGACTTCGAGGTGGCGGTGGACATCGCCGTGGCGCCGGCGACCGCGTGGAAGCTCGCGGGCGATCCGGGGCGCGTGAACGAATGGTTCGCCCCGGTCGTGGCCGTCGCCGTCGAGGACGACCTGCGCACCGTCACGATGGCCAGCGGCGCCGAACTGGTCGAGCGGCTCGTCGACCGGGACGACACCACGATGAGCTACTCCTACGAGGTCGTGTCCGGCATCCCCGCGCTCACCAGCCACCGGGCGACGATCCGCGTGGTGGCGGCCGGCCCCACCTGCCGCGTCGCATGGCGACAGACCGCGACCTCCGACGATCCCGACTACGACATCGAGACGCGCCTGGCCGGCGTGATGACCGCGGGTCTCGAACAGCTCCGGGAGATGCTCGAGGGCACCGGCGGGTGACTCAGCGCACCTCGTACCACTCGTAGACGACGCCGTCCGCGGAGAAGGTCCCCCGACCGACGGCCTGCACGAGGTTGAGCCAGGCGTAGCGGGGATCGGCGGTCTCGAACCGGGGCGCGACGTGGATCACCCGCTCCTCGCGGGGCACCGACGCGTCCATCCGGCCGTGGTACTGCACGTACACGATCGCGCCGTCGTCGGTCTCGAGGCCGAACCGCGCATCGATCGTCGCCACATCGCCGGGGCCGACGGTGAGCCAGTCGCCGCCGGGTCCGGCCGGCGCCGCCCCGCGCAGGCGCTCGCCCTCCACACGGACGCCCCGCACCCCGACGATCATGCGCCGGCCGGCCGGGCCGTCCCCCACCACCACCGGCGGGTCCACCGCCACGACGACGTTGCACAGCGGCGCGAGTTCCAGCGGCATTGGGGCCTCCTGCGAGCGGTCGGGTCGGGCGCCAGCCTACCTCCGGGCCCGGTGGGGCCCGCGGGCGCTCGACAGCCTGGGCCGACCCGCCATAGGGTCGTACCGGGATCCGACCACCCACACGACGGAGCGCGCGATGCCCGACACCGGCGATGCCACCACCGCGCTGGCGGACCGGCTCTTCGAGGCCGCGCTTGGTGGATTCGATCTCGTCTGCATCCACATCGGCGACCGTCTGGGTCTCTACCGGACCCTGAGGGACCGCGGCCCGCTGACGGTGGCCGGCCTTGCCGAGACCGCCGGGATCGACGCACGCTACGCCCGGGAGTGGCTCGAACAGCAGGCGGTGAGCGGATTGCTGACGGTCGACGGCGCCGGCGATGACCGGCGCTTCGCACTCCCGGAGGCCCACACCGCGGTGCTGCTGGACCCCACCAGCCCGACGCTCATGACGCCCATGGCCCAGCTGTTCGTCGCCTGCACCCGACCCGTCGATGCCGTCATCGAGGCGTTCCGCACCGGGGAGGGGGTTCCGTACGCCGACTACGGCCCGGACCTTCACGAGGGTCAGGCGCGGTTCACGCACCCCCTGTTCCACAACGACCTGGCGGAGCGGTGGCTGGCCTCCGTGCCGGAGGTCCACGGGCGCCTCACCGGCACCCCGCCGGCCCGCGTCGCGGACCTTGCGTGCGGCCTCGGCCGGTCCACCATCGCCATCGCCGCCGCCTACCCCGAGGTGCGCGTGGACGGCATCGACCTCGATGCCGCGTCCATCGCCGAAGCGCGCCGGATACTGGCCGACACGCCTCCCGGCGTCGCCGAGCGGGTCACATTCGCCCACCGCGACGCCGCCGAAGCCGGGCCCGAAGGTGCCTACGACCTGGTCACGATCTTCGAGGCCCTGCACGACATGTCGTATCCCGTCGCGACGCTCGCGGCCGCCCGCCGGCTCGTGGGCACGTCGGGGGTGGTGCTGGTGGGCGATGAACGCACCGCCGACGCATTCGACCCGCAGGCCGGGGACCTGGAGCGCCTTTACTACGGGTTCTCGGTGACGCACTGCCTCCCGGTGGGCATGGTGGGGGCGGGGGCCGCCGGGACCGGGACCGTCATGCGCGCCGCGACGGTGCGTCGCTATGCCCTCGATGCCGGGTTCGCCGACGTCGAGGTGCTGCCCATCGAGAACGACTTCTGGCGGTTCTACCTGCTGCGACCCTGAGCCGCCGAGACGGCACGATCGCGGCCGGCCGCCTTCGCCCGGTACAGCGCGTCATCTGCGGCCCGAAACAGATCGTCCACCGACATGCCGGACCGGAACGCCGCCACGCCCGCGGACACGGTGAGCGCGCCCGACTCGGGGAACGGGACCGTGCCCACCAGCTTTCGTGCGCGTTCGGCGGTGGCCAGGGCCGCCTCCATCGGCGTCTCCGGAAGGATCCAGCCGAACTCCTCCCCGCCGATGCGCGCCAGGGTGTCGCCCCGCCGCACGCAGCGCCCCAGGCGCCGGGCGGTGCCCACCAGCACCTCGTCGCCCGCCTTGTGACCGTGCCGGTCGTTCACCCGCTTGAAGTGGTCCAGGTCCATGATCACCAGCGAGAGTGGGCGACCGTGTCGCCGGGCGATCTCGCTGGCCGCCTCCAGACGCCTGTTGAAGGCCCGGTGGTTCAGCAACCCCGTGAGCTCGTCCGTGGACGCCTCTGCCACGAGGCGCTCCTTGATGCGCGCGTTCGCCGCCGCCAGCGCGACCAGATCCGCGAACCGCCCGAGCCGATCCACGTCGGCCGGACCCACGCGACCCGACCGGGGAATCGCCGCCACCACCGCCCCCCAGGTGATGCCGTCCACCACCACCGGCGCCACGATCGTCACCCCGGGATCGGCGACGGCGAACGCCTCGGGGGGCATCGGCGCCTCCGCGATCCCCGCCCGGCCGGTGGCGGCGACCTCCGCCAGCGTGCCGCGGTCGCGGAGCGGGATGAGGCGACCCGGTGCGGCGCCCGGGCCGTGCGCCCCCACCACCGTCGCGGCTCGCGGGGTGAAGCGCACCACCAGGGCGGCCTCGCTGTCGAGCAGTGCCACGACCTCCAGGGCCACCTGCGCGCTGACCGACGAGAGCGACGCCCCTCCCGCCACCTGGGTGGCCACCCGGCGCAGGGCCGAGTGCTCGGCCACCAGTGCGCGGTTCTCGGCCAGTCGCTGCGCCGCCAGGCGCCGCAGATGGGTGTTCGCCAGGGCGAGCGACGCGAGATCGGCGACGCCGCGCACACCGTCAAGGTCGGCGGGGCTGAACCGCCGAGGCGCGCGGTAGCTGCAGAAGAGTGCCCCCAGTGCGCGCTCGCGCGCGAGACCCACGGAAGGGTGCTCCAGCACCACGCCCACGAACGCGCCGGCGCCGACCGCGTCGACGTACCGCGCCGGCACCCGTCGGTCGTGCGCCACCCGCTCGATGGCGACAAGGTCGGTGCCGTCGATGTTGCGCGGCCACAGCGGCAGCGAGGCGACATCCCGGCCCAGCACCCGGCCGAGCGCACGCCGAACGGAGGGATCGGCCTCGGTGGTCTGCAGCGCGGCCACCGCCTGGGAGCCGACGTCGACGGCGTAGCAGGTCACCCGATCCGCTCCCAGCGTGACCCGGGCGCTCTCCACGATCTGTCCAAGCGCTCCCCGCGCGGCGGCCGTTCCGGCAGACCCGCCGTCCGCCCCGGCCATCCTCGTCGTCGCGTGGGGCTCCGCCACCCCGCCTCCCGCCCTGGCCTCGCTTCGCATCCGGTGCACGCGCGCGTCCACCGGGATCGATCCTTCCAGAACGTCGCCCCCGCGCCCCTATCCGAACGGGTGGGATTCCCCGGTTGGGGGACGACCCCGTGGCGGCCCTGCGACGCACGCCGCTCGGGCACGGATGCGCCGGCGCGAACCCTGCATGCGGGCGACCGCGGCGGCCACGAACCCCGTCTGCGCGGCCTCGGGGGGGTCGACCACCAGCGCCCCGTCGCGCTCGGTCACGCGCACCTCGCCGCCACCGGCCGGGTCACGCAGCGTGATCATCCAGCCGTTCGGCGGCCCGCTCACGGACCGGTGTCGCCCGGCGTCAGGCCCGCGATCAGCGCGGTCAGGCCGAACTCGAAGAGCGCATCCTCCCCGGTCTCCGAGGAGAGGGCCCGGAGCAGATCGGCGACGAGGGGATACTCGACCGCCAGCGGCGAGGCGGTCTCGAGCCCGGATCCGTCCTCGTCGGGCACCACGCGCGGTTCGCTCAACGCGAAACCCAGGACGTACCGCACGACGCTGCGCATGGCGCTCACCGCGTCGGGCCGCGAGAAGCCGGCCGCGTTCATCAGCCCGAGGGCGTCCTCCACGTCGCGCCGGCCGACGACGTAGGCACTGACCGAGCGACGGCGCAGCAACGGGAAGGCCGCCGGGTGCTCGCGCGACAGACCGCGCAGCCGGCGCGCGATGGTGGTGAGTTGCACGCGCCAGTCCGATGAGACGGTGGGCGCGGCGTCCAGATCCTCCAGGAGCAGTTCCACGACGCCGTCCAGCACGGCGCCCTTCCCGGGCACGTGCTTGTAGATCGACATGGCCTCCACCCCGAGTTCGGCGCCGAGCGCCCGCATCGTCAGGTCGTCGAGGCCGCGCGCGTCGATCAGGGCGAGCGCCGCCACGAGGATCCGGCGCCGGCTGAGCGGCACGCGGGCGGGCTGGCTGGTACGCGGCGGCACCCGGACAGTCTAGGAGGGGCCCCGTGCCGGCCGCCCCGTCAGACGGCCTCCAGTGGAAGCGACTGTGCCACCGCCAGCCGGTTCCACGCGTTGATCGCAACCACGGTGAACACCAGGGCGGCGATCTCCGCCTCGGAGAAGACGGCCTCCACGTCCACCCGCACATCCTCCGGCACGCCGGCCACGCCCACCTGCGTCAGCGCGTCGGTGAACGCCAGGGCGGCCAGTTCCCGGTCGTCGAACACGCCCTCGGTGTCGCGCCAGCCGGCCAGCACCGCCAGGCGACGCTCGGTCTCCCCCTCCTGGCGCGCCGTGCGGACATGCAGATCCAGGCAGTACGAGCATCCGTTCAACTGCGACGCGCGCACCTTCAGCAGTTCGCGCAGACGCCGCGAGAGCGGCCCACCGGCCGCGGCGCGCTCCAGCGCCGCCATCGCTCTGCGGCCGTCCGGGATCTCGCCGTACGCGTCCCAGCGCGGAACGGGGGCGGCATCACTGCTCACGGGAGTCCTCCACTTGGCGGAGACCGAACAGGAGCGTGTCCACCACCCCCTCGGCCCAGGTGTCCGGGAAGTCGTCACCGGCAAGGTACCGCGCCTGGTAGGTGCCCATCAGCAGATCGATCGCGACCTCCACGTCCAGATCCGGCCGCAGCTCGCCGGACGCCACGCCGCCCATGAGGATCGCTCGCAGACCGTCGCGTCGTGGCTCGACGCTGCGCCGCCGGAAGAGCTCCAGCAGTTCGGGCAGGTGCGCCTCCTCCGCCAAGCAGGTGCCGACCAGCGGCATCACCGACGGGGCGTCCGCATACGTCTGGACACGCTGCAGGCGTGCGATGAGGTCCGCGCGCAGGTCGCCGGTGGGCGTCGGTTCGTGACTCTCTCGCAGTCGCGCCAGCGCGGCGGTCGCCAGATCCGCCTTGTCGCGATACCGCAGATACAGCGTCGCCTTGCTCACTCCGGCCTCGGCAGCAACCGCATCCATGCTCATCCGGCCGAACCCGTCGCGCGCCAGCAGCCGCAGCGCGGCGTCGATGATCGCGACGTCGACCGCCGCCGAGCGGGGCCTGCCGGGGCGCCGCGGGGCCCGCTCCGGTGGGCTCGTCCTCATGGCAGCACCCTAGCCCATCCCCCCGGGTTTCCGAACGTTCGTGTCTGGTATGTTCGCCGTCCGGCGGACGGCGCCTCGTCGTCCCCCCGCCCCCGTCCCCCGTCGCCTCGACCCCCGGAGGCTCCACTGACCTCGGGCTCCTGGAAGGCCCTCATCGGCCTGCTCGTCCTCACGATGGGGACGAGCATCCTCACGCCGCTGCTCCCGCTGTACCTGGAGCACTACGACCTCTCGACGGGCACCGGCACGCTGCTGTTCGTCGTCTACACGCTGACGGTGTGCCCCACCATGCTCATCGCGGGGAACCTCAGCGACCGCCTCGGACGCAAACGGCTCCTGCTGCCGGCGATGGCGACGATGACCGTCGCGTCGCTCGTGTTCGCGCTCAGCGACTCCGTGGCGATGCTCTTCGCCGGCCGCGTGCTCCAGGGCCTGGCCATCGGCGGCTTCCTGGGTGTCGGCGCCGCCTTCGTCGTCGACCACGCGCGCACCGAGAGCAAGGCCCTCGCCGCGACCCTCGCCGGCGTCTTCTTCCGGCTCGGTTTCGGGCTGGGACCGGGCCTGGGCGGCATCGTCGCGCAGTACGGCTCGGACCCCCTGCACGAGCCCTTCTGGGGACACATCGCGCTGATGGTCATCGGCATCATCGCCATCGCCACAGCCTCCGAGACGCTGCTGCGACGGGCCGATCCGGGCCCGTTCCGCATCAGGATCGGCGTGCCGCGCGGGCAGGTCGCCGGGTTCCTCACCTTCGTGGCCCCGGCCACCTTCCTGATGAGCTTCCTCGAGGGGTCGCTGCTGTCGCTCGTGCCCATCTACATGGTGCAGGACCTGGGCGTCACCAACGTGGCCGTCGTGGGCCTGGTCGGGTTCCTCGTCCTGGGCCTCGGGGGGCTCAGCCCGTTCATCGCCCGGCGCTTCGATCCCCGTCGGGCGATCATGATCGGAGTGACGCTGTCGTCCCTGGAGTCGCTGCTGATCGTGGCCACCGGTGAGTTCACGTCGGCGGCCCTGATCGTCGTGGCGGCGACGGCCATCGGCATCACCAACGGCTTCATCCTGTACGGCGGCACCGTGATCTGCGGCACCATCGTGCCGATCCAGGAGCGCGGCAAGCTGATGTCGCTGCTGTACCTGTGCGCCTACGCCGGCACCACGCCGGTCGTCGTCCTGGGATACCTCTCCGACGGCATCGGGCTCACCGCGGCGCTCGGGATCTTCTCCGTGTGCGCGCTCGTCATGGCGGCGTTCGTGCTCACGGTCGGCCGGCGCCTGTTCCCCGAGGTGATCCCGCACCGCGGACCGGACGTCGGCGCCGCCCCGACCGGTTCCTGACACCGGCACGCATTCACACGGCGGCGCGCGCACCCGATCCGAGGAACAGCGCGCCGCCCAGCTCGTCCACCGCACCGCGGACGATCAGTAGCCCCAGCGACCCGTCCACGGCCCGGCGCAGGTCCTGCGTGAGCGGCCGCCCGAGATTCGCCGCGACGCGCCCGGCCAGATGCGCCGGCGGGCACCCGCCCGGTGCCGCCACCGCGGCCAGCACGGCGGCCCGCACCCGCACCCGTGCGGGCTCCGACCGTCCCGCCAGCATCCGCACCACCTCGTCGTCCCCACTCATGGCCGCCTCCCGGCTCCGCTCCTCGCGTCGAACACATGTTCGCCGCCCCGGCGCGGTTTCCTTCCCGTTCACCCGGACGCGCGCACGGCCTCCAGCACCTCCAGCACGGCCTCACCGTACGTCTCCACCAGCCACGGCCCCACACCGTGCACGGCCTCCAGCGCGGTGATGCTCCGCGGATCGGACACGGCGATGCCCGCCAGCGCGCGATTCGGGGAGATGCGGAACGCCGGCCACCCGATCGCCTTCGCGGTGGCAGAGCGCCAGGCACGCAGCGCGTCGTAGCGCACCCGTTCGTCCACGGAGAGACGCTCCAACGCCGCCACCGAGCTCGACGCCGTACCACGACGGCCGTCCGACCGCGCCGGCGCCGGATCCAGCGCCGGCACCGAATCCAGGTCGCCGGGTGGGTCGCAGTGGTCGCAGCAGCGGTCCTCCGGCGCGGGCTCCGCGTCGTCGTCGAAATGGGTCAGCAGGGCCTGGCGCCGACAGGTCGCCTCGCGCACGTACGCCGCGGCGGCGTCCAGCGAACGGTGGCGCCGGTTCACCTCCACGCGCACCTGGCCCTCGAGCGCCTCGCGCTCCTCCTGACCCAGCCGGGCCATGCGCAGGCGCCCGGCGCGCCCCCCGCCCGGCGCGCCCGTGAGCTCCAGCGCGCCGATGCGCTCCGCCAGCGCCAGGTGTACGTCGGTCTCGTCGTCGCACTCGCGGCGCTCGAGCATGAACCCGCCGTCCCCGCCGGCCCGGTGCGCCAGCCGGGCGATGAGCGCCTCCACCTCCCCCACGCCGATGCGGGCGCGGGCGATCCGGCGACGGGCCCCGGCCTCATCGGCGGGGCCGGCCAGGATGACGTGGCGCGCGGGCTCCCCGTCGCGACCGGCGCGGCCCGCCTCCTGGTAGAGCTGCTCCAGCGAGTCGGGCAGCGTCGTGTGCACCACCAAGCGCACGTCCGGCACGTTCACCCCCATGCCGAACGCATTGGTGGCCGCCACGACCTGGGCCCGCCCGGACGTGAACGCCTCCTGGGCCTCGGTCCGGTCCGAGCGTCCGGCGTGGTAGGCCACGGCCGAGTGGCCGGCGGCCGCAAGATCCGCGGCCGTCTCGTCGGCCGCACGG
>JBIQJW010000300.1:0-1743 GCA_044507145.1 Actinomycetota bacterium
CTCGCCATCGCCGGCGAGACCGTGCGCCTCGCGTTCATCGCCGCGCTGCAGATCCTCCCGCCGCGCCAGCGGGCCGTGCTGCTGCTGCGCGACGTCCTGGGATGGCAGGCGAGCGAGGTCGCGGCGCTCTTGGACAGCACGGTTGCCTCGGTGAACAGCGCGCTGCAGCGTGCCCGGGCCACCGTGGCCGACCGGGAGCCCGGCACCGGAGAGCCCGCACGGCCGGACGATCCTGCCCAGGCGGATCTGCTCGCGCGCTACGTGGACGCCTTCGAGCGGTACGACATGGACGGCCTCACGGCGCTGCTGCACGAGGAGGTGGTGCAGTCGATGCCGCCGTATCCGCTGTGGCTGCGCGGGCGCGACGACGTGCTGTCGTGGTGGTTCGGTCCCGGCATCGAGTGCAAGGGGTCGCGCCTGCTGCCGGCGCCGGCGGCCAACGGGATGCCCGCGTTCGGGCAGTACCGGCCCAGCGGCCCGGGAGGACGCCACGAGCCCTGGGCGCTGCAGGTGCTGGAGATCGAAAACGGCCGGATGGTCGGCTTCAACGCCTTCCTCGACACCGCCAGTCTCTTCCCGCTGTTCGGGCTGCCCCAGCACCCCGACGACTGACCGGCCGGCCGGACGCGGCCGGCCGGTGATCAGGTCCTGAGGAAGAGGTGGTAGGCGGGATTGTCCGTCTCGTCGCGGTGCCGGTAGCCGAGCGTGCTGAGGAAGTCGCGGAACGCGGTCATGTCGCCGGGCGGAACCTGGATGCCCACCAGCACATGCCCGTAGCCGGCGCCCTCATACCGATAGTGGAACAGCGAGATGTTCCAGGTGGGACTCATGGCCGACAGGAAGCGCATCAGGGCGCCCGGACGTTCCGGGAACTCGAAGCGGTAGAGCAGCTCGTCGCGGGCGCGCCCGGAGCGTCCGCCGATGGTGTGCCGCAGATGCTGCTTGGCCAGCTCGTCGTCGGTGAGGTCAAGTACGGGGAAGCCCTCGGCGCGCATCTGACCCGCGATCACGCCGGCGTCCTCCCGGCCCGTGATCTGGAGGCCGACGAACAGGTGGGCCCGCTCCCCGTCGGCGATCCGGTAGTTGAACTCCGTGACCGCGTGGCGGTCCAGGGTGGCGCAGAAGCGCAGGAAGGCGCCCCGCTCCTCCGGGACGGTGACCGCGAAGATCGCCTCCTGCGCCTCGCCCACCTGGGCGCGTTCGGCGACGACGCGCAGCCGGTCGAAGTTCATGTTCGCCCCACCGGTCACGGCCACCAGCGCGCCGCGGCCGCCGCCGTCCCACTCCTTCAGACCCGCCACGGCCAGCGCACCCGCCGGCTCCAGGATGCTACGCGTGTCCTGGAACACGTCCTTGATGGCCGCGCACACGGCGTCAATGTCCACGCGCACCATTTCGTCCACGTGCGTCCGGCACAGCCGGAACGTCTCCTCGCCCACGCGCTTCACGGCGGTCCCGTCCGAGAACAGGCCCACATCGTCCAGCGTCACCCGCTCGCCGGCCTCCAGCGACCGCGCCATGGCGTCCGAGTCCTCGGTCTGCACGCCGACCACCCGGATCTCCGGCCTCAGCGCCTTGATGTAGGCGCCGATGCCGGCGATGAGGCCCCCGCCGCCGACGGCGACGAAGACCGCGTCGATCGGGCCGGAGTGCTGGCGCAGGATCTCCATGGCCACGGTGCCCTGCCCCGCGATGACATCCGGATCGTCGAACGGATGCACGAACGCCAGCCCGCGTTCGGCC
>JBIQJW010000068.1:0-3692 GCA_044507145.1 Actinomycetota bacterium
GCTAGACCGTGGCGCCCGCCGCCAGCCGCGCGAGCTCCACGTCCCAGGCCAGCGCGTCCCACAACTGCTCGCATTGCAGCGGGGTGAGCCGCCGTTCGGCCTCCGTCACCACCGCCTCGAGGTCCGCCGCGTTCCATGCGCCCGAGCGAAGGTTCTCGCGCGTCAGCGCCCACAGGCGCTCGGCCACGGCAGCGCCCACCTCGTGTTCCCATCGAGCGATGAACTGGGGCACGGGCGACTCCGCGGCGGTCGGGGGTGGGGGACGGACGGTTCTGCGCCCAGCATCGTCGGTTCGGCGCCCGAGGTTGAGGGGGGAACTGCAAACAATCTGTGAGGTGTGCGGCGCGGGTCGTCTGGCATCCTGACCGCGTGACGGTCCTCGGCCCCACCCGTCGCCGGCTGACGGCGCTTCTTTGCGCCGCCGCGGTCGTGGGCGGGTGCGCCGCCGGCGGCGGTGGCGCCGGCACCGGGGCCGCCACGACGACGGCCCCGTCGGTGCCCACCCCGCGCGTCGACCGCTTCGACGCCGACCGGGCGATGGCAGACGTGCGCATGCAGGTGGCGCTGGGACCCCGTCCGGCGGGGTCGGCCGCGTCCCGGCGCCTGACTGCGCGCCTTCGCGCCCGGCTGCCCCGGGGCGCGTTCGAGCCCGTCCCGGGGCCGCCCGCCGGCATGCGTAACGTGGTCGGCCGCCTGCCGGGGCGCGGGCCCGCGCTGCTGGTGGGCGCCCACCACGACACCAAGCAGATGCGCGGGTTCGTGGGGGCCAATGACGGGGCGGCGGGCACCGCAATGGTGCTCGAGCTCGCGCGCGTCTTGGCGAGCGGCCGGCGCGGATGTGAGCGAGAGATCCGCTTCGTGCTGTTCGACGGGGAGGAGAGCCCCGACGACCGTGGTGACTTCTACACGTCGGGCCTTCGCGGCAGCCGCGCGTACGCCGCCCGGCACGCCGACGACATCGGCGCGGTGGTGATCGTGGACCTGGTGGGCGGGCACGGCGTGCGGTTCCCCCGCGAGCGCGGGTCGGATCCGGCCCTCTGGTCGCGCCTGCGCGCGTCCGCCCGGCGCGTCGGGGTGCCGGCGGTGTTCCCGGCCCGCACGGTGGGCGAGATCCTGGACGATCACACTCCGTTCGCGCGCGCCGGCATCCCGGCCATCGACCTCATCGACTTCAGCTACCCCCAGTGGCACCGGCGCGGGGACACCCTGGCGGCCATCTCCGCGCGCAGCCTCGACGCCACCGGGGAGGCGCTGGTGGACCTGCTGCGCCGCGAGGCGGGGCGCACCTGCCGCTGAGCGGCGCTCAGCGCGGCGGCCACATCTCCTCGGGGCGCGCCGGGCGCCCGGTGTCGACGCGCACGCCCCGGCTGCCCACGGCCAGGTAGGGCGCCAGCGCCGGACCGCGCCAGGTCTCGTAGGTGCGGCACGCGGCGTCGGGGTCGTCGCCCGCGCCGGCGATGGCCACGGCGAGCGCCAGCGCATCGCCCATCCCCAGGCCGGCGCCGATGCCCGCCTCCGGGTTCATGGCGTGCAGCGCCTCCCCGATGAGCGTGACGCCCGGCACCCACCAGCGCTCGCACCGCACCTCCACGGCCTCGCGGTACTGCATCTGCTCGGCGCCCTCCAGGTCTGAGAGCGCATCGGCCGCCTGCGGTAGCAGGGCGGCGAACTGACTGCGGAACGCGTCGAGGCCGGGCGCGCGGGCCTCGTCGGCACCGCCCTCCAACCGGGGGATCTGCCACGAGCCGGCGGTGCCGCCCGACCAGCCCATCACCATGATCTGGCGGCCGTCGGACAGGAACTCGAGGTGGAACGGCTCGGGCAGCGGTCGCGGGCTGCGAAACGAGAGGCTGGCCGTGTCGCACGTGGTCACGGTGGCCTCGATGCCCGCCAGGGAACGCACGTGGGAGTGCGAGCCGTCCGCGCCCACCACCAGATCGGCGGCGATGGCTCGCCGGCCCGCCGGCGCCTCGACCTGCACCCCCACCACGCGGTCGCCGTCGCGTTCCAGCTCGCGCACCTCGTGGTTCCACGAGATGTCCACCCCCTCGCGGAGGGCGTCGATGAGGAACTGGCGGCCCACCCCGATGGCCACCGGCAGGCCGTCGCGGTGCGGGGGGATGTCGCGCCCCTCGGCGCGGACGGCGTCGAGCACGCCCACGTCGGCCAGGGCGTCGAACGCCTGGAAGGGCAGCATGATCGGCCCGGGGATCGTCGCCTCCGGCCCGCTGCGCTCCAGCACCACCGGGGCGATGCCCCTGCGCGCCAACCCGCGCGCCAGCACCAGCCCGGCCATGCCGCCGCCCACGATCACGACCCTCATCGCACCCTCCGGATCCGCTGTCACACGCAGCTTCCCACGTCGCCGGCCCTCGGGCCGCCCGCTAGGGTGCCGCACATGGACACCCGTCTGACGATCACCAGCAAACGCGATGTGCGCACCTACGCGCCCACGCCGCTGCCGGACGGTGCCGAGGAGCGCATCCTCGACGCGGGCCGGCTGGCCGGCAGCGCGACCAACCGCCAGCCGTGGCGGTTCATCGTGGTGGAGGGCTCCGCGCGCGCCGAGGCGGCCGAGGCGGTCTACGTGCCCCGGCACATCACCTCCGCCGCGCTGGTCGTCGCCATCGCCGTCACCCCGGGAGGCGGCCTGGTGGACATGGATGCCGGCCGGGCGGCGCAGAACATGATGCTGGCCGCGTGGGGTGAGGGGATCGGGTCGTGCCCCAACGGGGTGAAGGACGCCGACCGCTTGGCGCGGGTGCTGCGGCTGGACGCCGATCAGCGCGTGCCCATCGTGCTGTCGTTCGGCATCCCCGACCCGGTGCGCGACCCGGCCCGCCGCAGCCCCGAGCGCTGGAGCGCCACGGCCAACCGGCTGCCGCTGTCCGAACTGGTACGCCGCGTGGGCGAGGTGGCCCCGTGAGGATGCAGCGCCGCGGGCGCCTGGCCGCACGCGGTGAGGCGAAGGAGGTCCTGGGGCACGCGGATGCCAGCCTGCTGCTGCGCGATGAGGACCCCACCTTCATCCACTCGGACCCGTGGCGCGCGCTGCGGATCCTGGGCGAGTTCGTGGACGGCTTCGACGCACTGGCGCGGGTGGGCCCCGCGGTGTCGGTGTTCGGTTCGGCCCGCACGCCGGAGGACGCGCCGCACTACGAGCTGGCGCGCGAGGTGGGGCGCCTGCTGGCCGAGCGCGACTACGCGGTGATCACCGGCGGCGGCCCGGGGATCATGGAGGCCGCCAACCGCGGCGCGTCGGACGCCGACGGCATCTCGGTGGGCTGCACCATCGAGCTGCCCCACGAGGAGCGGGTGAACCCGTACGTCAACCTCGCCATCTCGTTCCGCTACTTCTTCGTGCGCAAGACCATGTTCGTGAAGTACTCGGAGGCGTTCATCGTCTTCCCGGGCGGCTTCGGCACCATGGACGAACTGTTCGAGGCGCTCACGCTCATCCAGACCGGCAAGGCACTGAGCTTCCCGGTGGTGCTGTGCGGCAGCCAGCACTGGGCCGGCCTGGTGCGCTGGATCCAGGCGCATATGCGCGAGCAGGGCCTGATCTCGCCCAACGACATGGACCTGCTGCAGCTCTCCGACTCGCCCGAGGAGATCGTGGAGCTGGCGTTGCGCGGCACCCCCACCTGAGCCGGGGGCGGCGCGCGGATGCCGGGGATCTTCCCGCGCGATGA
>JBIQJW010000068.1:3792-10898 GCA_044507145.1 Actinomycetota bacterium
GGCGCCCCCGACCAGAAGGTGGGCGCCGCGGGCACCGTCATCAACACCCTCCAGGACCCGCGGCTGCTGCACCGGGTGGAGGTGCAGGGAGGGTGCTGCGCGCGCGAGGCGCTTGACCTGCTGCGGTCATTCTTCGACGATCGCCGCTGACCGCCCTGGGCGGCGGTCGGCGCCACCCGGCGCCGTGGGGCGTGCGGCGGGGCCCTTGCTACCATCGCCGCGCCAACGATGAGGGAGGCAGACGCGTGACTGCAACACGACTGAGGCGGCGTTGGGCGGGTCCCGCCATCGCGGCCGCCGCCGTCGGGGCGGTGTGCGCCCTGCCGGCGACCGGTGTCGCCGGCGTGCCGGCGGTGCAGGATGACCAGATGACGATCGCGGCGCCCATCACCGAGGTGCCCGCACGCATCAACGCGGTCAAGGCGACCAAGGCGAAGGTGGCCCGGTTCGACATCCTCTGGTCGGAGGTCGCGCGCAGCAGGCCGGCGAACCCCACCGACCCCGATGACCCGGCCTACGACTGGACCCGGGCGGATCTGGTGATCAACGGCTTCGCGAAGGCGAAGATCACGCCGATCGTCAGCGTCTACAGCACCCCGGACTGGGCCGTGCAGGGGCGCAACACCCCGGTGGCGACCCAGTACAACCCGAACGCTCCGCGCGCGAAGGACTACGCGAACTTCATGCAGGCGGTGGCCACCCGGTACAAGGGCAAGGCACGCCACTTCGAGGTGTGGAACGAGCCGAACCTGAAGGGCTTCTTCGCCCACAACGGCAAGAGCAACCTCTCCCGCTACAAGGCGCTGGTGCGGGCCGCGTACCCGGCGCTGAAGCGCGGGAACAAGCGCTCGATCGTGATCGCCGGCGTCGCCGGGCCGAACAACAGCGGCAAGAACGGCAACGTGGGCGCGAAGGCCTGGCTCCTGGGCCTGGTGGGCGACAAGCGCGTGAAGTTCGACGCGTACTCGCAGCACATCTACCCGTCGCAGGGTCCGCGCTACAACACCCGTTCGTACGCGCGCGCCTACCCCACGTGGAACAGCCTCTCGTACATCTACAACCAGCTGGACCGCAAGAAGAAGGGCATGAAGCTGTACGTGACGGAGGCCGGGTACACCACGGCCAAGACGCCGTTCCGCAGCAGCGCCACCGCGGTGGTGTCGCTGGGCAAGCAGCGTCAGTACCTGCGCCAGCTCTACGCACTTCCGCAGGTGAAGAGCCCGCGGATGGCGGCGGTGGTGTGGTTCAACCTGCAGGACAACGTGATGTGGCCGGCGGGTCTCATCCAGGAGAACGGCAAGAAGAAGCCGAGCTACGCGGCCTTCCGCAGCCTGGCCTCCAAGCCGATCCCGGCGAGCCTGCGCAGCGAGCTGAACCCCCGCCTCAAGTAGTCGTTCGGCCCCGGGCCGAGGCGGTGCAGGACGGGCGTCCCTCGGGGCGCCCGTCGTCGTTGTGGGGTGGTTTCGCGGCGGTGGGGCATCGCCATGGACATCTTGACAACTACATAGTTGTGAAGTGGTA
The DNA here is from genome assembly GCA_044507145.1 of Actinomycetota bacterium. Lineage (GTDB taxonomy): Bacteria > Actinomycetota > Thermoleophilia > Miltoncostaeales > Miltoncostaeaceae > JAVJSF01. Next base: position 5,314 of record JBIQJW010000068.1, read on the forward strand.
CGGTTGTATCGGCATCCGAACAAGGAGACCCGATGGGCGTGCCACATCCGATCCCCCAACAGCTGGCCGAGTTGATCGCCGACCGCTTCCGCGTGCTGGCCGAACCGGTGCGCCTGCGCCTGCTGGACAGCCTGCGCGACGGCGAGGCCACGGTGGGGGAGCTCGCCGACCGGCTCGGGACCAGCCAGCAGAACGTCTCCAAGCATCTGGCGGTGCTGGTGGGCGCCGGACTGGTGGGCCGCGAGCGACGTGGGAACCGGGTGATGTGCCACATCGCCGACATGGAGGTGTTCGACCTCTGTGAGCTCGTCTGCGGCGGCATGGCCCGGCAGATCGCCGACATCCAGTCGTTGCTCGACACGCCGGAGGCGTCGGCATGACCGGCATCCGCACGGTCTGGACGAGGTGGCCGCTGGAGCGGGTCCTGTTCCTGATGGCCGGCATCATCACCGTCGCCGGCGCGATCCTGGCCGCCACGGTGAGCCCGTGGTTCCTGCTGCTCATCGCGTTCGTCGGCGTGAACCAGCTGGCGTACGTGGTCGCCGGAGCGTGCCCGGCGTCCATCATCCTGCGCCGCGCGTGCGGCCTGCGCCCGTGCGGTGAGCGATGAGCGCGGCCGCAGAGGCATCTCCACGGCTCGGTGCGCTGGGGCGCCTCGGCCGGTGGTCCGCGCGCCACGTCGGCCTGGTGGCCGCCCTCTGGGCGGTCGTGGTCGTCGGTCTGGGCGCGTTCGCGCCCCAGGTGCACAGCATCCTGTCCGGCGCCGGCTGGGAGGACTCGGGCAGTGAGTCGGTGGCCGCCCGCGAGCTGATCGGCGGGTCGTTCGCCGGCGCGGACAGCTCCGCCCTGATGGTGGTGGTCTCATCGCAGGAGCTGACGGTGTCCGATCCTGCGTTCCAAGAGACCGTCGCGCGCGTGGAGGGCGTCCTTGAACGGCACCCGGATGTGTCGGGAGCCGTGACCCCGGATCCGACGGCGGGCACGGTGAGCCGTGATGGCCGCGTGGCCATCGTGACCGGAACCGCAGCGGGCACACCGACCGAGATGGTCGCCGCCGCGGATGACCTGAAGGGCGATCTGCGCGACGCCGCGGGCCCGGGCGTGTCCGTGGATCTCACCGGTGCGTCGGGCATGTGGTCGGACTTCAACGCCGCCAACACCAGCGCCATGATGCGCTCGGAACTGATGAGCTGGCCGGTGACGCTCGCCATCCTGGTGCTGGCCTTCGGCGCGTTGGTCGCGGCCGGCCTGCCGCTGCTGCTCACCATCATGAGCCTCGCGGCGTCGGCCGGCTCGTTGGTCCTGCTGGGGTCCGTCTTCGACATCTCGATCTGGGCGATGAACTTCGCCCTGATGTTCGCGCTGGCGCTCGGGATCGACTACGCGCTCTTCATCGTGGTGCGTTTCCGGGCGGCGCTGCTGGGCGGCGGCCTGTCACGCACCGACGCGGCGGGTGTCACCATGGACACCGCCGGGAAGGCCGTGGCCTTCTCGGGGATCACCGTCCTGATCGCGCTGTCGGCCGTGATGCTGGTGCCCAGCCCGGCGTTCCGCTCGATGGCGCTCGGCATCATGCTCTCGGTCGTCTTCGTGCTGGCGGCCGCGCTGACGTTGCTGCCGGCCGTCCTGGCCAAGCTGGGCCCGCGGGTGAACACCGGGGCGCTGCCCTGGGCGCGGAGCGGAGAGCACCGCTCGCCGCGCTTCGCGCGCTGGGCGGAACGGCTCTGGGCCCATCCGCTGCGCTACGGCATCCCGGCCCTGGCGCTCCTGCTGATCCTGGCCGCCCCGATCGCCGGGCTGACGACCGGGATGCCGTCCATCAAGGTCGTGCCCGAGGGTGATCAATCCCGCCAGGGCTACGGACTGGTGGCCGACGCATTCGGTCCCGGTGCGCCCGGTCAGCTCCAGCTCGTGGGTTCCGCCGGCACGATGGAGCAGGCGCGGGAGATCGCGGCGGCCGACGCCGGGATCGCGATGGCGTCGGCCCCGCAGCCCGGCGGGAGCGGGCTGGCCCTCGTGGCGGCGATCCCGGAGGGCGACCCCTCGGATCCGGCGGTGGGCGACACCATCGACCGGCTGCGGGCCGAGCTGCCCGAGGGCGTTCTGGTGGGCGGTGCCGCCGCGGAGAACCACGACCTCGAGGTGGCGCTGGGCGAGTACACGCCCATCGTCATCGGGGTGGTGCTCGGACTCGGGTTCCTGCTGATGCTGGTCGCGTTCCGCGCGCCGGTGGTCGCCGCGCTGGGCGTGCTCACGAGCCTGCTGGCCACGGGCGCCGCCTTCGGCGTGGCCCGTCTGGTGTTCCAGGAGGGGTGGCTGGCGGGTGTCCTGGGATTCGAGTCGCAGGGCTTCCTCAACGCGTGGGGCCCCGTGTTCTTCTTCGCGATGATCTTCGCGATCTCCATGGACTACACGGTGTTCCTGATGTCCTCGGTGAAGGAACACTGGGAGCGCTCGGGCGATGCGCGCGAGGCGATGGTGGGCGGTGTGGCGCACACCGGCAGGGTGATCCTGGCCGCGGCGGCGGTGATGGTGGCCGTGTTCTTCACGTTCGCCCTCTCGGGGCCGCTGCCGCCGAAGGAGATGGGCATCATCCTGGGCGTCGCGGTGCTGCTGGACGCGGTCGTCGTGCGGCTGCTGCTGATGCCGGTGCTGCTACGGCTGGTGGGTCGCGCGGCCTGGTGGACGCCGCGGTGGATCGACCGCAGCCTCCCCCATGTGCGGTTCGGGCACTGAGGCCCACGGTGGGGCGCCCGACGGCGCCCCACCGGCCGTTCAGCTCGTTCCCAGCGCCCTGAGGTCGGCGGCCAGGTCCGACGCGTCCACCGGGATGCCGGCGGCGTAGCTGCCCACCTGGCGGCCGTCGCGGTCCACCAGCACGAGGCGGGCGGAGTGCGCGGAGTTCGGCTGCCCGGGCGGCTGCGCGGCGATCATCCACGCGCTCCACAGCTCTTCGAGTTCGGAACGGTTGCCCACGATGTACCGCATCCGGCCGGCGAGCCCGTGCTTCTCCAAGAACTCGCCCACCGCCTGCGGCGTGTCGCCCTCGGGATCGACGCTCACGGCCACCACGTCGACGTCATCGGCGTCGGCGCCCGCCTCGTCCAGTGCGCTTCGGATCGTGCGCGAGATCGTGGGGCAGATGTCCGGGCAGTTGGCGAACAGGAACGTGACGAGCGCGGGCCGGCCGTCGGCGGGCACGCTCACCGGCTCGCCGTCGTGGCCGGTGCCGGCCGTGGTCGGGGCCTGGCGGCTGGGGCTGATGGCGTCGGCGTTCAGTTCGAGCCGGTCGCTGTCGCCGCGCGACAGCATCAGCAGGGCCCCGAGGGCGACGAGCGCCGCCAGCACGATGAGACCCATCGCGATGATCGGTGCACGACGGCCTGGGCGCGGTTGGGTGCTCAACGCGCCTCCTGGATCGGTGAGCGGAGGGAGGGGGATTTGAACCCCCGTCGGAGCCTAAACCCCGAAACGGTTTTCGAGACCGCCGCATTCGACCGCTCTGCCATCCCTCCGCGCGGAAAGGTACCAGCCCCGGACGTCCCGGTGGCGACATACGAAACAGATGCGTACCGTTTCTTGATGCGCTCCAGAAAAGGGGTACGATGCCGCCTGTGTCGTCCCCCTCCCAGCCCGCCGATCTGCTGCGCACCGCGCAGCTGCGCGTCACCGCGCCCCGGGTCGCCGTGCTCACCGAGGTGCGGGCGCATCCGCATACCGACGCGAACCACATCGCCGAGCGGGTGCGGAAGCGACTGGGCGCCGTGTCGACGCAGGCCGTGTACGACGTGCTGCACGCCCTCACCGATGCGGGCCTGGTGCGCAGGATCGAACCCGCCGGATCGCCGGCGCGGTTCGAGCCGCAGACACACGACAACCACCACCACGTGGTGTGCCGTGAGTGCGGTGCCATCGCCGACGTGGCGTGCCACACCGGCGCCGCGCCGTGCATGGAACCGCATGCGACCGACGGCTTCGTCATCGACGAGGCCGAGGTCATCTACTGGGGTCGATGCCCCGAATGCCAGGCCGGTGGGTGATGGGCGGAGTCGCCCCACACCGCCGCCGCGCCGGCGCAACCGACGAGACGGGAGTGGTCTGTGACCGACGCTGACGACCAGAAGGGCCTGAGGGAGTCCTCGCCCTCCGGAGAGAACGACAACAAGCTCACCACCGTCGCCGGTGCGCCGGTGTGGGATAACCAGAACTCCGTGACCGCCGGTCCTCGCGGTCCGATGCTGCTGCAAGACGTCTGGTTCCTGGAGAAGCTGGCGCACTTCGACCGCGAGGTCATCCCGGAACGGCGCATGCACGCGAAGGGCTCCGGCGCTCATGGGACCTTCACGGTCACCAACGACATCACCCGCTACACGCGGGCGAAGATCTTCTCCGAGGTGGGGAAGCAGACCGACCTGTTCGTGCGGTTCTCCACCGTCGCCGGAGAGCGCGGCGCGGCCGACGCCGAGCGCGACATCCGTGGCTTCGCGGTGAAGTTCTACACCGAGGAGGGCAACTGGGACCTGGTGGGCAACAACACCCCGGTGTTCTTCTTCCGCGACCCGCTCAAGTTCACGGACCTGAACCGCGCCGTGAAGCGTGACCCGCGCACCAATCTGCGCAGCCCGCGCAACAACTGGGACTTCTGGAGCTCGCTGCCCGAGGCGCTGCACCAGGTCACGATCGTGATGAGCGACCGCGGCATCCCCGCCTCGTACCGGCACATGCACGGCTTCGGGTCGCACACCTTCAGCTTCATCAACGCCGAGGGCGAGCGCTTCTGGGTGAAGTTCCACCATCGCACCCAGCAGGGGATCAAAAACCTCACCGACGCCGAGGCCGCCGAGGTGGTGGCCGGGGACCGCGAGAGCCACCAGCGCGACCTCTACACGGCGATCGAGCGCGGCGACTTCCCGAAGTGGAAGCTCTACGTGCAGATCATGCCCGAGGCCGACGCCGAGAAGGTTCCGTACCACCCGTTCGACCTCACCAAGGTGTGGCCGAAGGGCGACTACCCGCTCATCGAGGTGGGCGAGTGGGAGCTCAACCGCAACCCGGACAACTACTTCCAGGACGTGGAGCAGGCGGCGTTCAGCCCCGCCAACGTCGTGCCTGGCATCAGCTTCTCGCCCGACAGGATGCTTCAGGGCCGGCTGTTCTCGTACGGCGACGCCCAGCGGTACCGCCTGGGCGTGAACCACCACCAGATCCCGGTGAACGCTCCGCAGTGCCCGGTGCACAGCTACCACCGTGACGGCGCGATGCGCGTGGACGGTAACGACGGCAGCGGGATGAACTACGAGCCCAACAGCTACGGCGCGTACCAGGAGCAGCCCGAGTACCGCGAGCCCCCGCAGGCTGTGGGCGCCGTCGCCGACCGGTTCAACTTCCGCGAGGACGACGACGACTACTACACGCAGCCGGGGAACCTGTTCCGGCTGATGACGCCCGAGCAGCAGCAGGTCCTCTTCGAGAACACCGCGCGCAACATGGCGGGGGTCCCGATGGAGATCCAGCAGCGCCACATCGACAACTGCACCAAGGCCGACCCGGCCTACGGTGCCGGCGTCGCGAAGGCCGTGGCCGCG
>JBIQJW010000301.1:0-1732 GCA_044507145.1 Actinomycetota bacterium
CCCGCTGACCCGTGCGGACGGCGCCGGCGGTGGCCGTGGCCACGCCGCGGCCGACATTGCGCGATGCACTCGCCGCGCCGCGGCCACCGCGCCGGAGCGCGTGCCCGAGTGAGGCGCCCGTGATCAGGAGGACGGCGACGATCAGGGCGACCACCACAAGCAGGGCCGTTCCGATGGTGCCGACCAGGTGGCTGGTGACCCAGTACCCGCCCTCGCCCAGGATGCCGCCGCGCCCCTCCATCGTGCGGGCGTCGAACCACCCCGCGCGCTCGGTGGCGGCGAGTCCCATGAAGCCCGCCGCGATCGCGATCAGCAGCGCCTCACCGCCGATGAGCACGCCCAGGCGCATCGGCCGGGCGGTCATCAGCGGGTGCGCGAGGATCGTCGCGATCCCCGCCACCACCAGCACCAGCGGGGCCAGCGCCACGGCCTGGCCCACCAGCAGGCGCATGCCGGTCTCCATCCACTCGCCCAGCGGGCCGACGCCGAATCCGAGGAACAGCGACAGGCCCAGCAGGGCGCCGACGGCGACCAGGCCGAGCCCGATCAGCTCGCGGTGCTGTGGATCCGCCGCGGACCCGCGGCGGGCTCCCTTCTTCGCCGCCGCGCCGCGGCGGGGCTTCTGGGCGACCTGGGTGGCGATGGGGCACCTCCTGAGAACGGCAACGCGCGGGCACCGGCCCGCGCGTTCTCAATTGGCCGTCCCCGGGGGCATTCCTGCCCCCGGCCCCGACGTCCGGAGGTGCGGTTACACCTCGACGATGATCGGGATGACCATCGGTCGCTGCTGGGTGCGCTTGCGCAGCAGGGCGCCCACCGCGTCGTGCAGACGGTGCTGCAGCACCCCCACCTCGGTGACGTCGTGCGCCGCCGAGTCGGCGATGCTCTGCTCCACGGCCAGGCGCGTCTCCTCCAGCACCTGCTCGTCGTCCGCGGCGCCGAAGCCCCGGGTGACCACCTCGACCTCCCCGGCCTGCGATCCGTCGGAGGAGTCGATGCGGGCGACGATGACCACCAGGCCGTCGTCGGAGAGGTGGCGCCGGTCGCGCAGGACGCTCTCCCCCACGTCGCCGCCGCCGGACTGGTCCACGTAGGTGAGACCGGCGTGCACCCGCTCGCCCGGCGTGACGCCGTCGGACGTGACCTCGAGCACGTGCCCGTTGTCGAGGATGTGGATCGCGTCGGCCGGGATGTCGAGCGCCCGGGCCAGGCCCGCATGGGCACGCTGCTGGCGCGGCTCGCCGTGGATCGGCGCGAAGAACCGCGGTCGCAGGAGCTCCAGGATCAGGAGCAGATCGCGCGCGCTGCCGTGGCCGGAGACGTGCACCCGCGGGTTGTCGCGCTCGGTCACGAACGAGGCGCCGGCGCGCACCAGCCGGTTGACGATCTCGTTGACCGCCAGCTCGTTGCCCGGCACGGTGCTGGACGAGTAGATGACGGTGTCGCTGGACGTGAGCTCCACCTGGTGGTGCTCGCCGCGGGCGATGCGGCTGAGCGCGGCCATGGGCTCACCCTGGCTGCCGGTGCACACCAGCACCTGCTCATCGCGGGGCCGGCTCTCCAGCTCGCGCAGCTTCACCAGCGTGCCCGGGGGCGGCGTGAGGTAGGGACGCCCGGTGTCCGGGTCCATCTGGTTGGCCGCCATGTTCACGTTGCGCGTGAGCGAACGGCCCACCAGCGCCACCACGCGGCCGTCGAGATACGCCGCGTCCAGGATCTGCTGCACACGGTG
>JBIQJW010000069.1:0-6233 GCA_044507145.1 Actinomycetota bacterium
CTCGAGATCCCGGTCCGCAAGACGCAATCGGGCTTGACGGCACGCGCAAGGAGCACCATAGTCTCCCCTTGGTCGGCCGAGTTCTGTTTCGGGCCCCTTGTCTGCGTCCATTTGCACCAGCGACGCACGGCGTAGCCCGGATCGAGTTCGCCATCGACCCACCGAAATGGCACGAGGGCCGGTGGGTCCGATCGTCATGACGACAGGCCGGCACCCCGTGGCGCACACGGGCACCACACGCGGGAACGGAGGCGGATGAGCACGACGGAACTGACCGGGCTTGCACGCGACGGAGAGCTGCGACAGCTCATCGTGCGGGGGCAGGAGCTCGGTTTTCTCGGGATGGAAGAGGTCGCCGAGGTCCTCGACGCGCTCGGCCTTGATGCCGAGGCTGCCGAGGAGGTGTACCAGCACCTGGAGGAGGCCGGCATCGACCTGCTCGAGCAGGCCGAGGCTGTCGCCAAGGCCGCCGAGCTGGCCGAGGAGGCGGAGCGCCCGCGCCGGGCGGTCACCGCGGTCGAGCAGACCACCGATTCGCTGCAGCTCTTCCTCAAGGACATCGGCCGTGTGCCGCTGCTGACCGCCGCCGACGAGGTGCGCCTCGCCAAGCGGATCGAGTCCGGCGACCAGGCCGCCAAGCAGCAGATGGTCGAGGCCAACCTCCGGCTGGTGGTGTCGATCGCCAAGGGCTACCGCGGTCGCGGTCTCCCCTTCCTCGATCTGATCCAGGAGGGCACGCTGGGCCTGGTGCGCGCGGTCGAGAAGTTCGACTGGCGCCGCGGCTTCAAGTTCTCCACCTACGCCACGTGGTGGATCCGGCAGGCCGTCACCCGCGCGCTGGCCGACAAGGGCCGCACCATCCGCATCCCGGTGCACGTCGTGGAGAAGCTCAACCAGATCAGCCGCGCGGAGCGCGTACTGATCGGCCAGCTGGGCCGCGAGCCCACGGTGGAGGAGATCGGCGACGCCGCCGGCCTCCCGCCGGATGAGGTGGAGGAGATCCTCCGCAGTGCCCAGCCCACCGTCTCGCTCGAGAAGCCGGTGGGTGAGGAGGAGGAGTCCGAGCTCGGTCGCTTCCTGGCCGATGAGAACAGCGTGGCGCCCGAGGTGTCCGCCGAGACCAGCCTCCACGAGCAGGCCCTGCGTGACCTGCTCGACCAGCTCAGCTACCGCGAGCGGCGGGTGCTGGAGCTCCGGTACGGGCTGCGGGGCGAGAAGCCGCGCACGCTCGATGAGCTGGGCCGGATGTTCAACGTCACCCGCGAGCGCATCCGCCAGGTCGAGAGCCAGTCGCTGCAGAAGCTCGGCTCGCTGCCGGACGCGGGACGCCTGGGCTAACCGCACGACCTCCATCCGGACGTGAAACGGGCCCGCTCACGCGGGCCCGTTCTCGTGCGGGCGGCTCTGGGCGTGGGGTCAGTCGATGACCTTGGCCTTCAGGCGCGCGAACTCCTCCTCGGAGATCACGCCGCGGTCGCGCAGGTCGGCCAGGCGCTGCAGCTCGTCGGCCGGGGAGACCTTCGCCACGTCGCGGATGTACGCGTCGGCGGCCTCACGGGCCTGCTGCTGTTGCGCGATCGCGCGCTTCTGCATGCCGCTGCCGCGGACGATGAGGTAGATCAACGCGGTGATGAGGGGAACGAACAGGAGGAAGAAGACCCAGACGGCCTTCCACCATCCTGAGAGGGAATGATCGCGGAAGAGGTCGATCAGGATCGTGATCAGCACCCAGGCCCACATGACCAGCAGGAAGATCGCGCCCACGGTGAGGAGCGCGTCCCAGAGGTCATATGCGGCGGCTGACGGGAGGAGAACGGATGTGATGGTCATGGGCGGCAGCCTCCCACGACCCCTCCATCAGCACAAGGTGAGCGCGGCTCGCGGCACGTCGCCGCTCACCGCCGCCGGCCGTCAGTTCTGGGTGGGATCCACCGGTAGGCGCGCGATCAACCGCCACGTGCCGCCCTTGCGGTCGAGCACGCGGCTCCACAGCCGCTCGGCATCCTCGGTGAAGACGTCCTCGGTCATGGCGCCGGCGTCGATCCACGCCTCGTCGGCGATCTCCTGCTCCAGCTGGCCGCCCGACCACCCCGCGTAGCCGCCGAATGCCCGGATGGCGCGGACGCCGTCCCCGAGCCCGGAGACGTCGACGCCCGGGTCCACGATGCCCACGGATCCGAACACCAGGGTGGCCGCCAGGGTCGGATCATCGAAGTCGGCCAGGACGATCACGGCCTCGGGCTGCACCGGGCCGCCCTGATGCACCACGTCGGCGTCGCGCAACGCCTCGCCGAGGTCTCCCGGGATCGCGTCCGACGCGACCAGCTCCGTGGGGCGGTTCAGCACCAGGCCCAACGCACCGTCCTCGGTGTGCTCGAGCATCAGCACCACCGCCCGGTGGAAGTTCGGGTCCACCAGCGCCGGCGCGGCCACCAGGAGCCGTCCACGCCGGTTGGCGGGCCCTTCAGACACCGGGCTCCCCCGATCCGTCGAAGATCTCCCGCAGCAGGCCCACGAAGTCGGCCAGCTCGTCGGCGTCGCGCGAATGCGCCGCCGCACGCAGGCCGTCGAACGACTCCCCCACCACCGGGTGCAGGGTCGCGCGGTGGGCGGTGAACACACGACGCAGGCGATCGGCCTGGTCGGCGGCGTGTTCCCAACGGCCGTCGGCCGCCAGGGCGTCGACGGTGTCGATCCCGGCGGCCGCGAGCGCCGCAAAGGTCGGCGGCGCCGGCGCTCCGGTGGGCACGTCGGCGCCGATGCGGCCCAGATCGGCCAGCCACTCACCATCGCGCAACCCGGCGACCGCCAGGGCCAGCCGATCGAGCGGCCGGCGTGGCGCGGTCGCGGGTTGCGACGAGGTGTCCTCCACTACCTCTGGGCGGCGGCGCTCCGCTGACGGGACAGGTTGTAGATCGCCCCGCCGATCACGAACAACACGGCCGCGAGCAGCGTGTAGTAGAAGATCGGCATGTACGACGGCAGCTCCTCGCCGACGTCGTGAAGACCCGCACCGAGGCAGAACCAGACGAGCGCCGCGATCAGCAGTGTCGCCGCCGTCCGAAACGGCCAGGTGGCCGCCAGGCCGTCCCCATCGCTGTGCTGAGCCATGCACCATCCCTTTCAATACGGCCGAAACTGCGCGAAGGCTACCACGGGGTCCGGCCGGATCCGGGCGTGCCGTGTGGGCGGCACGCCCCCTCCCGGCGGGGCGGGTGCCCCTAGTGCGCGGCGCCGGCGCGTGCCGGCTCGCCCACCAGCTCCGCCACCGGCGTGAGCTCGGCCGCGTAGACGGCCGCCAGGTACTGCAGACCCGACTCGTGGTCGGCCTGCGTGAACGACTCCACGGCGTCCGGCGGAACGATGATCCGGTACCCGCGGTACAGGGCGTCGGCCGCGGAATGGCGCACGCAGATGTGCGTGTGCTGCCCCGTGAGGATGACGGTGTCCACTCCGTTCTGGCGCAGCAGGCCGTCCAGCCCGGTCTCGTAGAAGGCCGAATAGTGCCGCTTGGGCAGCTCGATGTCGCCGGCCTGCGGCGCGAGCTCGCCGATGACCGCGGCGCCCGGGCTCCCGGCGAGGGCGTGCGGCCCCCACACCCGTTCCTCCGGGTCGCCGGGCAGATGTGCGTCGTTCGAGTAGATGACCGGCCAGCCGGCGGCCCGGGCCGCGGCGCTGAGCCGCGCGATGGGCTCGATGATCGCCTGGGAGCGCTCGTTGGCGAGGGCGCCCGTGACGAAGTCGTCGAGCATGTCGATGATGATCACGGCGGGTCTCATGCGTGTGCCTCCTCGGATCGTGAGGGTGCGTCGATGGCGCGGGCGATCCGTCGCTCTCGCGCCAGGACCTGGAAGTCGCCGCCGGCCGAGCGGTAGAGGCGTGCGGGCCTGCCCGGCCCGTCGGCGCGCACCGCACCGGCCTCCTCCACCAACCCGCCGGCCAGAACGTCGCGCCGGAAATTCCGGGTGTCGAGGGGATGCCCCAGCACCGCCTCATAGGCCACCTGCAGGTCGCCCAGCGTGAACTCCTCGGGCAGCAACTGCAGGGCGATCGGCGCATAGGCGGCCTTGGCACGAAGGCGGGCGTGCCCGTAGGCCAGTATCTCCGACGGCTCGGGCTCCAGCGCCGGCATGTCATCGACCGTGAACCAGCGGACCTCGACCACATCGGGGCCGGGCATCAGGGGATGCCGATCGGCGGCGATCAGCGCCAGGTGTGCGACCACGAGTGCGTTCCCCGCGTCCCGGTCGAAGCTGTAGAGCTGCTCCAACGCGATCCCCCGCACCCCGGTCTGTGCCGCCAGGGCGTCGACGGCCGCCTGTTGCACTGTCCGTCCCGGTCGCACCGGTCCGCCCGGCAGTCGCCAGAGGTTGCCCGGCAGCCGCACCAGCAACGCCTCCAGGCGCTGGTAGCGGACGGTGAAGAGGACGAGTTCGGCGGAGACCTGTTTCATGTCACACCAACAATAACCCCTTTCGGAATTATTGTCAGGCGACGATCAGGTGGCCGCGGCGGCCTCCGCGCGGGCCTGGGCCCACAGGGCGACACCATCGGGGTTGGCCTCGTACCAGCCCACGAAGCGCCAGTTCTCGAGCGCCTGTGGATCGTGCACGACCCCCTCCAGCGGCAGGTCGCGCTCGATCGCGGCGGCGATGGCCGCCACCCCTCCCCCGCCGGCCCACGCCGCCCGGGCCGACTCGGCCACCGTGGCGACCTGATCGCGCGCGGTGGCGATGCCCTCGGCCGCGTCGACCAGCGGACCGAAATGCGCCGGGCAGACGATCTGCGGCCGCAGGTCCGCCATCCGGTCCAGCGACGCGATCCAGCCCTCACAGTCGATGTCCGCCGGCGGCATGGCCGGGTACTGCTCGCCCGGGCTCATGCTCACCCCCACGAGATCTCCGGCGAAGAGGGTGCCCGTCTCCTCGTCCAGCACCGTCATGTGGTGCTTCGCGTGGCCCGGTGTCTCGAACATGCGCAGGCGCCGGCCCCCGCCCAGGTCCACCACGTGGCCGTCCTCGGCGGCGATGATCCGCTCCTGCGGGGTCGGGTCCAGCCCGCCGTAGATCGCGAACCGCTCCCCGTGCACCGCCGCCGTGGCGGCCACCAGGCGCGACGGATCGGCCAGGTGGCGCGGACCGCGCGGGTGGACGACGACCTTCGCGCGGGGGAAGGCGGCCGCGATGCCGCCCGTGCCACCGCAGTGGTCGAGATGGATGTGGGTCAGCACGATCCAGTCGAGGTCGTCGGGCCCCAGCCCGGCTGCGGTCAGCGCCGTGCGGACGGTCTCGGTGGACGTGTACGCACCGGTCTCGATGAGGGCGGTCCGCTCACCGCGCACGAGGTACGCCGCGGTGAACCCGGGACGGCCGGCCAGACGGGTGTCGATCATCTCGATCGAGGGTGGGAGCTCACGCATCGGCTCAGTGTCGCATACGCTTCCGGACGTGGACGCACGAGCACGCGCATGGGCGGCTGCCGGAGAGCATGCCGCCGCACAGGTGGAGGACGGGATGCGCGTGGGCCTGGGGACGGGCCGCGCGGCGGCGGCGGGCATCCGCGCGCTGGGCGCGCGCGTGCGCGCGGGGCTTCGCTGCAGCGGTGTCCCGACGTCCCGGGCCAGCACCGACCTCGCCCACGAGGTCGGGATCCCCGTCGTGGAGATGACCGGTCCGCTGGACCTGGCGTTCGACGGCGCGGACGCCGTCGATCCGCGCGGTCTGGTGATCAAAGGCGCCGGCGGCGCCCATGTGCGCGAGCGCGTTGTGGCGGACGCCGCGACGCGCTTCCTGGTGCTCGTCGACGGGCCCAAGCTCGTCGCGTCGCTCGATGAGTGGGGCCTGCTGCCCTTGGCCGTGGTGCCGTTCGCCACCCGGGCCGTGATGGCGCAGCTCTCGGACCTCTCGCCCACGCTGCGCGACGTGCGCAGCGACGACGGCATGGCGCTGGTGGACCTGGCCGTCCCGCCCGGGGGCGACTGGGAGGCCGTCGCCGCGCGCGCCCGCGCCCTCGCCGGCGTGCTGGACCACGGGCTCTTCCGCGTCCCCAGGGCCGACGTGATCGTGGGCGCCGCCGACGGCACGGCGGCACCGGCCGGGTGAGCGGGCGGACGGTGCGCGTGCCGGCACGACCGGCCATCGCGCTCGCCCGTGCCACCGGCGCCCTCTCGCGCCGCCTCGGACGCGGCGGGGGCACCAGCCTGCCGGGCAAGGTCCTGCTGCGCCTTCGCCCCG
>JBIQJW010000069.1:6333-10728 GCA_044507145.1 Actinomycetota bacterium
TACGGCGAACTGGAGGCCATCGCCGGCCGCTGGGAGCTGATGATCCAGGGGCTTCCCGAGCAGACGACCACCGTGGTGAACGCCGACGATCCGACGGTGGCCGGGCTGGTGCGGGACCGTGAGGCCACGCTGACCTTCGGCGTGGATGATCCGGCGGTCGAACTGGCCACCCTGCCCCACGCGGCCGACTCCGTGCGCTGCCGTGGCTGCGGGACCACCCTGCGCTATGCATCGGTGACGCTGGCCCACCTGGGCCATTGGGAGTGTCCCGGCTGTGGCGCGCGCCGCCCCTCGCCCGATGTGCGGGCCACGAACGTGCGGCTGGACGGCGCCCGCGGCATCGCGCTCACCATCGAGACCCCCGCCGGGACCGTCGAGGCCGAACTCCCCCTCCCCGGCGTCCACAACGCGTACAACGCCACGGCCGCCGTGGCCGGCGCCCTGGCGATGGGGCTCCCCCTCGACGCGATCCGCGCCGGGCTGGCCACCAGCGCCGCGGCGTTCGGCCGCGGGGAGCGGATGCCGGTGGACGGCCGCGACCTCGTGATGCTCCTGGCGAAGAACCCGACCGGCGCCAACGAGACCGTCCGCACCGTGCTGCTGGATCCCGAACCGCTGCACCTCCTGATTGCCCTGAACGACCGCACCGCCGACGGGCGCGACACCTCGTGGATCTGGGATGTCGACTACGAGCCGCTCCTCGACGCCACGGCGCGCCTCACCCTCACCGGCGACCGTGCACACGAACTGGCCCTGCGCTTCCGTTACGCGGGGCTGGCACCCGCGCGGATGAATGTGATCCCGGATCCCGGCGCCGCCCTGGACGATGCCATCGGAGCCACTCCTCGAGGGGGGACGCTCTACATCCTGCCCACGTACACCGCGATGCTGGGCCTGCGTGCGACGCTGGTGCGGCGCGGGGCCGCGGAGGCCTTCTGGCGTGAGCGATGACGAGGCGGCGCGGTTCCTGCGTGAACATGCCCATTACCGCGACGACATCCCGTTCTGGACCGCCCACGCGGCCCGCCTTCCGGGCCCGGTGCTGGACCTGGGCGCCGCGGCGGGCCGGGTGGCCGTGCCCCTGGCGCGCGCGGGTTCGGAGGTGTGGGCGCTCGACGCCTCCGCCGACATGGTCGACGCCATCGCGGTGCATGCGGCGGCCCACGGCCCCGAGGTCGCGGCCCGGGTCCACCCGGTGCGCGGCGACATGCGCACCTTCGATCTCGGCAGGCATTTCGGGCTGGTGGTCATCGCGATGAACACCCTGCAGGCGCTGACCGAACCGGACGACCAGCTCGCATGCCTTGCCTCGGTGCGCAGACACCTGGCGCCCGGGGGTGAGCTGATCTTCGACGTCGCACTCCCCGACCCGGTGGAGATCGTGGAGTCGATGGGCCACGAACGCTCCGGCGGCGAGTACCGCGACCCGTCCACGGGCATCACCCTCGGCCACTCGGCCTGGTACGACTCATGGGATCCCGTGACCCAGACGCTCGAGTTCACGCACCGCATCACCGAGACCGCCGCCGACGGGCGCACCAACACCTTCCTGCGGCCCCATCGCGTGCACCTGTTCATGCCGGTGGAGATGGACCACCTCCTGGCGCGCGCGGGGCTGGAGACCATCGAGCTGGCGGGCGACTTCGCCGGCGGGCCGCTGCGCCGCGGTGGGGAGACGCAGATCCGCCGGTGCCGGGCGGTGGGATAGGCATGCACGAAGTCCCCCGCGCAACGGTGCGCCTCGGGCACCTCTACCCCGCCGAGATGAACATCTACGCCGATCGCGGCAACATCGCCGTGCTGCGCCGGCGCCTGGAGTGGCGCGGGTACGCCCTGGAGGTGACGCCGCTGGAGCTCGGAGACCCCGTCACCCCGGGGGCCCACGACCTCTACTACCTCGGCGGCGGGCAGGACCGTGACCAGGCCATCGTGGCCCAGGACCTCGTGAGCACCAAGGGCGACGGACTGCGGGCGGCGGTCGACGGCGGCGCGGCGATGCTGTGCGTGTGCGGCGGCATCCAGCTGGCCGGCCACGGCTACACGGGCGCCGACGGGTCGCGCATGCCGGGGCTCGGCATCCTCGATCTCGACACCGTCGCCGGTCCCACGCGCCTGATCGGCGACCTGGTGATCGAGGCCGAGCTCGAGGGCCGGCGCCAGACCGTGGTGGGCTTCGAGAACCACGCGGGCCGCACGCGGCTGGGCCCGGGTGCGCGACCGCTGGGCCGCGTCGTGCACGGCCACGGCAACAATGGTGACGATGCCACCGAGGGCGCCGTGCGCGGACGCGTGATCGGGACGTATCTGCACGGACCGCTGCTGCCCAAGAACCCGTGGCTGGCGGACCGGTTGCTCGCGTGGGCGCTCATCCACCGCACCGGGCGCGAGCCCGAGCTGGCGCCGCTGGACGATCACCTCGAGGCGGCGGCACGTGCGGTCGCCATCGAGCGCGCCGCGAACCACCGCACCCGCTAGCCCGGCCGCTCAGCCGGTGGAGCCGAACCCGTCCTCGCCGCGGCCGTCGGACGCCGGCAGGTGGTCGGTGCAGATCACCTGCGACAGGGCCACCGGGGTGAGCACCAGCTGCGCGATGCGGTCGCCGGCCTCCACGCGGTACGGTGCATCGCCGAGATTCACCATCAGCACCACCAGCTCCCCGCGGTAACCGGCGTCGATCAGGCCCGGCGCATTGGAGAGGGTGACGCCGTGGCGGCGCGCCAGCCCCGAGCGCGGCAGTACCAGCCCCGCGTAGCCGTGGGGGACGGCCACCGCGATGCCCGTGGGCACGGCGGCCCGCCCCCCACCCGGCGCGAGGCCCGCCGGCTCGACGGCCACCAGGTCCAGCCCGGCGTCACCCGGGTGGGCGCGGGACGGTGTGCGCGCGTCCGGGTGGAGCAGGCGCACCGGAAGAGCCGGTGCGCCCGCCCCCGGTTCAGCCGCCGACAAGCTGACCGATGCGGTCCGCGGCCTCGTTCAGGCGGTCGTCGGGCACCGTGAGGCTCATCCGCACGAAGCCCTCGCCGCCGGCACCGTACGCGGCGCCCGGCGACACCACGACGGCGGCCTCCTCCAGCACGCGCTCGGTGAACGACGCCGACGTCTCCCCGTCCGGAACCCGCGCCCAGATGTAGATGGCGCCCTTTGGTGCCTCCACGCTCAGGCCGATGCGGCGCAGCGCGGCCACCAGCGTGTCGCGCCGGCGCTGGTAGATCGCACACATGTCGCGCACCGACTCCTGGTCGGATCGCAGCGCGGCCACGCTGGCCTCCTGGACGGCCTCGAACATGCCTGAGTCGAGGTTCGTCTTGAGCCGCCAGTAGGCCTCCACCAGGTCGGTGTTGCCCACCACCGCGCCCGAGCGCCAGCCGGTCATGTTGTACGTCTTCGACAGCGAGAACACCTCGATCCCGACGTCGGCCGCCCCGGCGGTCTCCAGGAACGACGGCGCCCGGTATCCGTCGTACGTGATCTCCGAGTAGGCGTTGTCGTGGACCACGATGATGTCGTTGGCGCGGGCGAACGCGACGACCCGCGCGAAGAAGTCGTCCTCGATGACGGCGCCGGTCGGGTTGTTCGGGTAGTTCAGGAACATCAGCCGCGCACGCGACCGCACATCGGCCGGGATGGCGTCCAGGTCCGGCTGGAAACCGAGCTCGGGCACCAGCGCCATGGGAATCGGCTCGGCGCCGGCGAGCAGCGGCCCGGTGGAGTACACGGGGTAGCCGGGGTCGCTCGCGAGGGCGACGTCGCCCGGGTCCAGGAAGGCGAGACTGATGTTGGCGATCGCCTCTTTGGCCCCCAGCGCGGGGACGATCTCCGAGGCCGGATCCAGGGTCACCCCGAACCGCGTGGCGTAGAAGGCGGCCACCGCGTGGCGGAACGAATCGCGCCCGCGGTTCGAGGGGTACCGGTGCGTGTCGGGGTTCGCCGCGTGCTGCTGCAGCGCCGCGACGATCGCGGGCGGGGTCGGGGTGTCGGGGTCGCCGATGCCCAGCGAGATGATGTCCACACCGGCCGCGCGCTTGGCGGCGATCTTCTGCTCGATCTGGGCGAACAGGTAGGGCGGAAGCTGTCGCAGCCGGGCGGCGCCGACAGCGTTCCCGCTCAGAGTTCCCCCAGTGCGCTCACGAGCGCGGGCGAGAGTTCGCCACGGTAGATCCGCTCCGCGGGACCGGTCATCGTCACCTCCAGGTCGTCGTCGACATCGATCAGGAGATCTCCACCGGCCAGATGCACGGTGACCGGGCTGATCATGCCGCCCAGACGGACGGCCGCGACCGCGGCGGCACAGGCGCCGGTGCCGCACGCCAGGGTCTCGCCCACGCCGCGCTCCCACACGCGCATGGTGATCTCACCGGGCCCCTCGGTGCGCACGAACTCCACGTTGGTGCGTTC
>JBIQJW010000302.1:0-1713 GCA_044507145.1 Actinomycetota bacterium
CGCACATCGTGCGGATCTTCAACACCTACGGCCCCCGGATGCGGCCCAACGACGGACGCGCGATCCCCACGTTCCTGCGCCAGGCGCTTGCCGGCCAACCCATCACCGTGTTCGGCGACGGCGGCCAGACGCGCTCGTTCTGTTACGTGGCCGACCTGGTGGAGGGCTTCGTCCGGCTGATCGACAGCGACTACCACCTGCCCGTCAACCTCGGGAACCCGGGTGAGTTCACCATCGAGGAGCTGGCCCGGGTGGTGATCAGCGCCACCGGCAGCCGCTCGCAGATCGTCCACGGCGCGCTGCCCCAGGACGACCCGATGGTCCGCCGGCCCGACATCGACCTGGCCCGTCGTCTCCTGGGGTGGGAGCCCACCGTGGATCTGGCCGAGGGCCTGCGGCGCACCATCGCCAGCCTCCCGCGGCGGGACGCCACACCGGTGTGAGCGACTCGCCGGCGGTGGTCGCCCGCGGCCTGCGCAAGTCGTACGGCGCGCTGGCGGCGGTCGACGGCATCGACCTCACGATCGCGCCCGGCGAGTGCTTCGGGTTCCTCGGGCCGAACGGCGCCGGTAAGACGACCACCATGCGCATGCTCGCGTGCCTGGCCGCCCGCGACGCCGGCGAGCTGCGCGTGCTCGGCCTGGATCCCGACGTGGCGCCGCGTGAGCTGAAGCGCCAGATGGGGGTGGTGGCCCAGGAGACGACGCTCGACGTCGAGCTCTCGGTGCTGGAGAACCTGATCGTGTGGGCGCGCTACTTCGACATCACCGGCTCCGAGGCGCGCCGGCGCGCACACGGGATCCTGGAGACGATGGCGCTGGCCGACCGGGCCGGCGACGCCGTGCTGGCGCTCTCGGGCGGGATGCAGCGCCGGCTTCAGATCGGGCGGGCGCTCATCAACGAGCCGCGGCTGGTGCTGCTGGACGAGCCCACCACCGGGCTCGACCCCCAGGCGCGCCACGCGGTGTGGGACCGGTTGCGCACCCTGCGCGGGGCCGGGGCCACGCTGGTGCTCACCACGCACTACATGGACGAGGCCGCGCGCCTGTGCGACCGCCTGGTCATCATCGACCACGGGCGCATCGTGCTGGCCGGCACGCC
This sequence comes from Actinomycetota bacterium, assembly GCA_044507145.1. Taxonomy (GTDB): domain Bacteria; phylum Actinomycetota; class Thermoleophilia; order Miltoncostaeales; family Miltoncostaeaceae; genus JAVJSF01. The sequence continues at coordinate 1,102 of JBIQJW010000302.1, forward strand.
GGACGGCCTCATCCGCTCGGAGGTGGGACGCGAGGTGCTGGAGCTGCGGATCCGGCCGGGCGACGCCACCGCCATGCTCGAGGCCCTGGCGCCACACATCCGCGGCCACCAGCTCCATGACGACCTGCTGGCGGTCTTCACCGACGACGCCGAGCACGCCCTGCAGGCCGCGAACGCCACCGCGATCCCGCACCGGCGCGAAGCCGTGCGGGCCGCAGGGCTGGAGGATGTCTTCCTGTCGCTCACCGGCCGGGCGCTGCGCGACTGAGCGCACGGCCGACACGGACTACCCCGTGCTGGCGCTCGGGCGCCCCGGTCCGGCGTCGGGATCGGGATCGGCATCGTCCTGCTCGGCATGCCAGAGCACCGGCCGCCCGAAACGCCGTGCCAGCACCACCCCCACGCCGTACAGCACCACCTGGGGGACCATCAGCAGCAGCATGCTGAACGGGTCGCCCCCCGGCAGGATCGCCGCGATGGCCGCGATCACCACGATGGCCACCCGCCACTGGCGCAGGTACATGTCGGCGCTCACCACGCCCAGCCGCGCGAAGCCCACCATGGCGGCCGGCACCTCGAACATCAGCCCGGCGCCCAGGAGCAGGGTGGTGA
>JBIQJW010000070.1:0-10708 GCA_044507145.1 Actinomycetota bacterium
GGGGCCAGCGGCGCCGCGTCGGGCATCGTGACCAGCCCCGGGGTGATCGTGATGCGCCGGCCGGGCTCGAGGTCGCCGGCCATGGTGCGCCCGGACGATCCGACCCCGGTGAGCACCACGTGCCCGCGCCCGATGGTGCTGCCTCCGCCGGCGCCGGTCGCGATGACCGTGCCCGACAGCGGAGCGCCCGGCGCCGGGACCGCCGCCGGGTCGTCCAGGCGCACGCGCGCCTCCCACAGCGAGCTGCCCGTGGGCGTGGTGGTGGTGCCGTGGGCGGGTGTGTAGAGGATCGCCTCCGCGTCGCGCTGCGGGGCGCGGTTGATGCCCTGGAACGTGCGCTCGCGGAACCGCAGCACCCCCGCGCGGTCCTCGGCCTTCCATCGGCCCTGCATGGCCACGATGGCGGCATCGAGCAGCCCGTCGTCACGGATGAGCAGCGAGCTTCGGCTGGCCTCGGGCTCGGCGATGAGCGCGCGGTCGACCATCAGCATCCCGCTGGGGTTACCGGTGGAGTAGTTGAAGAAGTCGCCGTTGACCCCGGCCACCACACCGGCCTGGTCCTGGCGGGCGCCGATGGCCGCGGTGAGCTGTCCCCGCGCCGTGGTGGAGCCGGCGGCGAGCGCCGGCGTGAGGGCGGTGCGGCCGTTGGGCTGGGCCCGGATCACGTGCACCACCTGGCCCCCGTCGCGCACCAGTCGTTCGTGCGTGACGCCCGCGGCGATGACGGTGCGCGCCGGTGTCGTGCCGACCGGCAGGGCCTCCACCGGGGACGCACCGGCGAGCGGGACGAGTGTGAGGGCGCCGGCGGCGACGGCGCCCGCCGCGGCGGCGCGCGCGAGGTGGATGCGTGAGCGCGTGGGCACGACGGCAAAGGTAAGCACGTCACGTCGTTACACAGGTGTGCCCGGGGTCCTGCCGGACCGGCTCCTACAATCCCCGCATGCTGATCGCACTCTGGATCGCGGTGTCGGTGGCCGTCGCCGCGGTGGTGGCCCTCGCGCTGCGCCTGCGCCGGACCCGCGGCGCCGTCGACCGGCTCGAGCGCAGCGAGCAGAGCGCGCAGACCGACGCCGCCGCGGCCGACGAACGACGGCGGGCGATGCTGGACGCCGTGCCGTCGGCCGTGATGCGCGTGGACGCGCGCGGGCAGATCGTGGAGGTGGGGGCGGGCGCCCGGGCGCGGTTCGAGTTCCTGGTGCCCGGGCTGAGCGTGCTGGAGGCGTTCTCCGAGCACATGCTGGCCGGCCAGGTGGCCGAGGCCATCGAGGCGCAGGCGCCGACGCACTTCGACGTGCGCCTGTTCGCCGACGGGCGCCGGACCTACCGCGCCGCGGTGGAGCCGTACGAGGTGTCGGGTGAGCGCGAGGCGCTGCTGTTCCTGACCGACGTCAGCGAACTGGTGGCCTATCAGGAGCTGCGCTCCCAGTTCGTGGCCAACGTGTCGCACGAGCTGCGAACGCCCCTCACCGGCCTGCGCGGCCTGTTGGAGGCGCTGGGCGACCCGGAGATGGACCCCGAGCTGCACCAGCGCTTCGTGGCGCGCGCCATCAACGAGACCCAGCGCCTCGAGGCCCTGATCGCGGACATCCTGTTCCTGTCCGAGCTGGAGGCCACCGAGGGCCTGCCCGAGCACACCGCCAGCGACCTCGCGGAGGCGGCGCGCGCGGCCGCCGGCGACCTGGCCGACGCGGGCGCCGACCAGAGCGTGGACGTGATGGTGCACGCCGATGCGCCGGTCTCCTGCCCCCTGAGCGAACGGATGGCCCACACCATCGCGCGGAACCTCATCGAGAACGCCATCAAGTACGCCGGTGCCGGAGCCACCGCCCACGTGTCGGTGTTCGCCGAGGACGACCGGGCGGTGCTGAGCGTGACCGACGACGGGGCGGGGATCCCCGAGCGCCATCTGCCGCACATCTTCGAGCGCTTCTACCGCGCCGACGCGTCGCGTTCCAAGCGGCTGGGCGGCACCGGCCTGGGCCTGTCGATCGTCAAGCACATCGCCGAGCGCTTCGGCGGCGACGTGTCGGCCACATCGCGCGAGGGCTTCGGCACCGGCATCACCGTGTCGCTGCCGCTCGCGCCGCGGCGGGCCACCGATCATGCGGCCGGCCCGGGGGATGCCTGATAGCCTCCCGCGCCGTCATGAGCGTATCCCTGATGGACATCCAGGCCCAGTACGGGCCACTGCGCGGCGAGATCGATGCCGCCATCGCCGACGTGCTCGACACCGGGCGCTTCATCCTCGGTCCGCACGGGCGGGCCCTCGAGTCCCAGGTGGGCGAGCGGCTGGGCGGCCGCCCGGCCGTGGGCGTCGCCAACGGCACCGACGCGCTGGTGCTGGCCCTCCACGCCCTCGGCATCGGCCAGGGCGACGAGGTGATCACCACCCCGTACACGTTCTACGCCACCGCCGAGGCCATCGCCCGCGTCGGCGCGACCCCGGTGTTCGCCGACATCGAACCGCGCACCTACTGCCTGGACCCCGAGGCGGTGGCCCGTCGTATCGGCCCGGCCACAAAGGCGATTTTGCCGGTGCACATCTTCGGCCACCCGGCCGACATGCCGGCGATCATGGAACTCGCCCGCGCGAACGACCTGCTGGTGGTCGAGGACTGCGCCCAGGCGTTCGGTGCACGCCACGCCGCCGGCGAGATCGCGACCTTCGGCGACGCCGCCACCTTCAGCTTCTTCCCCACCAAGAACTTCCCCGGGATGGGTGACGGCGGGATGGTGGTGTGCCGCGACGAGGACCTGGCCGAGCGCGTCCGCCGGCTGCGGTTCCACGGCTCGAAGGACAAGGTCGTGTTCGATGAGGTGGGTTACAACTCCCGCCTGGACGACCTGCAGGCCGCGATCATCCGGGTGTTCTACCCGCACCTGGACCGCTGGAACGCCGCGCGCGCCGAGGCGGCCGCGGCGTACGAGGCGGCCGGTCTGGGCGACCTGGTGACCACGCCGGCGGTGGCCGACGGCGCCACGCACATCTACCACCTGTACATGGTGCGCCACCCCAAGCGCGACGACCTGCGCGAGGCGCTGGCCGCCGACGGCATCGCCAGCGCGGTGTACTACGGGATCCCGATGCACCTGCAGCCGGTGTTCGCCCCGTTGGGCTACTCGGCCGGCGACCTTCCGGTGGCCGAGGAGTGCGCCGGCAGCGCTCTGGCCATCCCGATGCACCCGAACCTCGGTGCGGACGACATCGACGAGGTCGTCGGTGCCGTGGCCCGCGCCGTGGAGCGCGTCTCCGCCGACGTCTGACCGCGGCGCCGCCCGGCGCCGCACACCGAACCGACCGAGGGCACCCTTGCGGATCTGGGTGGACATCACCAACTCGCCCCACGTGGTCATCTTCCGGCCGCTGATCGAGCGCATGCGCGCCCGCGGCCATGAGGTGACCGTGACGTCGCGCGAGTTCGCCCAGACGGCCGGCCTGCTGGACCGGTTCGGCATGGAGCACACCAGCGTGGGCGCCCACGGGGGCGGCTCGCGCGCCGGCAAGGCGCGGGCGATGGCCGGCCGCTCGGCCGAGCTGGTGCGCTTCGCCCGCCGGGAGCGGTTCGACCTGGCGGTGGCCCACGGCAGCACCGACCAGCCGCTGGCCGCCCGCCTGGCCGGCACGCCCCAGGTCACCATGTTCGACTACGAGTACGCGGCGACCATGCACCACTGGAACGGCCGGCTGGCGCGGCGCGTGCTGGTGCCGGCGGCCATCCCGGAGTCGGCGCTGCGCCGCTACGGCATCCGCCCGCCCGCGCTGGTGCGCTACCCGGGCCTGAAGGAGGAGTACTACCTGGCCGACGCGCGCATCGACACCGCCGGCGTGCGCGACGAGCTGGGCCTGGACGACGGGCGCGTGATCGCGGTGCTGCGACCCCCGCCCGAGGTGACGCTGTACCACCGCGGGGCATCCACGGAGGTGTTCGCGGCCTCGCTCGAGCGCCTGCTGGCCGCCGCGCCGGAGGTCCAGACCGTGGTGCTGCCGCGCACCGACGAGCAGCGGCGGGCGCTGGAGGGCACGGCCGCGATCGTGCCGGCCCGCCCGGTGGACGGCCCCAGCCTGGTGGCCGCGGCGGACCTGGTGGTGAGCGCGGGCGGCACGATGAACCGCGAGGCCGCGGCGCTGGGCGTGCCCGCCTACACGCCGTTCGCCGCCCGCCTGGGCGCGGTGGACCGCAGCCTGATCGCCCAGGGCCGGCTTCGTCGGCTGGAGGATCCGGGGGACGTCGAACCGGTGAAGCGGGCGGGCGGCGACCGGCCGCAGCTGCGCGACCCGGACCTGCTGATCGACCTGATCCTGGACGGCGCCACTAGACTGGACCCGGCGTGAGGTACTCGCTGCCCACATGGAGCCCGCGGGCGTTCCTGCACCGCGGTGGCCAGGTCGTCGTCGACGCGGGCCTGGTGGTCGCCGCCTACTGGCTGGCGTACTACGTCCGGTTCGACGGCGACACGATCCCCGCGCGCTACGAGCGCACCTTCTGGGCGACGCTGTGGCTGGTGCTGGCCATCAAGCTGGCGATGTTCGTGGCCATGCGCTTCTACACCAAGTGGTGGCGCTTCACCGGGCTGCGCGACCTGCAGGCCATCGTCTTGGCGTGCGTCGGCTCCACGCTGATCATCACGGCGTTGTTCTCCGTGTGGCGCCCCGACGATGTGGTGGCGATCCCGCGCGGGGTGCTGGCGCTGGACCTCGCGCTCACCATCATCCTGGTGGGCGGCGCACGGTTCGTGGTGCGCAGCATCATCGAGCGCCCCGGTCCGCGCGAGCGCGCACGGGCGCGCCAGGTGCTCATCTGCGGCGCCGGCGAGGCCGGGAACATCCTGCTGCGCGAGATGACCCGCAACCGCGGCCTGGGCTACCGGCCGGTGGGGCTGATCGACGACGAGCGGCGCAAGCGGCGCATGCGCGTGCAGGGCACCCGGGTGCTGGGGTCGCGCGCCGATCTGCCGCGCGTGCTGCGCGAGGTCCACGTGGACGAGGTGATCATCGCGATGCCGTCCGCGCCCGGTGCGGTGCGCAACGAGATCGTCGAGATCTGCCGTGCCGCGGGCGTGCCGTGCAGGACGCTGCCGGGCCTGGACGAGATGATCACCGGCGAGGTCACGGTGAGCCTCCTGCGCGAGGTGCGCGTGGAGGACGTGCTGGGACGCGACCCGGTCGAGACCGACTTCGCGCGCATCGCCCGGTATCTGAACGGCCGTGCGGTGCTGGTGACCGGTGCCGGCGGCTCGATCGGGCGCGAGCTGTGCCGCCAGGCCGCCGCGGTGGGCGTGGGGCGCCTGGTGATGGTGGACCACTCGGAGAACAACCTCTTCGAGATCGACCTGGAGCTTCGCAACCGCGGGGCCACCACGCCGCTGCTGGTGCCGGTGATCGCCGACTGCAAGGACACGGCGCTGATGGAGCGCGTGTTCGACGCCCACCGGCCGGAGATCGTCTTCCACGCCGCGGCCTACAAGCACGTCCCGATGATGGAGCTCAACCCGATCCAGGCGGTGGCCAACAACGCCATCGCCACGGCCGGGCTGGCCGAGGTGGCCGAGCGCGCCGGCGTGGAGCGGTTCTGCCTGGTGTCCACCGACAAGGCCGTGGAACCGCAGACCGTGATGGGCGCGTCGAAGGCGCTGGCCGAACGCGTGGTGGAGGCCCGCGCGGACTCCGGGCGCACCCGTTTCGCCGCCGTGCGTTTCGGCAACGTGCTGGGGAGCTCCGGCTCGGTGCTGCCCATCTTCCAGCGCCAGATCGAGCGTGGCGGCCCGGTCACCGTGACCCACGCCGATATGACGCGCTTCTTCATGACGATCCCGGAGGCCGTGCAGCTTGTGATCGGCGCCACCGGCATCGCCGAGGGCGGCGACATCTTCGTGCTGGATATGGGCGAGCCGGTGCGCATCATGGACCTGGCCACCCAGATGATCGAGCTCTCGGGCCGCGTGCCCGGACGCGACATCGCGATCGAGGTGGTGGGCATCCGCCCGGGCGAGAAGCTGCACGAGGAGCTCTTCAACGTGGATGAGGAGGTGCGGCCCACCCGCTACGGGAAGATCCGCCGCGCCACCCGCCCTGCGCTGGACCCCGAGTGCCTGCGCGACGGCCTGGACGCCCTGCGGCGCACCGTGGCCGAGGGGCGCACCGATGAGCTGGCCGGGATCCTCTGGGCCACGCTCCGGTCCGGGAGGGGCGACGAGACCGGCGGCGAATCTGGAGGCACGTCGTCGCCAGCCAGCAAGGAGGGACCCTGATGACCGTGATGACCGAACCGACGGTGGCCCGGATGCCCGGAGGGGCACGCGCCGTGGACCCCGACGGGCTGCTGGCGCATGTGAGCCGTCCGTGCCCCGACCACGCCGGTGATGCCGTGTGCGTGGGCCGCAAGGAGGAGCAGGGCTGCCTGGTCTTCTGGTGCGAGCGCGGAGAGCACCACTTCTGCACCCGATAAGCCGGCGCCACCCCGCCGGCGCGGTCCGCGGGTAGACTCACACCGTGGACCTCCGACATCTCCTCACGCTGCGCATGGTCGTGGAGAAGGGATCCTTCTCGCAGGCCGCGGAGGAGCTGGAGATCTCACAGCCGGCGGTGTCATTCCAGATCCGGGCCCTCGAGCAGAAGCTCGGGCACCGGCTCTTGGACCGCTCGGGCCGGCGGGTGTCGCTCACCGAGCCCGGTGAGGTGGTGTACCGCTACGCGCGCCGCATGATCGGCATGGAGGCCGAGATGGAGCGCGAGCTGGGTGAGGTGGGCACGCGCGTGGCCGGGCGCCTGGTGATGGGCTCCACGGCCGGGCCGGCGGAGCTGGTGCTTCCGCGCCTGCTGGGGGCCTTCCACCGCACCTACCCGGACGTGCGCGTGAGCCTGGTGGTGACCGACACGCAGAGCGTCTGCGACCGCGTGCTGGACGACGAGCTGGAGATCGGCGTGGTGGGCGCCGGCCGCACCCAGCGCGGACTCGAGTTCGAGGCGTTCCTGCGCGACGAACTGGTCCTGATCGTGCCGCCCGGCCACGCCCTGGCGGGTCGCGACGCGGTCACCCTGGAGGAGCTGGTGGCCGAGCCGATGCTCTTCCAGCAGGAGGGCTCGGGCGTGCGCCAGGCGCTGGAGGCGGCGATGCGCGAGTCCGGGCTGCGCGACCGCGACCTGAACGTGTCGATGGAGCTGGGGCTGCAGCAGTCGGTGAAGGCCGCGGTGCTGGACGGCTTCGGGATCACCGTGATCTCGCGTCTGGCGGTGGAGCGCGAGGTCGCCGACGGCCTGCTGGTGGCGGTGCCGTTCGAGGCACCGGGGATCGCGCGCGACTTCTCCATCGTCCGCCACGCCGGGCGCACGCCGCGTCGGCTCGCCACCGCCTTCCTCGAATTCGCCCGGGCCGAGCTGGACGGCGCGGCGCTCGCCTCCGCGTAGCGGGCGGCCGGCACGCACGGTTCGTGGCACCTGTCCCTGCCGATCGCGTCGCACCGACACGGCGGGATCGGGTCGCTATGCTCATTCCCGTGAAAACCAGCGCTAATTCTGGAGTATGCGTATGACCGCCGCCGCTGCCGCGGGTCCGATCGCGCCCCACGGGGGGGTGCTCGTCAACCGCCTGGACGACTCGCTCGATGAGGGGGGCGGGCGTCCGCGCATCACGCTGTCCGAGCGCCAGCGGGCCGATCTCGACCTGATCGCCGTCGGCGCGCTGTCGCCGCTCGAAGGCTTCATGGACCGCGCCACCTACGAATCGGTGCTCACCGACATGCGCCTGCCCAACGGCCTGGCGTGGTCGGTGCCGATCACGCTCGCGGTGCCCGACGCGGAGCTGGAACAGGTGGGCTCGGCCACCGAGGTGGAGCTGGTGGACGCCGCCGGGAACTTCCTCGGCGTGATCGAGGTGACCGACCGCTACCGCACCGACCCGGTGCGCGAGGCGAAGCTGGTGTACGGAACCGACGACGAGGCCCACCCGGGCGTGGCATCGCTGTACGCGCACGGCACCACCAACCTCGCCGGCCCGGTGCGGGTGGCGGCGCGCATGCCGCTGGACCCGGCGGCCGCGCCGTACCTGCTGGACCCGGCGGTGTCGCGTGCCCGGTTCGCCGAGCGCGGATGGAACACCGTGGTGGGCTTCCAAACGCGCAATCCCATCCACCGCGCCCACGAGTACATCACCAAGGTGGCGCTGGAGACCGTCGACGGCCTGTTCCTCCAGCCGCTGGTGGGTGCCACCAAGAGCGACGACATCCCCGCCGACGTGCGGATGCGGTGCTACGAGGTGCTGATCGAGCACTACTACCCGGCCGAGCGCGTGGTGTTGGGCGTCCTGCCGGCCGCCATGCGGTACGCCGGCCCGCGCGAGGCGATGCTGCACGCCGTGCTGCGCCAGAACTACGGCTGCTCGCACTTCATCGTGGGCCGCGACCACGCCGGCGTGGGGAACTACTACGGGACCTACGACGCGCACCGGATCTTCGACGACGTGAGCCGCGACGAGCTGGGCATCCAGCCGCTGTTCTTCGAGCACGCCTTCTGGTGCAAGCTCACCGGCGGGATGGCCACCACCAAGAGCTCGCCCTCCAAGGAGGAGGACCGCGTCTTCCTGTCGGGCACCAAGGTGCGCGAGATGCTGAGCCGCGGCGAGGTGCCGCCCGTTGAGTTCACGCGCCCCGAGGTGGCGAAGGTGCTGATCGAGGCGTACGCCGGGTAGGGATGCGCGGCGGGGCGGGGCGGCGGCACGCATGTCCGCCGCCCCGCCCCGCGGTTTGAGCCCCGCGGTCCGGCCGGGCATGATGGCCCGGTCCGTGCGACCGCATCCCTCCACAGCCCTCGCCGTCATCGCCCTGGCGTTCGCGCCGGCGGTCGCGGTGGGCCAGGCCGTCGACCGGCCCGCGGGATCGGTGTCCACGTGGAGCCACGAGCTCAACCAGAACGAGCTGCCGGGATGGGATCCCGATGATGCGCCCCTGATCGCACCGCGCCGCTGGTTCCGCTCGGTGGCGTCGACCCTGCGCACGTCGGGGGCCAACGGCCTGTGGTTCTCGGGGGTCAGCGCGCTGCCGTTCCCGCCGCTGCCGCTGCACCCGCGAGAGCCGGTGGGATGGCGCACACCGGCGCGCTTCGCCGCCGAGTACCGGCGCACCGGGCTGCGGTGGGATGTCGCGGTGGAGGTGTGGGCCGCGCGCAACGCGCTGCGCAAGCGCACCGCCGTGGTGTCGGACCCGACCACCGAGGCGTACACCCGCCGCCTCTCGCTGCTGGATCCCGCCTACCGCGTGGAGGCGTTGCGCGAGATCCGGCGCATCGTGCCCACCGTGCGCAACCGGCCCTACGTCAACTTCTACACCGGCAGCGACGAGCCGGTGACCGTGATCCCACGCGGCCGAGCGCGCGCCACGCCCTTCGGGCGCCGCCTGGCGCGCGACTTCCGCCGCGCCACCGGGCGCACCCTCCCCGACCCGACGGCGCGGCCGTCCTCGTCGGTGCGCGAGCAGTTGCGGTGGCTGGCGTGGACACGCTTCTCCGAGGGGCGCTTCTTCGCCATGAAGGCCGAGCAGGCGGCACTGATCCGGCGCCTCGACCCGGGCGCGGTGATCAGCCCGAACGACTACGGCTTCATCGACGGGTTCATCCCGTGGGACTACGGCCGCCTCGCGTCATTCGCCGACGTGGTGGAGGCCGATCCGTACGTGAGCTACGCCGAGCGGGACCGGCGGGGTCGCGGGCGGTACAACCCCGGATTCACCGCCAAGCTGCTGTCGGACATCACCGGCAAGCGCGTGCGCATCGTGGTGCAGGCGTTCCCCTACTCGGGCTACAGGGCGCGCGGGGGCGACCTGTGGGCGTGGGGCGCCCAGGCGCTGCGCGCCGGCGCCACCGACCTGTCGTTCTTCGCGTCGGACAACCCGCGCTTCACCGACCGTGCCCTCTACGGCTCGATGCTGGATGTGGCGCGCAGCCTGCGCGGCACGCGGCTGCCCGCCCCGCCGGTCGACCGCGCGCAGGGGGTGCTGTACGCCACCGCCAGCGAGGGGCAGGCGCAGCCGCACCGGCGCGGGGGCGTGCGCTACCGCACCACCGGCGATGAGCTCTACACCGCCCACGCGTTGCTGGGCGAGCTGGCCCACGGCGCATTCCGGTTCGCCACCGACACGTCCGTGGCGGCCGCGCCCGGGGCCCTGGGCGGCGTGCGCACCCTCTGGCTGCCGCGGGCGGAGACCCTCGACGCGGCCACCGCACAGCGCATCGCGGCGTGGGTGCAGGCCGGCGGCACGTTGGTGGTCACCGATCCGGACGCGTTCACGCGCACGCCCGCGGGGGCGTCGCTGGCCCCGGTGCGGGACCTTCTGGTGGGCGCACCCCTCGGCCCGGTGCGCGGCGGCACGATGCTGGAGGTCGACGCCGGTGCCCTCGCGCCGGGCTCCCCGGACGATCTGCTGAGCGTTCCGGTGGACGGGCCACGCCCGCGCGCCTTCGCCGCCGTGCCCGCCGGCGCGGGCGTGGTGGCGCGCTTCATCGACGGAGCCCCGGCGGCCATCGTGCGCCCGGTGGGCGCGGGGCGGGTCCTTGCGTTCGCGGCCGACATCATGGCGCCGTCGGCGCTGGACGATCCGGGTGACCTGGCGCGCTTCGTTCGCGACATCCACATATGGGCCGGCGGCACGGTGGGCCACCCGGCGTGGGGCTACCGCATCCCGGGCGACCCCGACCCGGCGCGCCTGCCGTGGGCATCGG
>JBIQJW010000071.1:0-10644 GCA_044507145.1 Actinomycetota bacterium
GCATCGCGACACCCTGAGGTACCCGACGGCCCGCCACGAGCGGGCCGTCGTGCGTGACGGTTCAGTTCGCGGTCGCCATGGCCGATGGGGCACCCATGAGCCCAGAACTCTCCATCGTCATCCCGTGCTTCAACGGCGTGGAATTCACCGCCGCCTGCCTCGAAGCCATCGCGCGCAACACGCCCGAGGCACACGAGGTCATCCTGGTGGACAACGGCTCCACCGACGGCACCGCGGATCACTTCGCCCGTACCTGGACCGGTGACGGCGCCCTGGTGCGCAACGCACGCAACGCCGGCTTCGGCGTCGCGTGCAACCAGGGGCTCGCGGTGGCAGCCGGGGCCGTGGGCGTGGTGCTGAACAACGACACGCTCGTGACCCCCGGCTGGTCCACCGCGCTGCTGGGCGCCCTGCAGCGCGATCCGGCCATCGGTGTCGCGGTGCCGCGCTCCAACCACGTGAGCGGGGAGCAGCTTCTGGAGGACGTGGGATACGACCGGGCCCCCGGCCCGGAGGTCGACGCGTTCGGCGACGAGCGATCACGCCTCCTGGCCGGTCGGGGGCGTGCGGTCACGCGCGTCAGCGGCCTGTGCATGGCCATCCCGCGCGACATCCTTGACGCCGTGGGCGGCTTCGACCCGATGTTCCGCATCGGCAACTTCGAGGACGACGACTACAGCCTGCGCGTGCGGATGCTGGGCCGCACGCTGTGGATCTGCGACGACAGCTACATCCACCACTTCGGTCACCGCACCTTCGCGATCCTCCCCGAGGCGTACGACGACCTGATGTCCGAGAACGCCATCCGCTTCGCGGCCAAATGGGACATCGACCCCGGTGCGGATCGCGAGCTCACGACGCCGCCGGCGCGCGCATTCGACCCGGCACGCGACCGGGTGGACCTGGCGCGCTGGGCGCCCGCGGTGGCGCCCGCCTGACCAGCCGAGGCCGGAGGGCCACCGTTTCTCAACCCGCGCCGGCGCGCACCGATATGCCAGGTGGCGTCACCACGCCGGCAACGACCGTCGCCAAGGAGCACCGATGGGCCTGAAAATCGTTGAGGTCGACCCCGGCGAGCACCCCCGCCCGCGCATCTCCCTCTGCATGATCATGCGCGACGAGGAGGAGCATCTGGGGCGCTGCCTGGCCAGCGTGCGCGGCGCCGTCGATGAGATCGTGATCGTGGACACCGGCTCGGCGGACCGCTCCATCGAGATCGCGACCGAGCACGGGGCGCGCGTCCTGCACGAGGAGTGGCGCGACGACTTCGCCGCGCCGCGCAACACGGCCATCGACGCGGCCACGGGCGATTGGATCCTGGTGCTCGACGCAGACGAGGAGCTGATCGGCGCCGAGATCCTGCGCGATCTGGTGGAGGCGCCCGGCGTGGAGGGCTACTCGTTCCGCGAGGTGAACTTCGTGGGTGAGGAGCGGGGGATCGACGCCGTGGTGATGTCGGCGTTCCGCCTGTTCCGCAACCGTCCCGACTACCGCTACAGCGGCGCTCTGCACGAGCAGGTCCTCACCCGCGTGACCGACGCCGGCCGTGGCACCACCCCCTTCGTGGGCGTCGAGATCCACCACTACGGCTACCTCGATCCGACCACCCAGGCCAAGCGCAAGCGCGAGCGCAACATGGCGATCGTGCTGGAACAGGTGCGCCGCGATCCGAACGACGCCTTCACGCTCTTCAACGCCGGCGTGGAGTTCCAGCGCAGCGGCCGCCACGAGGAGGCCCTGGACCACTTCCGGCGCTCCTTCGCTAACCTGGAGACCCTGGAGGCGTACTACGCCTCGCTGCTGGTGCGCAACATCGTGGCCACGCTCCACGAACTGGGCCGTGACGACGAGGCGCTGGAGGTGCTGGTCGACGGCCTGCAGGCCTACCCGGACTTCGCCGACCTGCACCACCTGGAGGGCCGGATCCTCGCCGACCGGCGCGAGTACCGCGGCGCGGTGCGTAGCTTCCGGCGCGCCGTCGATTTCGGCGGGCACGCCGGCGACCGGTACCTGACCCAGGCCGGGATGGGTTCGTTCTACTCGCTGGCGGCACTCGGTGCGCTGTACCGGATGATGGGCGACAACCGCGAGGCCGTGCGGTGCCTCAAGCGCTCCATCGATGAGGCCGACGGGTACTTCCCGGCACCGGTGCCCATCCTCACCCGGATCCTGCTCGAGACCGACCCTCCGGGCGTCGTGCGTGAGTACATGTCGCGCCTGGTGTCCGAGCGGCGCCGGGGCGACTCCCTGTGCCTCGTCGCGTCGGTGCTGCTGGATTGCGGGCATCCGCTGGAGGCGCGTGAGGCGCTGCGCGAGGCCCGTGTCTGCGGCGCCGATGAGGGGACGGTCCGGCTGGCGCTCGCCGGTATCGCCATGCGGCTGGGGGATCTCGCGCAGGCGCGTGCGGAACTCGCGGCGGTGGACGGTCAGGCGCGCCGACGCGCCTGTGCCATGGGCATCCTCATCGCGCTGATGGGCCACGACCACGCCGAGGCGCGCGCACTACTGGGCGATCTGGAGGACCCCGCCGACGCCGCCCGGGTGGCGGCCTACCGGCTGGCGGTGGAGGCACACGACCTCTCGGCGCAGGGTGCGCCCGCCGTCCCGTCGTTCGATACGTCGGGCCGTGCGCAGATGATCGACACGCTGTTCACCATCGCCGGCACGTTCCTCGACCTGGGCTACCTCGACTCGTTCAACCGTATGACCCCGGTGCTGCGGGCGGCCGGCACGCCGGCGCAGGTGGACGAACGCCTCGGGCTCCTGTTGCTGGAGCACGGCTTCGTGGACCCCGCGGCCGAACGGCTGCTGGCCGTCGTGGGCGCCGGCGAGGCGACGCCCGACGCGCTGGGCGCGCTGGGCCGCATCTGCCAGGAGCGCGGCATGGGCGAGGACGCCGAGACCTTCTTCGCCGAGGCGCTCGAGCGCGACCGGGAGAACATCTCGCGGTACCTCGACCTGGCCGGCCTGCTGGTGGGCGGCGGCCGCTACGACGAGGCCGGCGATCTCCTGCGCGACGGCCTGGTGATGCACCCGCACTCCACCGTGCTGTCGGAGCTGCGCCACTCGATGTCGCTGCTGGCCGCGGGCGCCTGAGGGGCGCCGGCCGCGCCGGCGGCCGTGTGTCCATGTCACGGTTCTGTGGCATGTGCACCGGGACAACGCGGAGATGGTGCCGTCTGCCCTACGCTGGGCGGCGCCGTCCGGCGTGCCCAACCCAGCCATCGGGGGTGCGATGAAGATCCATGAACTCGAGGTCCACCCGGCGCTGCCCGCGCCGATCGCGCCGCTGGCGCGGATCGCCGCGAACGTGTGGTCCACCTGGATCCCCGAGGGGCGCGATGTGTTCGCCCGCCTCGACCCCGAACTGTGGGAGGCGCTGGCGCGCAACCCCACCGCGCTCCTGCGCGCGATCCCCCAGGAGCGCCTGGATGCCCTGGCCGGCGACGACAGCTACGTCGCCGCCGTGGCCCGGGTGGCGGAGCGCCTGGACGCCTACATGGCCGACGCGCGCGGCCCGGTGGGCTCGGACCCCGGCATGCTCGTGGCGTACTTCTCGCTGGAGTTCGGCCTGGACGCGGGCATCCCGCTGTACTCGGGCGGCCTGGGCGTCCTGGCCGGCGACCACCTGAAGTCGGCATCCGACCTGGGCGTGCCGCTGGTGGGTGTGGGCCTGGCCTACGGACGCGGGTACTTCCGCCAGTCGCTGGGGCCGGACGGCGGCCAGCGCGAACGCTACCCCGGCACGGAGTGGCTGGACCTGCCGCTCACCGATCAGCCCGACGCGGCCGGCGCGCCCGTGGTGGTCGAGGTCGCCATCGGCGACGAGGTGGTGCGGGCGGCGGTTCGCCGCATCCAGGTGGGGCGCGTGCCGTTGCTGCTCCTCGACTCCGATATCGACGGCAACTCGCCCGAGGCGCGGGCGATCACCGGTGTGCTGTACGGCGGCGACCGCGACATGCGCATCCGCCAGGAGGTGCTCCTGGGCGTGGGTGGCGTGCGCGCGCTGGCGGCATCGGGCCTGCGTCCCACGGTGTTCCACATGAACGAGGGCCACTCCGCGCTGCTGGCGCTGGAGCGCCTGCGCGCCCTGATGGCCGACGGCGGCTGCGAGCTGGCCGAGGCGCGTGAGCGCGTGGTGGCCTCCACCGTCTTCACCACGCATACCCCGGTGCCAGCCGGCAATGAGACCTTCGACCTCGGCCTGGCCCGGCGCTACCTGGAGCCGCTGGCCGAGGCGGTGGGCATGACCTGGGAGGATCTGGCCGACCTCGCCGCCCAGCCATCGGGGGAGAGCGTCTTCGGCATGACCCCGCTGGCGCTGCGCACATCGGGCTTTGCCAACGGGGTGGCCGAGCTGCACGGCGACACCTCGCGGCGCATGTGGCGCGAGCTGTGGCCCGACCTGCCCGTGGACGAGGTGCCCATCACCAGCGTCACCAACGGGGTGCACGCGCCCACGTGGCTCAGCCGCGAGCTGAGCGAGCTGCTGGACCGCTACGTCGGCCCGGCGCTGCATGAGCGTCCCGACGACCCCGAGGTGTGGGCCGCCGCGGCGGCCATCCCGCAGGGTGAGCTGTGGCGCGTCCACGAGCTCCGGCGCGAGCGGCTGGTGTTCGTCGCCCGCCGGCGGTTGGAGGCCCAGCTCACGCGCATGGGTTCGCGCCGCGTGGCCGCCGGCGCCGCGCAGGAGGCCCTGCGTCCCGACGCCCTCACCATCTGCTTCGCCCGCCGCTTCGCCACCTACAAGCGCGCGAACCTGCTCTTTCGCGACCCCGAGCGGCTCGCCCGCCTTCTGGGCGATGAGCGCCGGCCGGTGCAATTGATCATCGCCGGCAAGGCCCACCCCATGGACGGCCCCGGCAAGGACGTCCTGCGCGGTGTGGTGAACGCCTCCCAGGACGTGCAGTTGCACGATCGGGTGGTGTTCCTGGAGGACTACGACATGCACCTGGCGCGCTACCTGGTGCAGGGCGCCGACGTGTGGCTGAACATCCCGCGCCGCCCGCTGGAGGCGTCCGGCACCAGCGGCATGAAGGCGGCGCTGAACGGGGCCCTGAACCTGTCGGTGCTGGACGGCTGGTGGGCGGAGGGCTACTCATCCGATTGCGGGTGGGCCATCGGCGGGGGCGAGGTGTACGACGACCCCGAGGAGAACGACGCGGTGGAGGCGGAGGCCCTCTACAGCCTGCTGGAGCGCGAGGTGGTGCCGCTGTTCTACGCCCGCGACGCCTCGGGGCGCCCCCGCGAATGGACGGCGATGATGTCCGCCGCGGTCAGCCGACTGGGCGGCGAGTTCAACACGGCCCGGATGGTGCGCGAGTACCACGATCGCGCCTACGCGCCGGCGCATGCCGCCGCCGCGCGCCTGGCGGCCAACGGCGGTGTGGCCGGCACCGAGCTGGTGGCGTGGCGGGCCCGCATGCGGGCCGCCTGGCCGGAGGTGGCGGTGCGTACGCAGGCGTTGGCCGAGGGTCCGGTGGCCGTGGGATCCGACGTGAATGTGGACGTGCTCGCCCGCCTCGGGCCGCTTGCTCCCGGCGACGTCCAGGTGGAGGTGGCCGTGGGCGTCACCGGCGAGGACGGCGAGTTCTCGCCCCGCGTGATCGTGCCGGCCACACACCAGGGTGAGGCCGGCGACGAGCAGCACTACCGCGCGGTGGTGCCCGCGCGCGCCAGCGGGCGCATGGCCTGGGCCGCGCGTGCCGTGCCGGTGCGCCCGGATTCGGGTCAGCCGGACCGCGGTTTCCTGGTGGCCTGGGAGGCCGCCGAGCGGTAGCCGCACCGCCGTGACCGGCTCCGGTCGGTCACGGCGCACCGGCGTCGCAGCCGAAAACTCAAGGCCGGGCAGGGCGGGGCCGAACACATGGGGGCCGGCGGGGAAGGTGCCGGCGCAGCAGGTGGGGACGGACCCCCGCGAAGTGGACCCCAGCGATGAGGCCTCGCCCGCATGCCCGCATCCCCGCAGACCGCCCACACCGACCCGACCGGGATCGAACTGGCGCAGATCGCCGGCCACCTGGCCGCCATCTGTGACCGCGCCGTCGTCCGGCTGGAGCGCGGCGTGGAGGACGAGATCGACCTGGGCCTGGTGATCCAGGACCTGCGCGACGTGCGCGACCTGCTGATCGCCACCGGGGAGGGGACCAGCGCATGACCTTGCACACCGACCTGTCCGCACCGCCGCGTCCGAGCCTGGACGAGGTGGCCGCCGCCGTGGCGGAGGTGCCCGCGCTTTCGCCTGCTGTCCGGGGCGTGATGGACGCGTGCGACAGCCTCGACACCACCGCGCAGGAGGTGGCCAAGGCGATCCTGGTGGACCAGGGCCTCACGGCGAATGTCCTGCGGCTGGCCAACTCCGCGCACTACGGGCATCCGCGACGCGTGACCACCGCCACCGAGGCCGTCGTGCTCATGGGGGTCTCGGCGGTGCGCAGCCTCGCGATCTCCAGCCACACCGCCCAGCTCCTGTCGCGGCCGCTGCCCGGGTACGCCATGGCACGCGGTGACCTGTGGCGCCACTCGATGTCGGTGGCGTTCGTGAGCCGTCGACTGGCCATCGAGACGGCGGTGGCCCCCGCCGAGGAGGCCTTCATCGCCGGCCTGCTGCACGACGTGGGCAAGGTGGTGCTCTCGGATCTGATGCGCGATTCGTTCGAGCGCATGACCCGCATCGCGCACGAGGAGCGGATCCCGCTGTCGCTGGTGGAGCGGCGCATGCTCGGGTTCGACCACGCCGACCTCGGCGCGCGCATCACCCGGGCCTGGCGGTTCCCTCCGGCGCTGGTGGAGGCGATCGGCGCCCACCACCGCCCGGCCGAGGCCGAGGAGGCCCCGGCGCTGGCCCACTGCGTGCACGTCGCCGACCTGACCTGCCTCTTCATCGGCGCGGGCGCCGGCCCGGACGCGGTGCCCTACGCGGTTGAGCCGGACTCCCTGGCGGCGCTGGGGCTCTCGGCGCACCGCCTGCGCGAGATCGCCACCGAACTGCACCCCATCCTGGTGCGCGACCTGGAGGCCGAGTAGCGATGCTGTTCCACGACGTCACCGCCGCCACGTTGGTGTCGGCGCTGCGCGGCTACGGCGCCCGCAACATCGCGATCGCCAACAACCTGGCCAACGTGGAGACGCCCGGCTACCGCCGCATGGACGTCACCTTCGAGGCGGCGCTGGTGGACGCCACCGAACAGGCGCACGCGTCGGGCCCCGGCGGCGGCCGGCCCCTCCTGGACCTGGCGCGGTCGGTCGAGGCCGTCCTCCCGCAGGGCACCGTCGACGCCGTCACCGCGATGCGCACCGACGGCAGCAATGTCGACCCCGACACCGAGATGGCCGCGCTGGCACAGAACCAACTGGCGCACCAGACCGTCACCTCGCTGCTCGACAAGCACCTGACACTGATCCGCACGGCCATCGTCGGCCGCTAGTCCCCGACCCCGGAGCGAAGCATGGGCATGTACGCCGCGCTCGGAATCAGCGCCACCGGCCTGACCGCCGAGCGACTCCGCATGGATGTGATCGCCGACAACCTGGCGAACGCCGACAGCACCACCGGCGTGGGCACCGCCTACCGCCGCAAGGCCGTCACCATGGCGCCGGCCACCGACGGGCCCCCCTTCCGCCTGCCGGGCGCCGGGTCCACCGGGGGTGCGATGCAGACCGCCGCCGGGGTGAGCGTCACCGGCATCGTGGAGGACGGCTCCGCCCTGCGCCGGGTGTACGAGCCCGGGCACCCGCAGGCCGACGCCGCCGGGTACGTCACCAAGCCCAACGTCGACCCGGTCACCGAGATGGTGGACATGGTCGCCGCGACGCGGGCCTTCGAGGCGAACACCACGGCGTTCGAGGCCACCAAGACGATGGCGCGCGACGCGCTGAGGCTGATCCAGTGAGCATCGCCCCGATCGCCGCGATCGGCATCTCGGCCCTGCCGGCCATGCCCGCCATGCCGGCGCCGATGTCCGCGTTGGGCGCGGTGGGTCCCGTGGGTCCGTCCGACGGGGGCGGGGCCGTGCGCCCCGACGCTGCGGGCGGTGGACCGGCGGACTTCGCCGGTGCCCTGGCCAGCGCCATCGGCGGCCTCAACACCACGATGGTCGGTTCCGAGCGCCTGTCCGAGGCCGTCGCCAGCGGGCAGGTGGACGACCCCACCGCCGCACTGGTGGAGATCGAGAAGGCGGACCTGGCGTTCCAGACCGCGCTGCAGGTGCGCAACAAGTTGGTCGAGGGCTGGCAGGACGTCAGCCGGATGACGGTCTAGGGGAGCGGGCCGGATGGGTTCTGTGGTCTCACGCGTCACGGGCTTCTGGGGCGGTCTCACCGGCCCGGCGAAGCGCCTGATCATCGCCGCGGCGGTGATCTTCCTCGTGGGCGTGTTCGTCCTGATGCGATTCACCGGGCAGACGAGCTACGCCACCCTGGCCAGCTCGCTGGAGGCCGGCGATGCATCGGCCATCACCACGGAGCTCGACGCCATCGGCGTGCCGTACCGCCTCACCGATGCCGGCGCCACCATCCAGGTGCCCGAGGGGTCGCTGGACCAGGCGCGGCTCGATCTGGCCGGCACCAACGTGCTCTCGGGCGGCGGCGTGGGCTTCGAGATCTTCGACAAGTCCAACCTCGGCGCCACCGACTTCACCAACCGGGTGAACTTCGTGCGCGCGATGGAGGGCGAGCTGTCGCGCACCATCGGCCGCCTGGAGCCGGTGAACTCCGCGACGGTGAAGATCGCGATGCCGGAGGAGGAGCTCTTCACCAGCGAGCAGGACCCGACCACCGCCAGCGTGGTGCTGAACATGCGCTCCGGGGCCGAACTGACGCCGCCGCAGGTGCGCGGCGTCTCGCGGCTTGTGGCCAACGCGGTGCCGGGCCTGGAGCCCGACGGCATCACCATCACCGACTCGCGCGGCAACATCCTCGAGGCCTCCGATGAGGACGCCTCGGGCGCCGGCGCCGCGGCACAGCGCCTGTCGCTGGAGCGCACCTACGAGCAGGGTGTCCAGCGCCGTATCGACGGGATGATCGCCGCGGTCCTCGGGCCGGGGAAGGCGGTGACCCAGGTCGATGCGCAGTTGGACCTCGACAAGGTGACCACCGACGAGGAGACGTACGACCCCGACAGCAGCACCCCGCTGCAGACCGAGACCACCGACGAGCAGCTCGAGTCGGAGGGCGGCGGCACGGGCGCGGCAGCCGGCGCGGCCACCAACACGCCCGGCGGCGCCACCTACCCGGCCGGTGCGGCCGGCGACGGCACCACCGACTACCGCAAGCGCACCCGCAACCAGACCAACGGCGTGGACCGCGTGCGCAACCAGATCCAGCGCGCCGAGGGCGCCGTCACGCGCCAGTCGATCGCCGTGAACGTCAGCGACGAGGTGCCCGCCGACGTGGTGGCCAGCCTGGAGGAGACCGTCGCCGCGGCGGTGGGGTTCCAGGAGGGGCGCGACCAGCTCAGCGTGGTGCGCGTGCCCTTCGCCGAGGATGGGACCGCGAAGCTCGAGGCGGCCGGCACCACGGCGGACGCGCCGGCGGCGGCCGACGAGGGCGCGTGGAGCCGGGCGGACATGATCAAGACCGGCGCCGCGGCGGCCGGCGTGCTGCTGCTGGCCCTGCTGTCCTGGCGCTCGCTGCGACGGCGCCAGAGCGATCTGGAAAAGGCGCTGCCCGAGCTGCTGAAGGCCGGGCCGGTGCCGGTGGCCGAGCTGGAGGCCCCCGAGCCCACCGAGCCGATGCACCGCCTGGAGGGCCAGAACCGCACCGGTATCGAGGCACAGATGGAGGACCTGGCGATGCGCCGGCCCGAGGATGTCGCCCAGCTCATCCGCGGCTGGCTCGTGGAGAAGAGGTAGACGTGGCCGTCATCACCGCACCCATCACCGGTCGCCAGAAGGCCGCGATCCTCCTGGTCACCCTGGGGGCCGAGGCGTCGGCCGAGGTGTTCCGTCACCTGCGCCAGGAGGAGATCGACGAGCTCACCCTGGAGATCGCCGGCGTGGGGCACATCACACCCGAGCGCAAGCGCGAGGTGATCGAGGAGGTCTACGAGGCCGCACTGGCGCAGGAGTACATCGCCGAGGGCGGCCTGGAGTACGCCCGGTCGGTACTGGACAAGGCGCTGGGCGCCGAACGCGCCGACGAGGTGATGGCGCGCCTGTCGGCATCGATCCAGGTGAGCCCGTTCGAGTTCCTGCGCCGCACCGATGCCGGCCAGATCCTGACGGTGATCGCCAACGAGCACCCGCAGACCGTCGCCCTGATCCTCGCCTACCTGCCGGCGGACACCGCCGCCCAGGTGATGAGCGCCTTGCCCGGTGACCTCCAATCCGAGGTGGCCATGCGGATCGCGCTGATGGACCGCACCGCGCCCGAGGTGATCCGCGAGATCGAGCGGGTGCTGGAGCGCAAGCTGTCCAGCGTGCTCACCCAGGACTTCACCGCGGCCGGTGGCCTGCGCGCGCTGGTGGACCTGCTGAACGAGGTCGACCGCTCCACCGAGCGCACCATCCTGGAGGCGCTGGACGAGCAGAACGCGGAGCTGGCCGAGGAGGTGCGGCGCATGATGTTCCTCTTCGAGGACATCGTGACGCTGGACGACCGCAGCATCCAGCAGGTGCTGCGCGAGGTGGACACCAAGGACCTGGC
>JBIQJW010000072.1:0-10641 GCA_044507145.1 Actinomycetota bacterium
CCGTGGCGCGTGATCTGGGCCTTAGTTGCAGCGAGCCGCCCTACGGAATGAGAGAAACCGCGAGCCAAAGGGCGGCGAGAGAGCCGAGAAGAAGAAGGCCGTCGAAGACCCCGCCGACGATGCGCCAGCGGCGGGCGGCCGCGGCGTCGCCCTCGTTCTCGGCGCGCTGGACGCTGGGCCCCTGCCAGAGGGCGTGGAGGCCGGCGATGACGCCCATGGCGAGCAGGAGGATGAGCTTGGCGAGGACCCGCTGCCCGTACTCCGACTCGGTGAGCTCGCTCATCTCGATGTTGCGGTGTGAGAGCAACCCCATGCCGGTGACGAGGATGAGCACCCAGGCGATGCCGCCCACCATGCCGAAGCGGCGGGCCGTGTTGCGGATGACCGAGCGCGCGGTGTCGCGGTCGTTCAGCGCCCGCGCGGCGGGGACCATGACGGCGCCCATGAGGATGATGCCGCCCACCCACAGGGTCACGCCGAGCACGTGACCGAAGCGAACCAACGTCCAGAGATCGTCCATGCGGGCAACCCTAGTCGACGGTCTGCGGGCCGATCGTCCCGGGCCCGAGCGGTATGGTCTGACCGGACGGAAACGAGCGGGGAGCCGGTGTGCGAGTGGATCTGGATGCGGCCCGGTCGTTCATGGCCACCCATGCGCGGCCGCTCGACAGGCGCCGGTTCGCCCTGGCGGTGGACGGTGGTCAGGCGTGGGAGGTGCTGGCGGCCCTCGACTCCTATCGCAACCCGGACGGGGGCTACGGCTGGGGCATCGAACCGGACCTGCGCGCGCGCACCAGCCAGCCCGCCGGCGCGATGCACGCCTTCGAGGCGATGCGCGAGTGCGCGCCGGCCACCACCGCGCACGCGCGGGCCCTGTGCGACTGGCTGTCGTCGGCGTCCCTGCCGGGCGGTGGGCTGCCGTTCGCCCGTCCGGTGGACGACGCGGCCGGGTGCGCCCCGTTCTGGGTTGCGGCCGATCCGACCGAACCATCGCTGCAGATCACGTGCGCGGTGGCCGCATATGCGCACGAGGTCGCACGCCACGACCGCGCCGTCGCCGCGCACCCCTGGCTGGCCGCCGCAACGGCCTCCTGCATGGACGCCCTGGTGGGACAGGCGCCGCCGTCGTTCGCGCTGGAGGTGCTCTATGCGGTGCGGTTCCTGGATGCCGCATCGGCCACGGTGCCCGGTGCCGAGGACGAGCTGGCCCGCATCGTCGCCACGCTCCCGGCCGGCGGCCGGCTGCACGTGACGGGCGGCGCCGACGACGAGTTCATCGGCCCCCTGGACCTGGCGCCGTGGCCGGGCACGCCGGCGCGGGAGCTGCTGCCGGCGCCGGGCGTCGAGGCCGAGCTGGAGGCGGTGGCCGCCGCGCAGCGCCCGGACGGCGGCTGGGATGCCACCTGGGTGAGCCACTCCCCCGCCGCGCAGCTGGAATGGCGCGGCTATCTCACCGTGCGGGCCGTGCGCCTGCTGATCGCCAACGGCCTGCTCGACGCGCCCCGCTAGCGCCCCGCCACCGCGTCGCGCAGCCGCGCGCGGGTGATCTCCGCCAGCGCGTCGCGCACCTGCGCGATGCGAGCGGACGCGGGGTCGTAGGTCCCCACCCCCACGATCTCGTGCACCGGCTGGCTCTCAAGCACGGTGGAGACGCACAGCACCCCGTCGACGCCGGCCAGGTCGGCCACCGGCGTGTCGCGCACCACCACGCCCTCGCACGCCTCCACCACCAGGCGCCGGGTCAGCGAGTCGAGGATGCCGGTCTCCAGGGTCGGGAACACCACGCGGTCGCCCTCCAGCCAGCAGACCGAGAAGATGTGGCCCTCCAGCACGGCGCGATCGTCGGCCCGTACCAGCAGCGGCGCGTCGGCGCCGGCGGCCACGGCGACCCGCGCGGCCTGCATGTTGGCCGCGTAGGAGATGGTCTTGGCGGCAACCAAGAGCGGACTGATGCGGTGCTCCACCGGGGCGAGGGCCCACGACGCCGGCAGCCGGGCCAGCGGCTCCTCACGCAGGATGCGCCGCCCGGAGCGCGTCAGGATCACGCGCACGCCGCAGTCGGGATCCGTGGTGAGTTCGGTGAACCGGTCGAGGTCCGCGGCGATCAGTTCCCGCGGGAAGGGCAGTTCGATGCGTGCCGCCGAGCGGGCCATGCGCTCCAGGTGGGCGTCGGGATCCCGCAGCCGCCGCCCGTAGGAGCGCAGCCCCTCGAACACCCCGTCACCGCGCACCAGGCCGTCGTCCAGCGGCACGGCGGCGACGGCGCCGGGCGCGACGGGCTCGCCGTCGATCATCAGACGGGCATCGCGGCTCATGCGGGGCATCGTAGACGCGGGGGAGGTCTGCCCGCTGTCACCCGGTGTGACATCGACCGCCGGCGGGTACCTGCGGGGCGGATCCACGAGTGGGAGGTGGGCGACGATGCCACGCGGCAGCAGTCCCAAGCGCGAACGCCAATACGAGCACATCAAGGAGTCCGCGCTCGACCGCGGCGAATCGACCAAGCGGGCCGAGGAGATCGCGGCGCGGACCGTCAACAAGGAACGCGCACGGTCGGGCGAGGCGAAGACGAGCTCCAAGACCTCGACCGAGGACATGTCCTCCGGTGAGCGCGGCGCCCGACGGTCGGGGACGAACCGGGCGAAGGGCCGCACCAAGGACCAGCTCTACGCCGAGGCCAAGAAGATGAACATCGACGGCCGCTCGAAGATGGACAAGGAGGAGTTGCGCCGGGCCGTCGACGCGCGCAAGTAAACGATCGGCCGGCGCCCGACGCATCCTCCCCCGCTGGGAGGATGACCTCATGCGCGCCGACCGCTTCGCCATCACATCGTTCGCCGACCTCGAGCGCGTTCTCGACATATCGGGAATCGCCGGCGTCGACGATGCGATCTACAGCCGGTTCGACTTCGACGGCGACGTCATCCGTCTCGACGACGGCATCGAGCTGGTCCTGTCCCGGTACGGCTCCACCCTCGAGTTCCCGTTCGCACTCGACGATGTGGAACGAGCGATCGTCGACCTCGAGGCGACCGTCGAAACCTATGCGGAGGACCTGCTGTGACCACGCCCGATGACGCGCCGCCCCTGCGCAGTGCCCTCGCCTTCCTTCCGGGTATCGCCGAGCGGCTCGGCTGGTACGTCTACGCGCTTCGCGATCCGCGCGACGGCGGCTCGGTCTTCTACGTCGGGAAGGGCAAGGGGGACCGCGTCTATCAGCATGCGGTCCACGCGAAGAGCGTCGGCGAAGGTGGCACCGCCGGGCTGAAGCTCAGCACAATCCGCGAGATCCACCACGCGGGACTCGACGTGGGCGTGGAGATCCTGCGCCACCAGATCGCCGACGAGGCGACCGCCTATGAAGTCGAGGCCGCCGCCATCGACGCCGTGAGGCTGGCCGGCGTGAACCTGTCCAACGCGGTGCGTGGGCACGGCACTGCACGGGGGTGGCGCCCGTTCGACGAGATCGTCACCGAGCACCACGCGAAGCCCGTCACGATTCCGGACGGCGAGCGGGTGGTGCTGATTCGGATCAACCGGCTCTACCGGTCGGGGATGAGCGCCGAAGAGATGTACGAGGTGACGCGCAAGTGGTGGCGCAAGGGCGCGGGCCGCAACCCGGAGTGGGCGTTTGCGGTCTACCACGGCATCGTGCGCGCGGTGTACCGGATCGACGGCCCCTGGTACCACCCGGAGCCAAACGAGGCGGACGACCGCACCCGCACACGGAAGGCCTTCAACGGCGTCCGCGACGTCGCCATGGAGGACCGCTACCTGTGGACCGACGTGAGCGCGTACCTGCCGAAGGGTCTGCAGACACCGCTCCGGTACGTCAACTGCTGATGTGACGTGACCGGCGCCGGCGCGGAGGACCTCCCCCGCGCCGGCGCGCCGTCCTACAGCAGTCCGGCCTGGGCCTTCACCAGCTCGCCCACCCGTCCGGGGTCGGCGCGGCCCTGGGTGGCCTTCATGGCCTGCCCCACGAAGTAGCCCACCAGCTTGTCCTTGCCGCCGCGCAGCTGCTCGGCCTGGGCGGGGTTGTCCTCGAAGAGCTTCGCCACCAGGGCCACCAGCTCGCCCTCGTCGGAGATCTGCCCCAGGCCCCGCTCGGCCACCACGGCCGCCGGCGCCTCGCCGGAGGCGATCACCTCGGCCAGCACCTCCTTGGCCAGCGGCACCGAGAGGGTGCGGTCGGCGAGCAGCGACAGCAGCTCCGCCATGTGGCCCGGCGTCACGCGGCTCTCCCACGGCTCCACGCCGGCGTCGCGCAGCTGCGCGCGCAGCTCGCCGCGGATCCAGTTGGCGGCGGCCTTCGGGTCGGCCACCGCAGCCACGGCCTCGAAGTACGCGCCCAGCTCCACCGGCTCGGACAGCACCTCGGCGTCCTCGAACGAGATCCCGAGGTCGCGCACCCACCGCCGGCGCTGGTCGGCCGGCAGCTCCGGCAGGCCTTCGCGCAGCTCCTCCACCCACGCCCGGTCGGGCACCACCGGCACCAGGTCCGGCTCGGGGAAGTAGCGGTAGTCGTGCGCCTCCTCCTTGCTGCGCAGGGAGTGGATCTCGCCGCTGGTGGGGTCGTAGTGCAGCGTCGCCTGCTCGATGGTGCCGCCACCCTCGAGGATGGCGATCTGGCGTGCGATCTCGGCCTCGATCCCGCGCTCCAGGAAGCGGAAGCTGTTCATGTTCTTCAGCTCGGTCTTGGTGCCGAGCTCGGTGGCCCCCACGGGCCGGATGCTGACGTTGGCGTCGGCGCGCATGGAGCCCTCCTCCATGTTGCAGTCCGACACGCCCAGGCGCCGCAGCGTGGCGCGCAGCTGGCGCAGGAAGGCGGCCGCGTCGGCGGCGCTGCGCAGGTCGGGCTCGCCCACGATCTCCAGCAGCGGGGTGCCGCCGCGGTTGAAGTCGACGCCCGAGTCGGACGCGCCGGCGCGCCGGCCGCCCTCGCCGCCGTGCACCAGCTTGGCGGCGTCCTCCTCCAGGTGCGCGCGGGTGATCCCCACCGGCACGTCGCCGGCCTCGGTGAGCACGTCGACGTGGCCGGCCAGGCACACCGGCTGGTCGAACTGGGAGATCTGGTACGCCTTGGGCAGGTCGGGATAGAAGTAGTTCTTGCGCGCGAACTCACTGCGCTCGGCGATGCCGCAGCCGAGGGCATGGCCGGCGATGATCGCCAGGCGCACGGCCTCCGCGTTCACCACCGGGAGCGCCCCGGGGTGGCCCAGGCACACGGGACAGGTGTGGCTGTTGGGCTCGTCGCCGAAGCTCAGCTCACAGCCGCAGAACATCTTGGTGCGGGTGGCAAGCTGCACGTGGATCTCGAGGCCGATGACGGCCTCCCACCGGCCGGTGTCGATGCTCATGACGCCTCCGGCGGGGTGGTCGCGAAGCCGATCGCCCGCTCCAGGGCGTGCGCGACGTTGAACAGGCGGTTCTCGCTGAACGCCGGCCCGGCGAGCTGCAGCCCCACGGGCAGCCCCTCGGACAGGCCGCACGGGATGGAGAGCGCCGGCAGGCCGGCCAGGCTGGTGGGGATGGTGCAGATGTCCGACAGATACATCGCCAGCGGGTCGGCCGTGCGCTCGCCCATGGGGAACGCGACGGTGGGCGACGTGGGCGACAGCAGCACGTCGACGTCGGCGAAGGCCGCGTCGAAGTCACGCCGGATGAGGGTGCGCACCTTCTTGGCGCGCAGGTAGTACGCGTCGTAATAGCCGGACGCCAGGGCGAACGTGCCCAGCATGATGCGCCGCTTCACCTCGGGGCCGAAGCCGGTGCCGCGGGTGCGCTCGTAGTGCTCCAGCAGGTTCTCGGCGTCGTCCACGGCGTGGCCGTAGCGCACCCCGTCGAAGCGGGCCAGGTTGGCCGAGCACTCGGCCGGGGCGATGAGGTAGTAGGTGGAGACCCCGTGCTCGGTGGTGGGCAGGCTCACCTCGCGCACCTCGCCGCCCAGCTCGCGCACCAGCTCGATGGAGCGCTCCACCGCGGCGCGCACGCCGGGCTCGATGCCCTCCCCCATCAGCTCGCGCACCACGCCCACGCGCACGCCGCGCAGGTCGGTGGCGTCGGGGGCTGCGATGGGCTCACCCGGCCAGTGCAGCGAGGTGGAGTCCATGGGGTCGTGACCGACGATGTGCGACAGCAGCAGCGACGCGTCGGCGACGGTGCGCGCGAACGGTCCCACCTGGTCGAGCGATGACGCGAAGGCGATCAGCCCGTAGCGCGAGACGGCGCCGTAGGTGGGTTTGACGCCCACGATGCCGCACAGCGCCGCCGGCTGGCGGATGGAGCCGCCGGTGTCCGATCCCAGCGACCACGGCGCCTGGTGGGCGGCCACCGCCGCCGCGGATCCGCCCGACGAGCCGCCGGGCACGCGGGCGGTGTCCCACGGGTTGTGCGTGGGCCGGTAGGCGGAGTTCTCGGTGCTCGACCCCATGGCGAACTCGTCCATGTTGGTCTTGCCGATCACGATCGCGCCGGCCTCCTCGAGGCGCCGCACGCAGGTCGCGGTGTAGAGCGGCCGGAAGCCCTCCAGCATCTTGGAGCCGGCGGTGGTCTCGAGGTCGCGGGTGGAGAGGGCGTCCTTGATGGCGATGGGGATGCCGCCCAAGGCGGGGCGCTCCCCGGCCGGAAGGGCGTCGATCTCACGGGCCCGGGCGCGGGCCGCATCGGCGTTGGCGGCCAAGAACGAGCCCCAGCGGTCGTCGGCCACGCGTGCCAGCGATGCCTCCACCAGTTGCTCGGAGGTGATGTCGCCGGCGTGCAGGGCGGCGATGGCGTCCACCGCGCTCAGGCGGTGCAGGTCTGCCGGCGCCACTACTCGAACCGCGCCACGGAGAAGCGGCCGTCGGAGGTGGCCGGCGCCTCGCGCAGCGCCTCCTCAACGGTGAAGCCGGGAACCGGGACATCCTCGCGCAGCACGTTCGCCAGGGGCTGAACGTGCGTGGTGGGCGGCACATCGTCGAGATCGAGCCGCTGGATCGCCTCGACGTGCGTGAGGATCACCGAGAGCTCGTCGCGCATGTGGGTCTCTTCGTCCGGCTCGAGCCGCAGCCGCGCGAGACGGGCCACGTGGCGGACAGTCTTGTCGTCGATCACGGGGGCGGATGGTACCGGAGGCCCCGCCGGCCGGTCGGCGGCGGAGCCACCGTCTCCTGCCTTCGCGACCCCGAAGAGGTGGCGTACACGCGGCGCAGCCCACCTCGGCGAGCGCCCTCCCTCGGTCCGGTGGGAGTGATCCGTGTGTCCATGCCTCTTGGCCCCCGCCGGACTTCGTGTGACGGTTCCACCACCACGCGACAAGGAGGGGCATCACATGACCGAACGCCAGACGAAGTCGGCAGCCCCCCGGCTGCTCGCCGGCGGCAACCCGCAGATCCCCAAGGGCGAGGGGAACGGTCCGGTGCGCGACTACATCGCCGCGATGCCCGACTGGAAGCAGGCCGTCGGCCAACGCCTCGACGAGTTGATCGTGGATACGGCGCCCGAAGTACGCAAGGCGGTGAAGTGGAACCAGCCGTTCTACGGCGCCGGCGACGAGGGATGGTTCCTCGCCTTCCGCTGCTACACGCGGTACGTGCAGGTGCAGTTCTTCCGCGGCACCTCGCTCGACCCGGTACCGCCGAAGGCATCGAAGCACGCCGAGGTCCGCTACCTCGACATCCACGAGGACGACGACCTGGACGAAGCCCTACTGCGGTCGTGGATCGAGCAGGCCGCCCGGCTGCCGGGCGAGGTGATATGACCACAGGCGGCCCGGGGTCTCCGGGCCTCGGGCTACCCTCACGGGTGTGACGCACGCCTCCTCCCCACCCGGCTCCCGAGCCGGGCGCCCCTTCGAGCCGCTCGGCTCGGGCGGGCGCGCCGGTCCGCCCGACCGGAGGAGATCACGAATGCCGCGTCACACTCACCCGCGCCCGCGTGGCGGCCACTCGCGCGGGCACATCCGCGCCCAGCGCGTGCGCCACATCCTCCGCTACAGCCGGCTCGTAGCCTTGGTGTGGGGTGAGGACCTCGCCACGAGCCGGGTGACGCCGGTGCCCAACCCGCTCACCGGCTGCTCATGTGAGCTGTGCACCAATCGCACCCTGTGGCGCAACGACCGCCGGCGCGAACGTCAGGCGGCGCGCCTCAAGATCCGCCGGCAGATCACCCAGACGACGACGCCCGAGCGTTAAGAGCGCTCGGCCGCCGCCCCATCCGCCTGGCCGGCATCCCCACGCCCCCAGCGGAACCACGCCAGCCCGGCGATGGGGAGCAGCAGCGGAACGAACCCGTAGCCCACGCCGTAGTCCGACCACACCGTGGGCTCCGGGAAGTGGTCGGCGGCGACCAGGCTGGCCGTGCCCACCGCCAGCACGCCCACCAGCTCGAAGATGACCGCACCCAGCGCCACCCGGTCCGCCACCGGGCCACGCCGAGAGAACGCCACCGCGGCCACCAGGTAGACCACCGCGGCCAACGCCGAAAGGGAGTACGCCAGGCGTGCGCTCTGCCAGTCGGTCGCGATCTGGTACACCGAACGGGCGGTGGCCGCCACGGCGAACAGCCCGTAGATGGTCACCAGCAGCCGGCGCGAGCCCTCCATCAGGCCGCCCCGTGCCACGACGCGGCCAACCGGCCCATCACCACGGCCACCACCAGCGCGGTGACCCCCAGCGCCAGGCTGTCCCACCGCGTGCCGCCGCGCTTGGCATAGAGCGCCACCGCCGGCAGCGCGAACACCGACGTGATGAGGTAACCGATGATCATGGGCGAGCGCTCCGGCCCCTCACCGCGGGCCACCAGCACGCTTGCCACCACCGCCTGGACGATGAGCCCCGCCTCCAGCGCCAGCATCCATGCCAGCTGCCAGCGCTCCGGCTCACGCCCGCGCACCGTCGACCAGGCGCACGCCGCCGCCAGCGCGAGCGCGTAGACCACCAGCACCACAACGAACCCCACGATCATGCGGACACTCCGAGGCATGTCGGACGACGGCGGGCGTCGACACACCGCGGGGCGGTCGGACGCGGACCGCGATGCTACGGGCTGAACGGCTCCGAGGCCCGGCTCGAGCGCACCGCCCGGCGATCCGTGGTGGACGCGCGCGGACCGGGCGATAAGAATGGGACTCCCGGCCCGCGGTGCGGCCCGCGGGGGTACCACCCCCCGACCGAGGAGCCCCCGATGGCTGACGGGCCGAGGATCGAGTACTTCCCGCCGTCCGAGCCGCACGCCGAGAGCCGCGGCGCCACACTCGACCGCATCATCCTGGAAAGCCACCTGCGCGAGCGGCCCGAGCCGATCGACGGCGACTCCACCACCATGAGCGGTGGCAACCTGCGCATCGCCCGCCGCGTCGCCGTGGCCGCCGCCATCGCCGCCGTCGTCGGCGCCATCGTCGGCCTCATCATTGCCGTGGCCCCGGGCCCCTTCGGCGACGACACCACCGCGGGGATCACCGGCCACATGATCATCATGGGCCTCGCCTTCGGCCTGATCGCCACCCTGGTGGTGACGCTGCTGCTGCTGGAACGCGAGGACGGGCGCAGTGCGCACGAGGAGGAGGTCTTCACGCGCGCCCACCCCGCCGAGGCCGCCGAGAAGCCCTGAGGGGACCGTGTGCCGCGGACCCCTGCCCGCGGCACGCCGGCTCATGCCACGTCGGGCGTGCGGATTGAGGCCGCCAGCTCGTCCAGCGCCGCCGCGCAGAATGCCGGTAGGTCGTCGGGCGTGCGGCTGGTGACGAGGCCGCCGTCCAGCACCACCTCCTCGTCCACCCACACCGCGCCGGCGTTTTCCAGATCCGCGCGCAGGCTGGGGAATGAGGTGAGGGTGCGGCCCTCGGCCACGCCGGCGTCGATGAGCGTCCACGGCGCATGGCAGATCGCCGCGACCGGTGCGCCCCGATCGACGAACGTGCGCACAAAGCTGCGCACCGCCGGGTCGGTGCGCAGCAGATCGGGGTTCGCCACCCCGCCCGGCAACACCAGGCCCGCGTAGTCGTCGGCGCTCACCTCTTCCACGGTCGCATCGACCGTGTACTCCCGCGACGGCTCCAGGTGGTTGAACGCGCGGATCGTCCCGTGCTCCAGGGACAGGAGCACCGGCTCCCCGCCCGCCTCGCGCACCACACGCCACGGCTCGGTGAGCTCCACCTCCTCCACCCCGTGGGTCGCAAGGAACGCCACCGTCGCACCGGCAAGCTGTGCCATGTCTCCTCCTCCACTCGGGGCCGCCCCGGATCGGTCCGGCCGTCACCCCTCCGTTGCCCGCGGATGCGCCCTCCCGAAACGGCGCCGTTTGCCCGGGTACATCGGCGGGCACAGGAGGGCAAGCGAAGGAGGCACCAATGGCACAGCCCACCAACCGCACCACCGAGTACTTCCCGCCCACCGATGGTCACGGCGAGACCCGCGATGAGACCTTGGAGCGCCTTGTCGAGGACGAGCGGGTCCCCGTGGCCCGGGCGGACATCGCCGGCGACCCCACCACGCGCCGCGGAAAGAACACAAAGCTGGTGGTGCGCCCCCACATCGCGGCGCTCATCGGCGCCGGCGTGGGTACGCTCGTGGGCCTCCTCCTGGCACTCATTCCCGGGGTGCCGGGACCGGGAGGCGGGGTCGGAGGAGGTCAGGATTTCCAGATCGGCGACGCCATCGG
>JBIQJW010000303.1:0-1692 GCA_044507145.1 Actinomycetota bacterium
AAGAAGAAGATCAAGATCAAGAAGCGGTGCTGTGACTCCAAGCGCCAATGCGCGGGGTGCCCGCTTCGCCCGGAGAACGCCCGCCGACGCAAGTGACCCGCGGCGGCGCGGCCGGCTGGGTTCGCGCCTCTGCGTCCGCGGCGAACTCCCCATGGGCGCGCCGGTGGAGCGGGTGTGGTCGGTCTTCGCCGACGTCGATGGCTGGCGTACCTGGGACTGGCTGGGATCGGCCGACGCCGGCTGGACGCACGGCCGCCCGTGGACGCCGGGCGCCGGCCTGCGCGTGGGGCACCGTCCGTTCACGTTCGACTGCGTGGTGACCGAGAGCGATCCCGGCCGGCGCGTGGTGTGGACGGGGCGGGGGCTGTGGTTTCATGGAACTCATGTCTTTGAGTTCCTGCCCCGTGGCGCCGATGACACCCATGTGCGCACCACGGAGGTCTTCACCGGGCGCGGGGCACCGCTCCTGCGGCCGTTGATCAGATGGTTCTGGGCATATCAGCTCTCCGCGCTGAGGCGGGCGTGCCGTCGCCGGGACCCGATCCACCGGTGAGCGGGACGGGCTGATGCACGCCGCGCCGATGGACGGAACCACGATGGCGCGCGACCCCGGGGAGGGGGACAGGCTGCAGGCGGCACTGGATGCCCCGCTGCGCCTCGCGATCATCACCACCGATCTCTCCGGGACGATCACGGCGTTCGGCCGTGGGGCCGCGCTGATGCTGGACGTCGACGCGGAGGCGATGGTGGGGACACCGCTGTCGGATATCTGCTCGCTGGGCACGGCCGAAGCGCTGGCGCGCTCGGCGGCGGTGTCAGGCGACGTCGCCCCGGTGGAGACCCGCTATCGCGGCGCGGGCGGCCTGCCGCTGGACGTGAACCGGACCGTCGCCCCGATCACCGGGCCCGGCGGGGTCCCGACCGGGTACCTCGTGATCGCGAGCGACATCACCGAGGTGATCCGCCGCGAGCGCGGTACGGAGGCCCTGCGCCGCATCGCCACGGCGGTCGCCCACGAGTCGTCCCCGGCGGCGCTGGTGGGTCTGGCCGCTCGCGAGGCTGCCCAGTTGCTGCGCGCGGACGCGGCCGGCGTGGTGCGCTTCGACGGCGACGATGCCGTCGACGTGGGGAGCTGGCACGCCGGGGTGCGCCGGTCGCCGGCGGGCCGCCGGCCGTTGGCGGCGTCCGGGCCGATCGCGGCCGTCCGCGGCGGTGACGCGGTGGGCCGCGGCCCCACGCCGGCGGGGGATGAGGCCATCGGCGCGTCGCCCGGATCGATGCAGATCGCGGTGCCGGTGATGGCGGCGGGACGGCTGTGGGGTGCGCTGTGGCTCACGTGGCCCATCGGCGCCCCCGCGGTGACCCTGCCCTCCGAGCAGATCGTCCTCGGGCGCGTTGCAGAGCTGCTGGGGATCGCGGTCGCCGCGGCGGAGGCGCGCGAGTGGATCGTGAGCGAGGCCCTCGCGGACGCCCTCGACCCCGACGCCGACCTCGAGCATGCGCTGGGGCTGATCGCCGCGGCCGCGCGACGGGCCCTGAACGCGGACCGGGTGAGCTTCTACATCCTCGGCGACGACGACCTCATCGACCGGGTGGTCACCACCGAGACGGACCCGCGGATGGCCGAACGCCTGCGTGGGGTGATCGGCCGGCCACGCGACCTCGTGCCCCTGTGGCGCGATGTCCTGTACC
>JBIQJW010000073.1:0-10561 GCA_044507145.1 Actinomycetota bacterium
CGGCGTTGGCCGAGTAGACCAGCTCGGAGGACGCCCGTCCGAGGTCCGAGAGCGTGGTGATGTCGTGCTCGTCGACGGCCTCCTGGGTACAGGCGACCTCGTTGCCGTTGTTGAACGGTGCCGGCCGTAGCGATGTGAGCCCGCGCCCGACGTAGGCGTCCTGCACCGCGGCGAACTGCAGGTCGGGATCGTCCGGCGCGTCCTCGGGGCTGTTGCCCAGGACGTTGAGGTAGGCGGTGCCGACGTACTCGGGGTAGATGTCGATCGATCCCTCCCGGATCGCCTTGTCGGCGAGCTCGGTCGAGGCGAGGCTGGTGACCTCGACGTCGAAGCCCTGGCGCTCCAGCGCATCGGCGTAGATATTCGCGACGATCGCGCTCTCGGCGAACCCCTTGTCGGAGATGGTGACGGCGGTGCCGTCACCGGGCCCCTCTGCGGCATCGTCATCGCCGCATGCGGCGACGACGAGCAGTGAGGCCGCCACCAGGGTGGCCAGAGCTGTCGTGGTGCGTCGTCTCACGGTGTCTCCTCAGATCGCTCGGTCGAGCCGGCGGGCGAGCCGCAGGCCGCGTGGGGTGGTGGCGCGCTCGGCGCCGGCGAAGAGGCCCTCGGAGAGGGCCGCCAGGATGGTGATGGGGATGGCGCCGGCGAGGAGGACGTCGGTCTGGCTGTTGGCCAGGCCGCTCTGCACGATGACGCCGAGGCCGTCGGCCCCCACCACGCCGGCGAGGGCCGCGGTGGCGATGATCTGCACCGACGAGTTCCGGATGCCGGCCCAGATGAGCGGCAGCGCCATCGGCAGCTCCACCCGGCCCAGCACCTGTCGGGGGGTGAGGCCCATGCCGCGCGCCGCCTCCACGGCGCCGCGGTCCGCCTCGCGGATCCCGGTGGTGGTGTTGAGCAGGATCGGCGGGATGCCCAGCAGGATCAGTCCCGCGGCCGCGGGCCAGAAGCCGAGCGACGTGAGGGCGAGGATGAGGGCGATGAGGGCGAAGGTCGGCACCGTACGCCCCAGGTTCGCCACAGTGGTGAGGATGAACGACGTCCCGCGGCCGACCTTGGCGCAGATGACGCCCAGGACGACGCCGGCCGAGGCCGCGATCGCCAGGGCAACGAGCGACAGCTCCACATGGGTGCGGGTCTGGCCCCAGCCGTCGTTCTGCTGGAAGGCCGTCCACACGTCACCGGCCAGCGCCATCAGGTGGCCCCCCGCGCACGCTGCCAGGGGGTCAGCCACCGCTCCACGCCCATCAGCGCCAGGTCGATCGCGATGGCGAGCGCTGTGGCCACCACCGCGCCGACGACGATGGGGGTGAGGAACAGGCCCCGCTGTACACCGTCGCTGTAGATCAGTTCGCCCAGCCCCCCGCCGCCGACGAACACCGCGATGGTCGCGATGCCGACCGTGCTCACCGCCGTGATGCGCACGCCGGTCATGATCGCCGGGAGGGCCAGAGGCAGGGCCACCCGCATCAGGATCTGCCGTTCGGTGAGCCCCATGCCCCGGGCGGCGTCGCGCACCGGTGCGGGGACGCTGCGCAGGCCCACCACGGCGTTGCGGATGAGGATCAGCAGCGAGTACAGCACCAGAGCGGCGACGGCGGGCCAGAAGCCGATGTCGAAGATCGACAAGAGGATCGCGAACATCGCCAGGCTGGGGATCGTGTACAGCGCGCCCGACACGGCCGTGACGCCCACCGTGAGGGTCCGGCGCCGGTGGACGAGGGTCGCGATGGGTAGGGCGATGAGGATCGAGATCGCCATGGACGCGCCCACGAGCTGGAGGTGCTCCACGGTGTTGCGCGATATGTCGTCGGTGTGGTCCGCGATCCAGTCCCAGCGGATGCCCTCGGCCATCAGCGCACCTCCGCGCCGCGCGCGTCGGGCATGTGGGCGTGGCGGGCGATGTCCGCCGCGCTGATCACACCGACACAGCGTCCCGCGCCGTCGACCACCGCACCGTGCGTCGCGCCCGCGCCGAAGATCGCCGAGAGGGCGTCCCGCAGGGTGGCGAGGTGATCCAGGAGGGGCTCGGCCCCGCCGGGCGGCGGGTTCGGCACCCGGTCCACGTGGTCGAGCCGCGACGCCGCGATCCACGCCAACGGGCGCTCGTCATCATCGACCACCAGCACCCCCTCCGGCGGGGGCGTGAGGTGGCCCGCGGCGATCCGCTCGCGGACCGCCGCGATCGGCTCACCCGCGCGCACCGTCGGCGCCGGCGCCGTGTCGATGTCCTCCAGCCGCACCAGCGCCAGGCCCTTCAGCGCGCGGTCCGCGCCGAGCAGCGTCGAGACGAAATCGTCTGCCGGACGCGCCAGCAGTTCGGCCGGCGTTGCGTACTGCACCAGCCGCCCGGCCCGCATCACGGCGATGCGGTCGGCCATACGGACCGCCTCATCGATGTCATGACTGACCATCACCGTGGTCTTGGGGACCGTCCGGTGCAGTCGCAGGAAGTCGTGCTGGAGGCGGTTGCGGGTGATGGGGTCGACCGCCGAGAACGGTTCGTCCATGAGCATGAGCGGCGGGTCGGCGGCGAGCGCGCGCGCCAGGCCCACCCGCTGCTGCTGGCCCCCTGAGAGCTGGGCCGGGTAGCGATCCGAGAACTCATCCGGATCGAGCCCCACGAGCTGCAACAGCTCACGGCCCCGCACGCGCGTCCGTTCGCGCGACCATCCCACCAGCATCGGCACCGTCGCGACGTTCGCCGCCACGGTGAGGTGCGGCATCAGCCCGACCTGCTGGATGACGTACCCGATCTCGCGGCGCAGCCGGGCGGGGTCGCGGTCGCGGACGTCGACCCCGTCGATCAGTACCGTGCCGGCGGTTGGCTCGATGAGCCGGTTGATCATCTTCAGCGCGGTGGTCTTCCCGCATCCGGACGGGCCGATGAGGACGCACACCTCCCCGGCGGGCACCGTGAGCGACAGCTCGGTGACGGCGGGCGGCGCATCGCGCCCGTAGCGCACCTCGAGATCCCGCAGCTCCAGCACCGCGGCGCTGGTGGAGCTGGGGTCCGCCCGGGTCATTGGGCGAACCTACTGCAGGTTGTGCCGCTCCGCAGGTGCGTGGTCCGGATCCGTCTCCCGCGCGAGGAGCATGAACAGCCCGCCGACGGTGACCGACGTCGCCAGGGCACCACCGGTCAGCGCCAGCGTCAGCCCCGATCCCGCGATGTCTTCGGACAGCGAGATCCCTGCCGCGACGGCGAAGGTGAGCCCGGCCCCGGCCAGTGCGCCGGCGGCACCCGCGACCGGGAGGGTGGTGCGGCGGTCGACCAGATGCCCGGTCAGGGCGGCGATCACACACGCGGCGGCCACCGTGAGCCCGAACGGCACGATCCAGCGTCCCGTCGCGATCGTGTCGTCGAACCCGCCGATGTCGATCCCGCCGCGGGAGACCCACGTCATGGGGCCGGCGGCCGCCATGCACAGGCCGCCGAGCGCGCCGGCTCCCACCAGCAGTTCCTCCCGATCGGGGCGGCCCGGTCGCGGGCCCCGTCGCGGCCCGGCGATGAGCGCCAGACGGGCGACCCCGCAGGCGGCGAACGCGATGCCGGCGAAGGCCATCGCACCCAGGCCCGAGGCCGCCTCATAGCCGGGGGTGGCGGCCGCGCCGACGAACAGCGGCGTGCCGGTCACCAGCCCGCCCCAGCCGCACGCTGCCGCCGCGAGCGGGGCGCGGCCGCCAGCACGGCCGGCGTCGGCCTCGCACGCGAGCCACGCGGCGGCGAGGGCCACGGCTCCGATGCCGGCGCACAGCACCAGCGCCCGCAGCCCGGCGATCTCCATTCCCCAGATGCTGACGGTGCCGGCCGGGCCGCTGAGCGCGGGCTGCGTGATGGCGATGGTCGCGAGCAGCGCCGCCACGAGGGCGCCCGCGGCCAGGACGACACCCCAGCCCACCTGCCGTCGTGCCGGCCGCGCCCCGTCCGCCCGGAGCTCGATCGCCCCGGGCGCAGGTCGCGCCGGCGGGTGAGCCGCCGCCGGGTCGGGGACGGCGGCCGGTGCGTGTGGGACCGGAGTGGGGGAGGTCTCGGGTGGTGCCGGCGGCCCGGCCGGGGAATGTCCGGGCGTCCACACCACGGTCAACTCGGTGTCGCCCAGGCGCAGCCGGTCGCCGCGCGCCAGCACGGTGGGCTCCGTGACCGGGTGCCCGTTCACCAGCGTGCCGGCGGTGGAACCGAGGTCCTCCACCAGCAGCCGTCCGCCGTCCATCCGAAGCATGGCGTGGCGGCGCGAGACCCGCGGGTCGGTGAGGACCAGGTCCATCACGGGCCCACGGCCGATCGTGGCCTCGGTACCGAGGAGCCCGAAACGGGCCCCCCGGTCCTGGCCGTCCGTCGCGAGGAGGACGTCCACCGGCGGCACGCCGGTGCGCTACTCGGTCGAGATGTTCGGGTCCGCCTGCTGGGTGACCGGGGTGACCGTGATGAAGTGCTCGGCCGGATCCTCCAGCAGCGGCGCAAGCCGGTCGGCGGCGGCATCCTGCCCCGAGCCGCGCAGGGCACCCTCGTACGCGCCCAGCAGTTCGGTGATGTTCATCACGTCGGTCTCGTCCGGCGTCACCAGGCTCACCTTCGCGGCCTTCGACAGACGGCGGCGCACCGCCGTGGTGTCCAGGTTCCACTCGGGGTTCTGGCGCACGTACACCACACCGCCGGTCATCCCCGAGCACAGCCACGGACCGGGGTCACCCAGCACCACCACGCGGCCACCGGTCATGTACTCGAAGGCGAAACCCTTGCAGTTCGCCCGCGACGCCAGGGTGCCCAGGCGGTCGTCGAGCGGTTCGGTGGGCTCGCCGCCCAGCACCATGTCGGCACCCGACAGGCGGATGCCCGCGCGTGCGTCGGCGTTGCCCTGCACCAGGAACAGACCCGCCTGTGCCCCGTAGGCGAAGCTCTTGCCCACATGGCCGCCCACCCACTCGCCGGCGTCGTTGGGGGTCTTCAGCACCTGGATCTCGCCGCCCAGGGCACACTTGCCCACGCCGTCCTGGGCGCCGCCGAACACCCGCACGCGCACGCCGTCGAGCGTGAACGCGGCCAGGCCGCCGCCCACGGCGGCACCCTTGGTGAAGGCCAGGTCCACCAGCGGGGCGGGGGCGCCGTTGCTCGCGCCGTTGCTGCGCCAGTCGGCGTTGACGCCGGTGGTGGCCCGGGCGATCAGGCCGGCCAGGTCGGTACCGAGATTCCGGTCGGCCGCGGTGGTGGTCTCCTCCTCGACGGCCAGCGCGGCGCCCGAGGACAGCCGCTCGGCCGCGACCTCGGGGGCTCGGTGCGGCGGCGGCGGGGTGAACGCGCGGAAGAAGCGCGGGGTCCCGCTGGGCGCGGTGATGATGTGCTCACGGGCGGGGCGCAGCATGCTCGTGAGGTCCAGGCGATCGTGATGTGACACCTGCACCAGCCGGTCGGCGTGACCCACCAGCTCCTGCACGTCGTCCACGCCCATCTCGCCGGCCAGCGCGCGCATCGCCTCGCCCATCGAGGTGAAGTAGCTCACCAGGGCCTCCACGGCCGGCTCGTACACCCGCGGGACGAACCGCTTGAGGCCGCGCTCGTGCGCCTCCTCCTCGTCCTCGATCTGGGTGGCGATACCCACGTGACAGGTGTCGAGCTGGCAGCCGCGGCAGATGGTGCAGCCGATCGCCACCATCGACGCGGTGCCGAAGCCGATGCGGTTCGCGCCCAGGCAGATGAGCTTGATCGCATCGGCGGCGCTGCGCAGCCCGCCGTCGGCCCAGATTTCCACGCGGTCGCGGATGCCGGCCTCGGTGAGCGCGTGGTGCGCCAGCACGGTGCCGATCTCACACGGCAGGCCCGCGCGCCGCAGGGCGTGCTGACGCGCGGCGCCGGTGCCGCCGTCGTAGCCGGACAGGGTGAGCACGTCGGCGCCGGCCTTGGCGATACCGATGGCGATGGTCCCCACACCGGGCACCACCGGCACCTTCACGATGACCTTCGCGAACGGGTTCGCCGTCTTGAGCTCGTCGATGAGCTGGGCCAGGTCCTCGATGGAGTAGAGGTCGTGGTTGTTCGACGGGCTGATGAGGTCGCTGCCGACGGCCGCGTTGCGGGCGCGGGCGATCGCCTGGGTCACCTTCGACCCCGGCAGGTGGCCGCCCTCGCCGGGCTTCGCGCCCTGGCCGATCTTGATCTCCACCCACTCCGAGGAGTTCAGCAGCAGCGACGACACGCCGAAGCGGCCGCTGGCGATCTGCTGGCCCCGGTGCTTGGGGTAGCGCCCGTACATGTCCGGGATCTCGCCACCCTCGCCGTTCATCGAGAGCATGTCCGCCCGCATCGCCGCCTCGGCGTAGGCGCGGAAGGCCGTCTCGTTCTGGCTGCCGAAGCTCATCGAGCTGATCACGAACGGCAGGCTGTGCTCGCCCACCTTCGAGCTGACCCGGTCGGCCGGCAGGCGCCGGTCCTCGGGCGCCAACTGCGGCTGGATCGCGTGGCGCAGCGCAACCGGCTGCTCGGTCTCCAGCTTGTCGATCGTCTCGGCGAACTCGTCGTACCCGCGCTCGGAGTTCGCGACGCGCGCCAGGGCCTTCCAGACCTTGGGGTACATGCGCGGCAGCTTCACCTTCGAGGGGTTCTCCTCGCCGGCGCGGATCTGGCGGCCCTGCTCGGCGAACGTGTCGATGCCGTCCATACCCAGGCCGCGACCGTCGCTGGCACAGAAGCCGGGGATGCCCAGGATCTCGAGCACCTCGGGCGCCACGCCGATGGCCGACACCAGCCGGCCGTAACCGCGCAGCTCGTGGATGCCGAGGGTGGAGAGCACCTTCTCCATGCCCTTCTGCATGCCGTCCAGCACGTTGGCGGCCGCGCGCGAGGGCTCGGGCTGTCCGTCGAGGGCCTTCTCCATCAGGGCGTAGGGCACGAGCGCCTGCGCGCCGAAGCCGAGCGCCACCATCACGTCGTGCACGTTGCGGATGCCGGCGCTCTGCAGCACCAGGCTGGCGTCACGGCGCAGCGAGGCGCCGCTCTCGTGACGGGCGCCGCGCAGCGCGCGGTCCACCGAGGCCACCGCCAGCAGCGGGTCGCACACGCGCTCGGAGGGCGCGGCGGTGAGGTCGCTGAGCACCAGCAGTTCGGCGCCGCCGCGCACGGCGTCCACGGCGGCGGCGTTCAGGTCGTCCAGGTAGGCGCGCACGCCCGCCGTGGCGGGGTAGGCCAGCGACAGCACCGTGGCGCGGTCGCCCCACGCCGCCATCACGTCCTCCATGCAGGCGGCGCCGGCGCCCACGGCCACTCGGCGCATCTCAGGGAGCGACAGCGGGCACCCACCCGGGCGCATACCGCCCAGGATGATCGGCAGGCGCAGCTCGCAGCGCTGCGGGGCATCGGGCTCCACGCCCTCGATCGGGGGCCGGCGCCCCAGGACCACGCGCGTGGAGAAGTGCTCCATCTCGCGCTCGCGGTCGATCGCCGGGTTGGTGACCACGGCGACGGTCTCCTGCAGGTAGTCCGACAGCGGCATCGGCACGGGCGTGAACGGGCCCAGCGGGCCATCCCAGCCCAGCGAGCCGATGGGCTCGGCGCCGCGGTCGGCGTGGAACTGGAGCTGCTGCTTGTCGCTCTCGATCCACCCGGCCGACGCCAAAAGCGTGTCCAGTGCGAGATCCGGGGTCACGTCCGGGTCCGGCAACGTGACGTCGGCGACCGGCTCCAGACCACCGGCCAGGCGGGCACGCGCCTCGGCGTGGGGGAGGGCACCCCGGCTCTTGGCGCGGTCGTACACCTCGCGCTGAACCTGCCAGTAGTCGAGGACGCGCGTGCCGCCGCCCTCCTCGGTGATGATGGCGACCTTCTCGCCCGGTGCGAGCGGGGCCGGGTCGCGTGTGAGGCCGGCCACCGGCAGGATGCCCGGCTCGGACGACACCACGTACCAGTCGGCGGTCTCCATCCACCACAGCGGCCGCAGGCCCAGGGCGTCGACGGCGAAGATCATCTCGTCCGCCGCCCGGCAGGCCAGGGCCACCGGGCCCTGGGCGTACGGGCCCAGCGCTTCGCGGTAGTGCACGTAGAGGTCCTGCAGGCTGGCGGGCAGGCGGTGCACCTCGCCCAGGATCGGCGGGAAGGCGAACTCGGCCGCCTCCAGCAGCGAGATCCGCTTCTCGAAGATCAGGCCCTCGAGCAGGCGGTTCAGGTCCTGGCTGTCGGAGCCGTCGCGGCTGATCGGCAGGCCCAACTGCTCGGTCTGCTCGCGCAACTGCGCGATGGTGTTGATCTCGCCGTTGTGCCCAAGCACCGAGAACGGCTGCACCCGGCTGAATGTCGGGTATGTGTTCGTGGAGTACCGGTTGTGGGCGATGATGCGCGACGAGGCGAAGTCCGGCTCCTGCATCTCCGGGTAGAAGCGCTGGATGACCTCGGGCTGACCCTGAACCTTGTAGACGGCGTCGTTCGCGGAGAATGAGGCGACATGGCAGTCGATCTCGCGTTCGATCTCCACCATCGCGCGGTAACACTCGCGCGACGCGTCGCTGCCCGGGGCCTTCGCCAGCGCCGCGATCTGACAGAAGATCGGCGGCGTCTCGGACGCCCGCGGACCCAGGGCGCTGCGGTCGATGATGCCCTCGCCGCTCCAGATCGTCTCGAAGCCGTGCGCCGCGATGATCTCCAGCAGGCGGGGCATCTGTGCGTCGGCGACATCGGCGGTGTCGAAGAAGACATGCGCCACCGTGAAGCGCGGATCGTCCACAAGCGCCGGATCACAGCCCTCGGCCTGCAGGCGCCGGCGCCACGCGGGCAGCGGGAGGTCGATCAGGACACCGCTGCCGTCACCCTCGCCGTCGACGCTCCCCGCCCGGTGCACCATCATCTGCAACGAGGTGAGCGCGCACTCCAGCATCGCCCGGCTGGGCGTGCCGTCCCGCGTCGCGAACGCCGCGAGGGCGCACGCATCGTGCTCTTTCAGCTCGGGAAGTCCCCGCGTGGGGATGGCGGCGAACGGCGACGGAATCTTCATGCGCGGGCCTCGGGGTAGGGGGGTCCGGCGGAGCATGCTGACGCCGACCCGCGACCATGGGGGCGCGTCAGGGGCTTGGGAGTAAAACCTCCCGAGGGGCCCGCGTCAATGCGGGGCCCGAAGGGGGCCACCCGATCGGTGTCAATGTCGCTCCGCTGCTCAGAACGTACGGCCGGCCCGCCGATGGTCTCTTTGTGCAGATGGAGCAACTGACCGATGCGGACATGGCCCTGGTGGCAGGGGTGGCCCGGCGCGAGGGATGGGACCACACGCTGCAGCCACCGGCCGGGCACGGCCCGCGCACGCTGGCGGAGGCGCAGGCGGTCGACCGCTTCCAGGTCGCCCTGCGTGCGCGCCGCGACCCACCGCCCGTCCGCGTCGACCTGCGGACACGGATCGCCCGGCTCTCGACCGTGGCCAAGACCCGCATC
This sequence comes from Actinomycetota bacterium, assembly GCA_044507145.1. Lineage (GTDB taxonomy): Bacteria > Actinomycetota > Thermoleophilia > Miltoncostaeales > Miltoncostaeaceae > JAVJSF01. The sequence goes on from JBIQJW010000073.1 coordinate 9,413, forward strand.
GCCATGGTGCTGGCGGCCGTCCTCGTCCTCGGGGTGTGCTGGGCGGTGAGCCCCCAACGGACCGCGCTCGGGCTTCTCGGCGCCGGGATCATCTGCCTCATCGCCGCCCGGCGCAGGGGCCGGCGCGACCCGTCGCCCGCCGGTCGCCCCACCGGCGTATGGAGCACCGCCGTCCGCCGGCGCTGAGCGGTCCGGGCCATCGGCCCTCACGTCCCTACAATGTGTGCGGATGGACGACCCCACCCCCGGAACCCTCCAGACGCGTCACTGCTACCGGCACCCCGGGCGCGAGACGCTCCTCTCGTGTTCCAACTGCGGGCGGGCCATCTGCACCGACTGCATGACCCAGGCGGCCGTGGGCATGCGCTGCCCCGAATGCGCCGGCGGCGGCCGGCGCGCGCCGGCGCCGATCCGGCGCATGCGCGCCGCCGAGCGGTCGGGCACCGCCATCGCCACCACCACGCTCGTGGTGGTGAACGTGCTGGTGTACCTCGCCGAGCTGCTCCAGGGCGTCGGGGTGAGCGGCGTCGCGGGCTCTGCATTGGTCCGTGACGGGGCCGTCTACGGTCCCGCCGTCGCCGACGGCGAGTGGTACCGCATGGTCACCGGGGGATTCCTCCACGCCAGCGTGTTCCACATTCTCTTCAACATGTACCTGCTGTGGATCCTCGGTAGCGCCTTGGAACGCTATGCCGGCGCCGGGCGGTTCCTCGCCATCTACTTCACCGCCATCCTCTGGGGCTCCGCCGGCGCGCTCGTCCTCTCCCCGGACTCGCTCACCGTCGGAGCCTCCGGCGGTGTCTTCGGGCTCATGGCCGCGCTGTACCTCCTCGAACGCCAGAAGGGCGTCTCCCTGCTCGGCTCCACCGTGGGGATGCTCCTCCTGCTCAACCTGGCCATCACCTTCCTCATCCCCGGCATCTCCGTCGGTGGTCACCTGGGCGGCATCCTCGGCGGCGCGGCGGCGGCCTTCGTCCTCTCCGGATTCGGCCGCGGCCACCTCGCCTACGGCCGCATCGGCGCCATCGGTTGGGTCCTCATTGGTGTTCTGATGGTTGGCGGTCTCGCCGTAGGCGTCACCGCCGCCTAGCGGGGGCGCTGACGGAGGGCTCGCTGCAAACCTTCCCAGGGCGGAGTCCTCGCAGGGGG
>JBIQJW010000304.1:0-1679 GCA_044507145.1 Actinomycetota bacterium
GCCAGCAGCACCACGGCGGTGGCGGTGCGCACCGGGTCGGCATCGCCCCACCACCCGCGCAGGGCAAGCACACAGGCCACCAGCACGCCCACCAGGCCGAACATGAGGTGGGCCAGCGGGGCCTCGATGCGACGCCGGCGCGAGCGGATGACGTCGAGTGCGAAGGCGATCGCCACGACGGCGGCCACGGCCAGGATCAGGGCGCCGGCGATCGCGAGCCCGGAGCGCCCGCTCATAAGGCCGATCGCCAAGGGTGCGACCCCGAGATGCCACAGCGCGATCGCCGTGGGCCCCAGCCGCGGGTGCCCGCCGTGCGCCAGGGCGAACATCGGCGCGAGCTTCAGCGACACGGCCAGGATCGTGCCGCCCACCCATCCCAGGATGGCCACGGCGGCGTGGCCGGCGATCAGGTCGGTGCGGTCGACGGACAGGAACGGCGAAACGAAGTTCGCGGCCATCAGGCCGCCCATCGCGAGCACCACGGCGAACCACGCCATGGAGGCCGCCAAGGCCACGCCCGGCGCCCCCAGCGTGCCGGCGCGCGCCGCGCCGTGCAGCACGCGGGCCAGCAGCACGACCATCGCCGCGCCGCTCAGTACCACCAGCGTGCCGCCGGTGGCGACCGCGACCTCGCGCTCCAGGATGAACCCGCCGGCGAGGGCCCACGGGCCGCCGGCGAACGTGACGCCCACCGCGGTGGCCATGTCGGGGCCGGCCACCTGCCGGCGCAGCACCACCGGCGCCAGTTGCAGCAGCGCGCCGATGATCGCCACCGACAGGAATGCGAGGCCGAACAGGTGGGCCGCCGCCAGTTGCGTGGGTCCGTAGAAGCGGCCGGCGGCGAGATCGTCGGCGACCCCGATGAGGAGCAGCGTCGCCACCACCTGGGCGGCCGCCGCGGCCGCCAGCAGGCCGGCGGGCAGTTGCCACGGGGGTCCGCCCACGGTCCCCATCCGTTCGGTGGCGCGGCGGCCGGGCGTGGGGCACCCCGTGGTGCCGCTCTGCGCCTGATCCGCCCCTGGCCGCACGCCGCCTCCCGGTCGATCACTATTTTCTCCGTGAATGAGTAGAAAAATAGCGATTGAGGTGGCGCCGATCCACCCGGGCGCCGCCACGCCCGGCGGATGTCACCCCGGTCCGGGCCGTTCGGCCCTCCCCGCCCGCGGTCACGCGGCGGGCGCCCCCGGGGCGCCGGGGTCCCACTCACGTCCGCCGTCGGCGAAGTGGGCGCACTTCCAGATGGGCACCGACGCCTTCAGCCGGTCGATCCCGTCGCGGCAGGCGGCAAACGCCTCGGCGCGGTGCGGTGCTGAGGCCGCAACCACCACCGACGGCTCACCCACGGCGACCATGCCCACCCGGTGGACGATGGCCACGCGCGCGCCGTGGCGCCGTTCGGCATCGCGGGCGATCCGGGTCATCTCGGCGACGGCCAGTTCCGCGTACGCGTCGTACTCCAGCGCGGTGACGGCCCGCACACCGTCTTCGCGGCGCGTGAGGCCCACGAACACGCACAGGCCGCCGTGCTCGGGGTCCTCCACCGCGGCGCGGGCCGCCTCGGGATCCAGCGGGTCGGGCGTGAGGGCGATCATCCGCCCGACACCGGGGTGATGAGCGCAACGGTGTCGCCGGCACGCAGCCGGTGGCCCGCCCCGGCCCACTCGGCGTTCACCGCGAAC
>JBIQJW010000305.1:0-1674 GCA_044507145.1 Actinomycetota bacterium
TGGCGCCCCGACCTCCTCGACAACGACGCCGATTCGTAGACCCGCGCCCAGGTGCCTGATCTTTAGCCACATCTCGGTGGCGCGGAATCGGCGATGCGGGGGAGGGGCATCGCGACCGGCGCGGTGCCGGCCCGCTCACCCCGGAGGCAGCCGCATGGATCGTCCCGTCCTGCCGCCCGACCGCTGGGCGACCGAGACGTTCGGGACCGCCGACCTTGGCGATGCCCGCCTGACGCAGCGCCTGGTGACCACCGCCGCCGCCATCACCGCCAATCCGCAGGCCTCGCTGCCCCAGCAACTGGCCGACCCCGCCGCGCTGCACGGCGCCTACCGCCTGCTCGGCAACGACGCCGTCACCTTCGACGCGATCCTCGCCCCGCACCTGGCCCAGACCCGCGCCGCCGCCACCGGCGGCACCGTGCTGCTGGTCCAGGACACCACCACGCTCGACTGCTCGGCCCATCCGGCCACCACCGGGCTCGGTCCGATCGGACCCAGGGCCGGGCACGGGGCCCACCTGCAGACCGTGCTTGCCGTGCGCCCCGCGCCGCGCGAGCCGTTGGGCGTGCTCGGGGCCGGGGTCTGGACCCGCGCCGCCGCCGCCGACCACCCCCCGGCCCGCACCGAGACCAGCGCCCAGCGCGCCAAACGCGACCGCGAGTCCGCGGTCTGGGGCCGGCTCGTCACGACCATCGGGCCACCGCCGCCGGACACGGTCTGGGTGCATGTCGCCGACCGGGGCGCCGACTGCTACAGCTTTCTCGCCGCCTGCCAGGCCGTCGGGGCCGCCGTGCTGGTGCGGGTGGTCCAGAACCGGGGCATCACCGACGCCACCGCGCTGCCCGGGCGGCTGGTCGACACCCTGCGCGCGCAGCCGGCCGCCGATCACCGGCCCCTGGCCCTGCCGGCGCGACCCGGGCAGCCGGCCCGCGACACGATGGTGGCGGTCAGCTGGACCGCGCTCACGCTCATGCCGCCCACCAACACCCCGCGCGACCGCCCGAAACCCGACCCGATTCCGGCCTGGGCGGTGCGGGTGTGGGAGGACGATCCGCCGGCCGAGGTGGCCGCCCCGGTGGAGTGGCTGCTGGTGACGACCGTGCCGGTCGAGACGGTGGACGCGGCCTGGGAACGCCGGGACTGGTACACGGCGCGGTGGACGATCGAGGACTTCCACCAGTGCCTGAAAACCGGCTGCGGTGCCGAGACCAGTCAGCTACGTGATGGCGCGCCGATCCGGCGCCGGCTGGGGATCCTGGTGCCGGTGGCGGTGCGGTTGCTGCGGCTGCGCGCCCTGGGACGCACGCAGCCCGACCGGCCGGCGACGGACCTCGCCCCGCCGCTGGCGATCGCGCTGCTGGCCGCGCGGTTGACGCTGCCGGCGGCGACCACGGCGGGGGCGTTGCTGCGGCAGGTGGCGCGCCTGGGCGGGCATCAGGGGCGCCGGCGGGACGGCCCCCCGGGCTGGCGCACGCTGTGGCGGGGCTGGTTCGCGCTCGACACCCTGCTCGCGGGGGCCCGCCTCGCGGCCACCCTCCCCGACCCCTGAGATGTGGCTAAAGATCAGGCACCTGGGCGCGGGTCTACGAGTCACCTTCTGTCGGCTTCGGTCAGCTCAGCGCTTCCCAGTAGGGCAGCACGTAGGACGACAGGATGATGACGTTGAGCCAGAAC
>JBIQJW010000074.1:0-10387 GCA_044507145.1 Actinomycetota bacterium
CCCACGGTCCGTGAACAGGGGTCCGGCAGCGCCAGCGCACCGTCGCCCAGCGCGCCGCGGGAGATCTCGAAGACGACCAGCGCGGCCACCGCGATCAGCGCCGCCAGCACCGCGGCGTGGGAACGGCGCGTCATGCCGGCGCCCGACGCAGCGCCGCCAGGGGGATCAGCGCCAGGATGCCGAGCAGCGCACACAGGAGGAACGAGCTGCGAAAGCCGCGCGTCACGGCCGGGGCCACCAGGTCGTGGAGCCGGTCGCCCAGTGCGGCGCGGGCCGGCTCGTCCGGGTCGCCCCCCGCCCCCACGGCGGATCGCAGGTCCGGGACCGAACCATTCGGGGTCACGCGCAGGGCGTCCTGGAGTGCGACGCCGATGGCGATCTTCTCCTCGATGGAGATCGGTGCGTCCACCAGGTGGGCCGCGCCCACCAGTTCGGCCCGGTCGGTCACGCCGCTCAGGCTCGAGGCGAGCAGCGGCGCCATCAGCACCAGCCCCACCACCAGGCCGAGGTGGCGGGCACCCACCGACCAGCTCCCGGCGGCGGCGGGGTCCGGCCCCTGGAGCGAGATTCGCGTGAGCGGCGGCATGCACAGGCCCAGGCCGATGCCACACAAGAGCAGCGCCACCGAGATCGAGACCGGGTCCGACGCCCGCACCAGGCCCATCGCCACGAGGCTGCCGGCCACAATCACGATGCCGCCGGCCATCGCCACCATCCTGTCGGCATGACGCGCGACCGGCCCGGCGACAACCGCCCCCGCCGGCAGGGCGGACACCACCAGCGCCGCGAAGAGCGGCTCGTGCCCCCACCCATCGATCACCAGCACCGATGCCAGGAAGAGCGCGCCCACGAGCGCCGCCGAGACGAGTGCCAGGGCCACGCCGGCGGCGAGGCGCGCCACGCGGCCACCGGAATCGGCGCCGGTGGCGGTGGCCGTCTGCGTCCGGGTCGCGGCCGCCGCGACACCGGAGACGGCGACGATGGCGACCACGGCGACCGGGACCTGCGCGATGAAGATGCTTCGCCAGTCGAAGGCCTGGGTGAGCAGGCCGCCCAGGGCGGGACCCACGGCCGCGCCGACGACGGCGGCGGCCCCCCAGATCCGCGTCCCGGTCGCCCCGGTGCCGGCGATCGCCACCAGCAGCGGCACCGCGCCGGCCAGCAACATCGCAGCACCCACGCCTTGGAGGGCCCGACCGGTGATGAGGAGGCCGAGTTCCTGAGCCGCCGAGCACATCACGCATGCGGCGGCGAAGAGCGCCAGACCGCCGCGGGTGAGCCACGCCGACGAGAGACGGCGCAGCACCGGTACCAGCGCCAGCGCCACCACGGCGACCGCGAGGTTGTAGGCCGTGATCACCCACGACACCGTGGGGATCGTGGTGTCGAACGCCCCCAGCATCTCGGGCAGGGCGATGACGACGATCGAGGAGTCGGCGAACGCGACGCCCACCGCCACGGCAAGCAGCGCGGCGCGCCATGTCCCGCCGGGCATCCCGGGGACCCACGGCACCGGCCTGCGCCGGCGGCGCATCGTGTCCGCCACCTCAGTCCGTCGCGATCCGCGCGAGGCTCGCACCCAGCGACCGGGCGCGCGCCACCGGGACCCCGGCGGCGTCGTGGGTGAGCAGCACGGCGATCCGTGGCCCGGTCGGCGTGTAGATGATCCCGGCCCCGTGGCGTACCGATGCGGTCCATCCGTTCTTCTGCGCGATCGGGAGCCCTGGGGCCCCGCCGGCCAGGAGGCTGCGGTTCTCGCCGCGCTGCTGCGAGGCCAGCAGCCAGCCCAGCGCCAGGCGGCCCGACCGGGCATCGAGCCCCGCGCCGGGTGCGCCGGCGGCGGCGTCGTGCAACGCGGCGAGCATCCGTCCCATGTCGCGGGCCGTGGTGACGCGCCGCGAGCTCAGCGGCGGGCGCGCCGTCCGGCCGGTCGCCGTCCCCACGATGTAGTCACCGGGGTAGGTGCTGTCGCGCGCGCCGAGCCGTCGCAGGCCCGCGGCGGCGGCGCGCGGGCCGCCCAGCGTCCGCAGCAGCCGGTTGGCCGCGAGGTTGCTGGACCATGTCGCCATGGCCCGAAGGTCGTGGGCGTGTGCGGACCGGGCCGGGCCCGGGCGCAGACGCGCGAGCCCCTCCGCCAGCAGCCCCAGCTTCACGAGGGACGCGGCCGGGTACGGCACATCGGCCCCCGCACCCGCCGAGCGGCCGTCGCCCAGGTGGTGCACCCATGCGGCGGCCATGTGGCCGGCCACGGCCGCGCGGACACTCCGCTGCACGCTCGGGTCACGCGTCGGCGGCGCCGCCCGCGTGCGGGCCGTCCCGGGCAGCAGGACCGCGCCGCGCACCCGCACCGCGCCGGTCACCCGGGTGCCCACGAGGAACCGGATCCGCAGGTCATGCACGCCGGCGGCTGCACCCACACGGAACCGGGCGCGCCCGGCGCGCACCACCACCGTCTGCTCCGGACCTCCGCCCACGCTCAGGGTGGCGGTCCTCGCACCCGAGGGGGCGCGCGCCACCACCGCACCGAAGTACGCCTCGCCGTCGGACGGATCGACGGGTGGCGACCCGGCGCGGCGGCGCGTCGGGCCCCCCGGGCACGTGCGCGTCGCGCGCATCACGTCGGCGCGGGCGGCCGCCGCGGCGCGCGCACCTGCGCGCACATCCCCGAGGCTCGGACGGTCCCGCCCCTCCATCTGGCGCACCCGCCCGTCGGCGTAGCGCACCAGCCCGGCATAGAGCGCCGCACACCGCGGGCTGCGGGGCTCGACGCGCCGCAGCTCCTCGCGCATGTCCCGCGCGGCGTCGTAGGCCGCCTGGATGCGGTCGGGTGTGGTGGCGGCCCCGACCGCCCGCTCCACCGCGGGCAGGTCCCCCCTCACGATCGGGACGAGCGACGCGGTCGCGGATGTGGCGCCGGCGCCGGCGCCGATCGCCGCGGCCACCGTCGTGGCGAGACGGAGGATGACGGGCATGCGGCGCATGGTCACCGACCGGCCGGACGACGTCCAGCCGCGCCGCCGCATCAGACGGCCGCGAACCCCGGGGAGAGACGCTCCACGGCCGCTCGGATGGCATCGCCGCGCGGGCCGATGGCCGCCACCGACATCTGCTCGGGCTGCCAGTACTCGGCCGCCAGGGCCTGCACGTCGTCCGCCGTGACGGCGCCGATGCGCTCCACCAGCTCATCGACGCTCAGCAACTCGGTCCCGGTGAGCACGGACCGGCCGATCCGGTTCATGCGGGTGCCGGAACTCTCCATGCTCAGCACCAGGCGGCCGCGCAGGTGGTCCTTCGCGCGGCGCAGTTCGTCCTGGCCCAGCGGCTCGTCGGCCAACCGGCGCAGCTCGGTGCGGATGATGTCGCAGGCGGTGCCGAGGTTGTCCTCGCGCGTCCCGAGGAAGACCCCCACCTGGCCGGTGTCGGCATATCCGGACGCGTATGAGCCCACCGAATACGCGAGACCGCGCTTCTCGCGCACCTCCTGGAACAGGCGGCTGCTCATCGATCCGCCCAGAACCGTGTCGAGGACGCCCTGCGCGTGCCGGCGCGGGTCGTTGCGCGACAGCCCCGGTCCCCCGAGGCACAGGTGGTACTGCTCGGTGGTCTTCTCCTTCACGACCAAGGAGGGACGCCCGGGGCTCGCCGGCTCGATCTCGCTGGGGATGTGGACACTCGGCAGGTCGCCCAGCAGCCGCTCGCACATCTCGACCAGACCGTCGTGGTCGACATTGCCGGCGGCGGCGATGACGATGTTCGGCGCGGCGTAGTGGCGCCGGTGGTAGCCACGCACCTCATCGTGCGTGACCGAGCCGACGACGTCCGCCGTGCCGATGACCGGCCGCCCCAGCGGCTGGTCGGGGAACACGGCCTGGCTGACGAGGTCGTGGATCTGGTCCTGGGGATCGTCCTCGTACATCGCGATCTCCTCCAGCACCACCTCACGTTCCTGTTCCAGGTCCATGAAGGTGGGCCGCTGGAGCATGTCGGCCAGCACGGGGAGCGCGCGGTCCAGCAACTCGTCGAGGACCCGGGCGTACAGCACCGTGTAGTCACGCCCGGTCGCCGCGTTCACCTCACCGCCGAGACCGTCGAAGGTCTGCGCGATCTCCTCGGGCGACAGGGTGGGTGTGCCCTTGAACAGCATGTGCTCGAGGAAATGGGAGACCCCCGCCTGCGCGGGGGTCTCGAAACGGGACCCCACACCGATCCACGCCCCGACGGCGATGGAACGCACCGCCGGCATGGACTCCGAGATGACCCGGAGTCCGCCGGCGGTGGTGGTGATGCGGGGTCCGCCGGTCACTCGGCGGCCGACAGGCGGCGGCGACGCCGGCGCGGACGCTCGTCCTCGCCGTCCCCGGAGCCGTTGTCCGCGACCGGGGCGTCGTCCTCGGTGCCCAGGATCCGCAGGCCGATGCGGCCGCGGGCCTTGTCCACCTCGACCACCCGCACGTCGACGGTGTCACCGCGGTTGATGACGTCCTCCACCTTCTCCACCCGGCCGGCGCCGAGGTTGGAGATGTGAAGCAGGCCGTCGTTGCCCTTGGTGAGCTCCACGAAGGCGCCGAACGTCGTGGTCTTCACGACCTTCGCGGCCATGTAGACGTCACCGATCTCCACGTCCTTGGTGAGGGCGCGGATCTGCTCCACGGCGGCGTCGGCCTTCAGGCCGTCCACGCCGTACACCTTCACGGTGCCGTCGTCCTCGATGGAGATCTCGACCTCGTAGTCGGCCTCCAGGCCGCGGATGGTCTCGCCACCCTTCCCGATGACGGTGCCGATCCGGTCCGGATCGATCTTGATCGCCGTGATGCGCGGCGCCCACTGCGAGAGCTCCTCGCGCGGGGCTGAGATCGCCTCGGCCATCTTCCCGAGGATGTGCGTGCGGCCCTCCTTCGCCTGCGCGAGCGCGTCGCGGAGGATGTCGAAGGTGACGCCGTTGATCTTGATGTCCATCTGGAGCGCGGTGATGCCGTCCGAGGTGCCCGCGACCTTGAAGTCCATGTCGCCGAGGTGATCCTCGTCGCCCTGGATGTCGGAGAGCACGATGTAGTCGTCGCCCTCCTTGATGAGACCCATGGCGATGCCGGCGACCGGGCGCGTGATGTTCACGCCGGCGTCCAGCAGGGCCAGGGTCGAGCCGCAGACCGACGCCATCGACGACGACCCGTTGCTCTCCAGGGTCTCCGACACGAGCCGGAGGGTGTACGGGAACTCGGTGTCGTCGGGGATCATCCCCACCAGCGCCCGCTCGGCCAGCGCGCCGTGCCCGATGTCGCGGCGCTTGGGGCCGCGCATGAAGCCGGTCTCACCCACGCTGTAGGGCGGGAAGTTGTAGTGGTGGATGTAGCGCTTGGTGGACTCGATGCCGAGGCCGTCGATGCGCTGGGCCTCCTTGGTGGTACCGAGCGCCAGCAGCGTCATCACCTGGGTCTCACCGCGGGTGAACAGACCCGAGCCGTGGACGCGCGGGGCCACGCCCACCTCGCAGGTGATCGGACGGATCTCGTCGGACTTGCGGCCGTCGGGGCGCTGCTTGTCCACGGCGATGCGCCGGCGGATGATCCGCTTGTTCAGGGCGTCGAACGCCCCGTTCACGGCGGCGATCTCGTCCGGGGTCGACTCCTCGGTGGTCAGCGCGGCGAGCGTCGCGGCGCGGACCGCGGCGATCTTGTCGCGGCGGGCCAGCTTGGCCTGCTCCAGCGTCGCCTCGGTGAGCTCGGCACCGGTGGCCTTCTCCACCTTGGCGACCAGCGCCTCGTCCACGGGCGCGCCGGCGATGTCCCACTTGGGCTTGCCGGCCTTCTTCTGCAGCTCGACCTGCGCCTCGCACAGGAGCTTGATCTCGTCGTGCGCGATCTGCAGCGCCTCGAGCATCGTCTCCTCGTCGATCTCCTTGGCACCGGCCTCGACCATGGAGATCGCGTCCGGGGTGCCGGCGACCACGAGGTCCAGCTCGGACTCCTCGGACTCCTGCAGCGTCGGGTTGATGATGAACTCGTCACCGATCAGGCCGATGCGCACGGCACCGACCGGGCCCTGGAAGGGCAGCTCGGAGAGCATCAGGGCGGCCGACGCGCCGTTGATGGCGAGGATGTCGAACGCGTTCACCTGGTCCACCGAGAGGGTGGTGGCGATCACCTGCGTCTCGTTGCGGTAGCCCTTCGGCCACAGCGGCCGGATCGGGCGGTCGGTCATGCGGGCCGTCAGCGTGGCCCGGTCGCTCGGCCGCGACTCGCGCTTGATGAAGCCGCCGGGGATCTTGCCCGCGGCGTACATGCGCTCCTCGACGTCCACGGTGAGCGGGAAGAAGTCGGCCCCCGGTCGCGCCACCTGGGCACCCACGGCGGTCACCAGGACCATCGTGTCGCCGGCGCGGACCACCACGGCCCCGTTGGCCTGCTTCGCCAGCTTGCCCGTCTCGAATGTGATCGGCGAATCGCCGATCTGCGCGGTCACAGTCTCTACTGCCATGTCACGTCCCTTGTCCGCCCGCGGCCACTCCGGCCCGGGCCCTCATGCCGGCGGCACCCGCCGCCGGCTCAGCTTCGCGTCGTCCCGTCCCATACGTCCGTCGCGTGTCGCCGCCGTGCGTGTGGTGTCTACCTGCGCAGGCCGAGCGTCTTGGTGAGCTCGCGGTACCCGTCGAGGTCGACCCGCTGCAGGTAGTTCAACAGGCGGCGACGGCGGCCGACGAGCTTCAGCAGCCCGCGGCGCGAGTGGTGATCCTTCTTGTGCGTCTTGAGGTGCTCGGTGAGCTGGTTGATGCGCTCGGTGAGGATGGCCACCTGGACCTGCGGGGAACCGGTGTCGCTCTCGTGGCGACGGTGGGTCCCGATCACCTCGGTCTTCGCGTCCTTCGTCAGCATTCGATGCTCCTCAGCTCAGCCGCGGCGCAGCCGCAGCCGCACCGGGTCGTGTCGTGTCGGCCTCTCCTGGTGCGGTCTGCCCATCGTTGTCGTGGGCGCCACGCAGGCAGGGGGGCGCGCAGGCGCCCGAGGCCCGGCGACCATAGCACGGGCCCACGGACGGCCTACAGATGCCCCACGACCTCGCGCGTGCGCGCGACGTCGGCCGTGATCTGCTCCACCAGGGCCTCGGCCGACGGGAACCGGCGCTCCTCGCGCAGGCGCTCGAGGAAATCGATGCGCATCGGCTGCCCGTAGAGCTCGCTCCCGTCGTGGTCGATCAGGAACGCCTCCAGACGCAGGCGCGCATCGCGATCCGCCGAGGTGAAGGTGGGCGACACGCCGATGTTCACCGCCGCGGCGAGACGGCCGGAGGTGAGCACGGCCCGGGCGGCATAGACGCCCCGGCCCGGCACGGCCGAGTTGGCCGGGATCTCGAGGTTCGCCGTGGGGAACCCGAGCGTCCGGCCTCGCTGGTCGCCGGGCACCACCACGCCCTCCACGCTGTGGGCGCGGCCGAGCAGCGGGATCACCGACTCCACCTGGCCCGTGGCGACCAAGCGCCGGATGCGCGTTGAGGAGATCGGCTTGTCGTCGGCGCTGGTGACGATGTCGGGCACCTCCACGCGCATCGCACGCGTGTGGCCGAAAGCCCGCAGCGACTCCGCGGTGCCGACCCCGCCGTGGCCGAAGCGGAAATTCCCGCCCACCACCACCGCATCGGCCGCCACCGGGGCCGAGACCAGCATCTCCGCGAAGCGGTCGGCGCGCAGCCGCGCGAACCCGCGGGTGAACGGCGCCACCAGGAGCTCGTCGACCCCGAGCGCCGCGATGAGCTGCGTCTTCATGGAGAGATGTGTCAGGACGGTCTGGTGCAGCTCCGGACGCAGCACCGACATCGGCGAGGGCTCGAACGTGAGCGCCATCGCCGGCAGGCCACGCTCGCGCGCGATCTCGATCGCACGTCCGATGATGCGCTGATGTCCCACATGGACGCCGTCGAATGTGCCGATGGCGACCACCCGCCGCCCGCCACCCAGCGGCAGGTCGCCCAGGGAGCGGTAGCGCTTCACGCCAGGTCCTCGGGGCCCAGGATCACCACGCGCGGGCGCAGTGTCCCGGCGCCATCGCCCTCGGCCACCGCCACCAGCCGGCCCGCGTACCGCACCGCTATCTGCCCGCTGCCGTCGCCGGACACCGTGCGCCCGTGGGCCATCGCCAGCGCGTCCTGCGCGTCCACGTCGGCGGAGGGCAGATGCGCAAGGCCGAGCGCCGGTTCCAGGCCCGCGCCGGGGCGCACATCGTCGACGGCGATCGCCTCGTCGATCGAGAGGTCGCCCACATGCGTGCGTCGCAGCGCGTCGCAGTAGGCACCGCACCCCAGGGCGGTGCCGATGTCGGCGACGAGCTGGCGAATGTAGGTCCCCTTCGAGCAGTGCACATCGAGCACCGCGCGGCCGTCGCCCAGGTCCTCCACCAGTTCCAGCGACATGATCTCAATGGGGCGCTCGGGGGCCTCCACCGCCTCGCCGCGACGGGCTTTGCGGTAGAGGCGTTCACCGTCGACCTTCACGGCCGAGTACGCCGGCACCCGCTGGCGCTGAGGGCCGCGGAACGCGGCGAGGGCCTGTGCGATGGCCGATCCCGACGCCGGCTCACCGCTGCGCTCCAGTGGGCCTTCGGGGTCGCCCGTCGCCGAGACCCACCCGGTGCGGATCGTCGCCCGATAGCGCTTGTCCAGGCCGGACATGACCGCCGCGAGGCGCGTGGCCCGGCCCGACAGGACCACCAGCAGACCGGTGGCGAACGGGTCGAGGGTGCCGGCGTGTCCCACCTTCACCCGGCGCCCCAGCACGCGGCGCACGCGTCCCACGATGTCATGGGACGTGGGGCCGGCGGGCTTGTCGAGCAACCAGAGCTCGGGGAGCAGCCCCACCGCCGTGGCGGACTCAGGCACCGTTCCCCGCGGCTCGAAGCCGGGAGGTGACGCAGTCCTCGAGCCACGGGATGAGCTCCTGCGGCGGCCGGCGGGTGCTGAATCCCGCGGCGGCACGATGGCCTCCGCCCCCCTCTTCGCGCGCGATCGCGGACATGTCCACATCGGGATCCACCGACCGCAGCGATACGCGGTAGCTGCCCTCGGGCCCGGACTCGCGCACCAGCGCCGCGACCTCCACGCCCTGGCCGCTGCGCATCACCTCGACGATGCCCTCGCTGTCGTCGCCACCGGCGGCCGCGAAGTCGGCCCGTGTGAGCACCGATGCCATCATGCGCCCGCCGGCCAACACCTGGGCCCGGGCCAACGCCGCGCCCATCAGCCGGAGCCGGTCGAGCGGCTGGTCCTCATACAGCCGGCGCGCAAGTTCGGCGTGGTCGGCGCCGGCCTCCACCAGCGCGGCCGCCGCGCGGTGCGTCGCCGGGCTGCTGTTGGTATAGCCGAAGCGACCGGTGTCGGTGACCATGCCGGCGTACAGCGGCGTCGCGATCCGGGCGTCCAGGGCCACGCCCAACTCCGCGATCACGGCCATGAGCACCTCGGCGGTGCTCGACGCGTCGGGCACGACCAGGTTGAGGTGCCCGAAGCGCGTGTTGTCCTGGTGGTGGTCGATGTTGATGACCCGCGCGGCGCGCTCGTGAACCGGCTCCTTCCAGAGCCGCAGCTCGCTGGCGCAATCGACCGTCACCAGGGTCCGTTCGCCCAGGTCATCCGGCGGCACGCTCGTGATCGCCTCGCCCGTCTCCAGCAGGAAGCGCAGGTCGTCGGGCACCGGTGGGTCGTCCGGGTGCGCCAGGGTGACGTCCTGCCCGGCGGCCCGCAGGGCGCGTCCCAGGCCCAGCATCGACCCGATCGCATCGGCGTCCGGGTTGTGGTGTGCCGAGATGACGGGCCGGGTGCCCGGCTCCAGCAGCGCCCGGGCCACCTGCGCCGCGGTCGCGTCCTGACGGGTCGAGACCGTCACGAAGCCGGCCTCTCGCCGGTGACCTCGTCGATGAGCCGGGTGAGCGCCACCGCGTCCTCCTGCGTGCTGTCGTAGATGAATGTGAGTTGCGGCGTCTGGCGGGTGCGCAGCTCGCGGGCGACGCGCGCCTGGAGCACTCCGCGGGCGGAGTCGAGCGCTTCCTGGCTCGCCTGCCGGTCGCGCTGACGCAGGCACGTGAAATAGACCTTCGCCTCGCGGACGTCCTGGGTGGCCTCGACCTGTGTGATGGTCACGAAACCCAGCCGGGGGTCGGAAAGCTCGCGGCCGATGGCCTCGGCCAGCACCTGCCGCAGGGCCGTGTCGACCCGTCGCATCCGCGTGCTGCGTTCGCGTGCCATCCCGCTACCTCCGTTCGTCGGGGTCGTCGTCGACCGCGAGCAGATCGGACGCCTCCCCCACGACCTGGAACTCCGGATCCTCGTGGAGCATCCGCGCGGCGTCGCCCAGTCGCTCCCCCGCCCCGGACGCCGTCCGGTCCACCAGGCACAGGGTCAGCCG
>JBIQJW010000306.1:0-1669 GCA_044507145.1 Actinomycetota bacterium
CCGATGCCGACGAGGATCTGGGTGAGGATGTACGGGCCGATGTTCTCGGTCTCGGTCAGCTGGCTGATCGAGGGGGCGACGCCCTTGGTGACGCCGAGACCGGCGCGGTAGACGCCGGCCTGGACGATCGACGAGATCACGTACACCGCGACCGACACCGCGAGCGACAGCACGAGCACGCCGAGGCCGCCGCGGTTCGGGATGATGACCTGCTGCAGGACGCTGAGCGCGGCCATCACGATGAACACGACGACCATCAGGAGCAGGAACGCCCCGACGTTCTCGGTGAACTTCTTCCAGCCGTAGCCGATCGCGCTGCCCACATCGAGCTGCGCCCGCTCGCCGCCGCTGCCGTAGGGCTGCGCCGGGGGAGGGGTGAAGCCACCGGGAGGGCCTCCGTAGCCGCCGGCGCCGGGAGGCGCGGGCGGCTGGGGCGGAACGCCGGGAGGCGGTCCGGGCGGAGGCGGCGGCGTGCCGCCACCGGGCGGCGGTGGGGGAGGCGGCGCTCCACCACCGGGTGGCGGCGGAGGCGGTGGCGGGGTCCCGCCGCCCGGAGGCGGTGGGATGTTGGGATCACTCATCTGTTGCCCTCCCAGGGTGTGAGTGTGAGGTTGACGGTGTGGACGGGGAGTGCCCTGCGCGAGCGCTCATCGGGCTCACGACGTCTCATCGGCTCGTCACGACGTAGGTCGAGGCGACCCGGTCGAAGACGTCCTTGCGTCGTTCGTCGACGAGCACGAGCACGAGGTTGGCGAGAAGCAGCCCCAGTCGCGCGAACGAGACCACGAAGTTCACGATCGGCACCATGCCGAGCACGATGAGGGCGAGCACGGGCGAGAAGCGGATGAACGCGCCGCGCAGGTCGATCGGCCGGCCGTCCTGGTGGATCACCTTGATGCCGACGATGAGCTTGCCGGGGGTGCCGCCGAAGCGTGCGGTGCAGACGACGTTGTAGAGCAGGTCGATCACCAGCAGCACCAGCCCGGCGGCGATCGCGGACACGAGGTCGGTGCCGGTGCCGAAGACGACGTTGGATCCGCTCGACGTCGGGGCGTCGAACGCGCCGGTCGCGAGCCAGATCGCCGCGATCGCCAGCCCGGCGATGATCTGGATGACCAGGTAGAGCGCGATGTCGATCGCCTTGGCGCCGATGCGCGCACCGGCTGGGGCGATGCGCACGCCGAGCTCGGGGACCCAGCCCTCGACGTGCGCCCACTGCGAGTAGGCCTGTGCCGGGGTCTGCAGCGGTGTCTGCGGGTGGTGCGGGAACTGGCCCGGCGGCGGCGGGCCAGGCGGGAACTGGCCCGGCGGGGGTGGGCCGACCGGCGGGGCGCCGAACGTCGGCGGGCCGGCGGGCGGCGGAGTGCCGGGCGGGGCGGCCTCCGCTCCCGGACCTCCCCGGTACGGCGGCGGCGTCGTGTTCGGATCGCTCATCCGGTCCTCGTCGTCGGTGGGGCAGGTCGGGCTGTCGTTCGTACGGTATCGGCGTTCACCGCCGTGGCCGCGGACCGCCGTGCCGTCGGGAACCGGGTTCGGGCCGGGCCCGCAACGCCGGTAGCCTGCCCGCCTATGACAGGGTCATCAGCACAGGATGCGGCGTCGCAGCCGTCCCCGGAGCTCTTCGACAAGATCGTGAACCTCACGAAGCGTCGGGGCTTCGTGTACCCCT
>JBIQJW010000075.1:0-10378 GCA_044507145.1 Actinomycetota bacterium
CAGCCGCGCCGCCTCGCCGGCGTGGGGGGTCAGCACCGTCGGCGCGCCCCGGCGGGCCAGCTCCGGTTCGGCGCCGAGGTGCCAGAGGCCGTCGGCGTCCAGCACGGCCGGGAGGTCGACGGCCTCCAGGATCGTCCTCACCGCCGGTCCGCTCGCCGCAGCGCGGCCCAGCCCGGGGCCGATCGCCAGGGCGTTCACGCGGCGGGCCTGCGCGACCACCTCATCCACCGACGCCGGCGCCAGGTACCCCGCGTCGTGCGGGAGCGGCGTGCACATCACCTCCAGCAACTGCGCGGCCATCACCTGATGCACCGACGCCGGCACCGCCGCCACCACAAGGCCGGCCCCGGCGCGCAGCGCCGCCCGCGACGCAAGCACACCCGCACCGGTGAGGCCGGGCGCCCCCGCCACCACCAGGACGGCACCCGAGCGGTACTTGTCTGCGCCCGCGCCCTTGGCCGGGATGGCCGCGGCGGCCGCGGGTCCGGCGAGCCATGCGGCGGGCGTGAGGGCGACGCGGTGCGGGATGCCGATGTCCACCACCACCACCTCGCCGGCGTGCCCGCGCCCGGGCGCGACACGAAGGCCCACCATGTCGGCGTGGTACGTGGCGGTGAGCGCCACCCGCGGCGCCGGCCCCGGGACCTCGCCGCTGTCGGCGGCGACGCCGGACGGGATGTCGACCGCGACGATGCGCGGGTGGTCCAGGCCGGCCAGCCATTCCACCGCGTCCCCGATGGCACCGCGCGGCGCTCCGGTGGCACCGGTACCGAGCAGAGCGTCCACCACCACCTCGCCCGGCGCCGGCGTGATGGGCTCGAAGGCCGCGACCTCGATGCCCAGGGAGGCGGCCACGGCGACCATCGTGGCGGCGTCGGCGCCCGCCGGCTCGCGCGCCCCGGGTGCCACCACGCGCACCGACCATCCCGCCTCTGCGAGGTGGCGCGCGATGACCATGCCGTCGCCGCCGTTGTTGCCGGGGCCCACCAGGATCAGCGCAGCGCCAGCGTCGGCGAACCGCTCGCGGATGAGGTGGGCGGTGGCCAGGCCGGCGCGTTCCATCAGCAGGATCGAGGGCATGCGGTGATCGCGGCTCGCCCGCGCATCGGCCTCGCGGCTGGCGGCGGCATCGAACAGCGGGCCGCACCCCGGGAGCGGCGGCGCCACGGCCGGCCCGGGCGCCGGCGCCCCGCTCACCGGTCCTCCCCGGTGGACTCGACGATGGCGAAGGCGATGGCCGAGTCGCGACCGTGGGTGAGCGAGATGTGCACCCGGTCGACACCGAGTTCGCGCCCGCGTTCCGCGTAGCGGCCGTGCAGCGCGATGGTGGGCGCCCCGCGACCGCGCACCACCTCCACCTCGCGCCACCGGGTCATGCCGATCCCCAGCGCCTTGCCCACGGCCTCCTTGGCGGCGAAACGCGCGGCGAAGTGCTGTGCCGGGAAGCCCCGCGATAGGCAGTAGGCCGCCTCGGCGGGGGTGAAACAGCGCTCGGCAAGCCGGGGGCGCCGTTCCAGCGACGCCGCGAACCGGTCGATCTCCACAACGTCGGTCCCGATGCCCACGATCACGTCACACCCCCCCGCTTCCCGGGCCTGTCTCAGCCTCTACTCGACGGTTACCGTCTTGGCCAGATTGCGCGGCTGGTCGACGTTCAGGCCCCGCCCCTTCGCCACACCGTAGGCGAAGAGCTGCAGCGGGACGATGGCGGTGATCGGCGAGAGCAGGGGCAGGGTGCGCGGTGCCCACAGCACGTCGTCGGCGTGTCCGGCGATCTCCGTGTTGCCCTCGGTGGCCACGGCGATCACCTGTGCGCCGCGCGCCCGGACCTCCTGGATGTTGGAGACCACCTTGTCGAACACGTGGCCGTCGGTGGCCACCACCACCACGGGCGACCCCTCGTCCAGCAGGGCGATGGGCCCGTGCTTCATCTCCCCCGCCGGGTATGCCTCGGTGGGGATGTAGCTGATCTCCTTGAGCTTCAGCGCGCCCTCGAACGTGACCGGCACGCCCACGTGCCGTCCCAGGTAGAGGAAGAACGGCTGCTGGGCGTAGCGCTCGGCCACCTCCAGCACGGCGTTGGGCGCCGGCGAGGCCAGGTAGGCGTCGAGCGCGTCGGGCACCCGGCGGATCTCCTCCGCCAGATCCAGGGCTCCCGAGGCGGTGAGCGCCCAGCGCAGGCGGCCCAGCTTGAGGGCCAGCAGCGCCAGCGCCATCACCTGCGCGGTGTGGGTCTTGGTGGCGGCCACCCCGATCTCAAGCCCGGCGCGCGTGTAGAGCACCCCGTCGGCATCGCGGGTGGCCTGGGAGCCCATGATGTTGGTGAGCGCCACCACGTGGGCGCCGCGCTCACGCGCCACGCGCATGGCGGCCAGTGTGTCGGCCGTCTCGCCGCTCTGGGTGATGCCCAACACCAGATCCCCGGGGCCGGCCAGGCAGGTGCGGTAGCGGTACTCGGACGCCACCTCGACGCTCACCGGGATGCGCGCCCAGTCCTCGATGAGGTACCGGCCCACCAGGCCCGCGTGGTAGGAGGTGCCGCAGGCCACGATGTGCACGCGCTCCACGCGCGCCAGAGCTGCGTCGTCCAGGCCGAACCCGGCCAGGTCCACCGCACCGTCGGGGGTCAGGCGATCGCCGATGGTGTCCCACAGGGCCGCGGGCTGCTCGTGGATCTCCTTGAGCATGAACGTCTCGTAGCCGCCCTTCTCCGCGGCGTCCTCATCCCACTCCACCCGCTGCGACTCGCGCGTGGGGCGCTGCTCGGCGCCGTCCCAGATGGTGTGGGAGCCGGCCTCCAGCACCACCACCTCGTCGTCTTCCAGGGCCACGATGTCGCGGGTCTCGTGCAGGAACGCGGGGATGGCCGATGCGACGAAGCGCTCGCCGTCGCCCACGCCCACCACCAGCGGGCACTCGCGGCGCGCGGCGACCAGGCGTCCGGGCTCGTCCACGTGCCCGGCCACAAAGGCGAAGTGGCCGCCCAGGCGCGGCAGCACCGCGCGCACCGCCGAGGCCAGATCGCCGTCGTACTCGCGGGCGATCAGGTGCGGGATCACCTCGGTGTCGGTCTCCGACGTGAACACCACGCCGGCGTTCTGCAGCTCGCTGCGCAGGGCGACGTAGTTCTCGATGATGCCGTTCATCACCACCCACACGGAGCCGTCGGCGCTCGAATGGGGGTGGGCGTTGGCCTCGGTCACACGGCCGTGGGTGGCCCACCGCGTGTGGCCCAGGCCCACGGTGGCCGCAGAACCCTCGCCGGCGCCGGCCGCGTCCCGCAGCCGCGCGAGGTTACCGACCGCCCGCACGGCCTCGGCCACCCGGCCGCCCGAGTCGGCACCGTCCAGCAGGGCGAACCCCGCCGAGTCGTAGCCCCGGTACTCCAGCCGCTCCAGCCCCGCCAGGATGAGCTCCCGGCACGGCCGGTGACCCACATAGCCGATGATTCCGCACATGCCGGCCTCCCGGTGCCCCGTTGGTGTGCTGTCGTCCCGCCGTCAGGCGGTGGCGTCCCCGGCCGGCGCGACCTCGCCCAGCGCCCGCACCGCCAGGTCGGCGATCTCTCGGCACCAGTGCTCGCATCGCTCCGCACTGGGAGCCTCCACCATCACGCGCACGAGGGGTTCGGTCCCCGATGCGCGCACCACGATCCGGCCATCCTGCCCGAGTTCGGCCTCGCATGCACGCACCGCGTCCCACACGGCGGCCGCCGAGTCCAGTTCGTCCTTGCGCGCCACGCGCACCGAGACGAGTCGCTGAGGCAGGCGCTCCATCACCCGCGCGGCGTCGTCCAGCGTGACGCCCGCCTGCGTGATGGCCGTGAGCATGTGCAGGGCGCTCGCCAGGCCGTCGCCCGACGGGCCGTGGCACAGGTTGATGAGGTGGCCGCTCTGCTCCCCTCCCAGCACGAATCCGCCGGCACGCATCTCGGCCAGCACGTACCGGTCGCCCACGTCGGTCCACCGCACCTCGATGCCCGCGGCCGACATGGCCCGCCGGAAGCCGAGGTTGGTCATGGTGGTGGTCACCACCACGTCACCGGCCAGCGTTCCGGCGCGGTGCATGTGCAGGGCGCAGATCGCCAGGATCTGGTCGCCGTCCACCACCCGCCCGGTGGAATCGACCGCCAGCACCCGATCCCCGTCGCCGTCCAGGGCCAGGCCCAGGTCGGCGCCGACGCGCGGCACCGCGGCGGCCAGCGGGTCCAGGTGCGTGGAACCGCAGTCCACGTTGATGTTGACCCCGTCGGGGGCGGTCGCCAGGGCGGTCACGCGCGCGCCGAGGCGCTCCAGCACCTGCGGGGCCGTCTGCACGCCGGCGCCGTTCGCGCAGTCCACGACGATGTGCAGGCCGGCCAGGTCCACCGGACAGCGGCGCAGGATGGACTCGATGTACCGCTCACGCCCGTCCGGGTCGTGGGCGATCACGCCGAGGTCGGCGCCCTCGGGACGCTCACCCTCCGACTCCAGGGCGGCCTCGACGGCGGCCTCCTCGTCGTCGGCCAGCTTGAACCCATCGGCGCCGAACAACTTGATGCCGTTGTCCGGGAACGGGTTGTGCGAGGCGCTGATGACCGCGCCGGCGGCCGCTCCGGTGGCCGCCACCTGCTCGGCCAGGGCCGGGGTGGGCAGCACGCCGAGGAGCTGTGCGTCAGCGCCGGCGCTGACGATTCCCGCGGCCAGGGCCCCCTCCAGCATGGGGCCGCTGCGCCGGGTGTCGCGTCCCACCAGCACGCGGGAGCGCGGGGCGAGCCTGCCGCCCAGCGCCCGCCCCAGAGCCGTCGCCAGCTCCGGGGTGAGGTCGCGATTGGCGACACCACGGACGCCGTCCGTTCCGAACAGCCTCCGCGACGCGGACGTCGAGGACGTCGCGGCTACCTCTTGGAGAACTGGGGCCGCTTGCGGGCGCCCTTGAGGCCGGCCTTCTTCCGCTCCTTGATCCGGGCGTCGCGCGTGAGGAAGCCTTCCTTCTTCAGCTCCGGACGCAGCTCGCCCTCCACCTGCGTGAGCGCGCGGGCGATGCCGTGGCGCAGCGCGCCGGCCTGGCCCGAGACGCCGCCGCCGTGCAGCAGCGCGGTGACGTCGAAGCGCTGGTCGCTGCCGGTGGCCACCAGCGGGCGCGTGGCCTGGGTGACCAGCACCTTGCGGCCGAAGAACTCATCCACGGGGCGGCCGTTGCACGTGACCACGCCGGTGCCCGGGGTGAGAATGACGCGCGCGACCGACGTCTTGCGCTTACCGGTGGCGCGGATGCGCCGGCCTGGGGACGTTTCGGTGCTCACGAGGCGACCTCCGCAACACGGGTGAGGCGCAGCGGCTCGGGCTGCTGCGCGGTGTGCGGGTGCTCGGGCCCCGCGTAGATCTTCAGCTTGCCCAGCTGGGCGCGGCCGAGGCGGTTCTTGGGAAGCATCCCGCGCACGGCGTGGCGCAGGACCTCTTCGGGACGACGCTCGAGCTGCTCGCCGAGCGTGCGGCTGCGGATGCCGCCCGGGTAGCCCGAGTGGCGCCAGTACCGCTTGTCGCGGAGCTTGTTGCCCGTGACCGCGACCTTCTCGGCGTTCACGACGACGACGAAGTCACCCACGTCGGCGTGCCGGGTGTACCACGGCGACCGCTTGCCGGCGAGGGTCTCCGCGATGATGGACGCGAGACGGCCCAGGTTCTGGCCCTCCGCATCGACGACGTACCAGCGGCGCTGGACGGTTCCGGGCTTTGCGCTGACGGTGGTCACAGGCCGCTACAAACCTCCACTCACAAACGGCACGGCACTCCCGGTGCCGTGAGAACGACGTCGGACTCTAGGAAAACCGAGGCCGCCCCGCAACCCCCAGGTCCCCGCGCCACTGGACTTCCGCGAGCCAGATGGTTACAAAGGTCACTACCGGACATCGCGTGGGAGTTGTTCGGGCCCACGCCCTCGGTGGAGGGTACGGATGGAAACGCGGCCTGTCAGCCGATGCATCGCGATCGCCGCTCACGGTCGTCGCTGCCAGCAGAGCCCGTTCCGCGGGAGCCCGTACTGCTGGCACCACACGCAGAGCCGCAAGGTGTGGCCGCCCAGCCGGCCGTCCAGTTCGGCGGGCAGGCCCGGAGCGCTGGACGATGCGGCCCACCGCGATGCGCGCGATGCCGTCGCCCGGGCTCAGGCCGACGAGACGCATCTGCGCGAGAACGGCCGGGCCGCGGCCGCCCGGCTGGTCGACTCGCTGAGCGCCGCCGACCTCGAGATCCTGGTGGCGTTCTTGGAGAGCGGCACGGACGGCAGCCTCGCGTTGCGTCGCGTCGGGGGGCATGTGGTGGCGGACGTGCAGGCGCAGCGCGACGCGCAGCGCGCCACCGCCTGAACCGGCCGCCGGCCCGTCAGGAGCGCCGGCCGGACCCCCGGGCGCCCTCGCGCACCGCGTCCATGCGCCGGCGATCGCGCTTGCTGGGACGCCCGCCCACGATGTCCGCACCGGGCGGCGGGGCCATGCGGCGCACCTCGCGCAGTCGTTCGCGGCGCGCGACGCTCTCGGGCGTCTCGGTGTAGAGCAGCGCCGCCTGGGCCGCCGACCCCCGGCGCTCTGCGAGGCCGGTGACCTCCACGGTGAAGGGTGTCTCGCCCACCGTGACGTCCACGACGTCGCCGGGCTTCACGTCACGGGCGGGCTTCGCGCGCACGCCCGCGACGTGGACCTTTCCCCCCTGCACCGCCTCGGTGGCGGCGCTGCGCGTCTTGAAGAACCGCGCAGCCCACAGCCACTTGTCGATGCGGACCCTGCCCTCGCTCACGGCGCCGGCGCTACTCCCATTCGATGGTTCCGGGCGGCTTGGAGGTGATGTCCAGCACCACCCGGTTGACGCCGTCCACCTCGTTGATGATGCGCGATGAGATCCGCTCGAGCAGGTCGTGCGGCAGGCGCGCCCAGTCGGCCGTCATCGCGTCGTCGGAGGTGACGGCGCGGATCACGATGGGATACGCGTAGGTGCGCTCGTCGCCCATGACACCCACGCTGCGGATCGCCGGGAGCACCGCGAAGCTCTGCCACAGCTCGCGGTAGAGCCCGGCGCGGCGGATCTCCTCCTGCAGCACGAAATCGGCCTGGCGGAGGATGTCGAGCCGCTCCTGGGTGACCTCGCCGATGATGCGGATGGCCAGGCCCGGGCCGGGGAACGGCTGGCGCCACACCATGTTCTCGGGCAGGCCCAGCTCCTCGCCCACCACGCGCACCTCGTCCTTGAAGAGCTGGCGCAGCGGCTCGATGAGATCCACCGCCATGTCTTCGGGCAGACCACCGACGTTGTGGTGGCTCTTGATCTTGGCCGCATCACGCGAGCCGGACTCGATGACGTCCGAGTACAGGGTGCCCTGCACCAGGAACCGCGCGTCGCGCAGCTTGTCGGCCTCGCGTTCGAAGATCCGGATGAACTCCCGGCCGATGATCTTGCGCTTGGTCTCCGGGTCGGTGACGCCGGCGAGCTGGCCGATGAAATGCTCCTGCGCCTTCACATGCACCAGCGGCACCTGGAAGTGGTGCCCGAAGGCCGACTCCACCTGCTCGCCCTCGTTCATGCGCATCAGGCCGTGGTCGACGAACACGCACGTGAGGCGGTCGCCGATGGCCCGGTGGACGATCAGCGCCGCGACCGCGCTGTCCACCCCGCCCGACAGGGCGCAGATGGCCCGGGCGTCGCCCACCATGGCGCGCACGCGCTCCACCTGCTCCTCGATCACGTGCGTGGCGGTCCACGTGGGGGCGCAGTCGCACGGGCCGAAGAGGAACCACTTGAGCAGGTCGGTGCCGAACGGCGTGTGCACCACCTCGGGGTGGAACTGCACCCCGTACAGGTGCCGCGACGGGTTCTCGAAGGCCGCGACCGGCGCGCCCTCGGTCTCGGCGGTGACCCAGAAGCCGTTGGGCGCCCGCACCACGGCGTCGCGGTGGCTCATCCAGCAGCGCTCGACCGCGAGATCGCCGAACATGCCCTCCCGCGACAGCACGCGCAGGTCGGTCTTGCCGAACTCGCCGGCGCCGGTTCGGGCCACCTCGCCGCCCAGCGCCTGGGTCATCGACTGCATGCCGTAACAGATGCCCAGCACCGGGATGCCGAGCTCCAGCAGCGCCCGGTTGAGCGCCGGCGCACCCTCGTCGTACACCGACGCGGGTCCGCCCGAGAGCACCAGCCCCGCCGGGGCGAGGGCCGCGATCTCCTCCGGCGGGGTGTCGTGCGGCACCACCGCCGAGAAGACCCGGCATTCGCGGATGCGACGGGCGATGAGCTGGCTGTACTGCGCCCCGAAGTCGACGACCAACACGCCGCCGGGTGCGGCGGCGGCCAGCGCCGGGTCCAGCACGGGGGTGGCGTCGGGCGCCTGACCCGTCGTCACCCCATCCCCACGGACTGGGCCTGCTGCAGCTTCTTGCCCTCGTTCTTGAGCGCCGGCGCGACCATCACCTCGCACTTCTGGAAGCTCTGGATCGAGTCGTAGCCACACGTGGCCATGGCGCTGCGAAGCCCGCCCATGAGGTTGAGCGTGCCGTCGTTCTCGTGGGCCGGCCCCAGGAGGATCTCCTCCAGGGTGCCGATGGTGTTGGTCTTCACCCGGGTGCCGCGCGGCAGCGTGGGGTGGAACGTCGCCATGCCCCAGTGGTACCCGCGGCCGGGCGCCTCCTCGGCCTTGGCCAGCGGCGAGCCGATCATGCAGGCATCCGCGCCGCATGCGATGGCCTTGGCCAGGTCGCCGGCGTAGGCCATGCCGCCGTCGGCGATGACGTTGACGTACTGGCCGGTCTCCATCAGGTGCTGCATCCGCGCGCCGGCCGCGTCGGCGATGGCGGTGGCCTGCGGCACACCCACGCCGATGACCTGGCGGGTGGTGCAGGCCGCGCCCGGCCCGACGCCCACAAGGATGCCCACCGCGCCGCTGCGCATCAGGTGCAGTGCGGTGTGGTACGAGGCACAGCCGCCCACGATCACCGGCACCGGCAGTTCAGCGATGAAGCGCTTGAGGTTGAGCGGCTCGGCCACCGACGAGACATGCTCGGCCGACACCACGGTGCCCTGGATCACCAGGATGTCCAGGCCGGCGTCCAGTGCCACCTCGACGTAGTCCGTGACCCGCTGGGGCGTGAGCGACGCCGCCACCGTGACGCCCTGTTCCTTCACCTCGCGGATGCGCTGCGCGATCAGCTCGGGCTTGATCGGCTCGCGATACACCTCCTGCAGACCGCGCGTGGCCTCGGCCACCGGCAGCTTGGAGATGCGCTCCAGCTCGGCGTCCGCCTCCTCGTACCGGGTCTGGATGCCCTCGAGGTTCAGCACCCCCAGGCCACCGGCCTTGCCGATGATCCCGGCCGTGCGCGAATCCACCACGCCGTCCATGGCCGAGGCCAGCAGCGGGATGTCGAACGTGTGCCCGTCGAGCTTCCACGTGAGGTCGACATCCTCCGGGTCGCGTGTGCGCCGACTGGGCACGATCGCGATCTCGTCGAATCCGTAGGCGCGCCGGCCCTTCTTGCCGCGTCCGATCTCGATCTCCACTCAGGCTCCCCCCGCCCCGTTCGCCGTCGACGCGTCACGACACGCAGACCGATGACGCGGGGCACAGGGCCCCGGCCAGGGAAAGGCGAAGGAGGTCAATCGGCGCTCACCACGAATCGGGAAAGTTTAGCCAGCCGCCCGGCCGCAGGTCCACGCCGGAGGACCTTGTGACAAATGCGCCCAACACCCGGGCGCACGCCGCCTCAGGCGACCTGTTCCACCACCACCTGGCGCATCAGTGCGTCGACGTCGCCGCGGGTGAACGAACCGGCCCCGAAGCTCTGGGTGCTGGCCGCACCACATGCCACGGCCAGCGCCAGCGCGGCCTCCGGCGGGCGCTCGCCGTAGAAGCCGGACAGGTAGCCGGCGAGGAACGCGTCGCCCGAGCCCACCGTGGACACCACGTCGGTGCGACGGGGCAGGAATGCGCGGAAGGTGCGCCAACCTCGCCCCGACGCGTCGCGCACGCGCGCCATGCACCCGTCCTCATGGTGGATCAGGACGCTGCCGGCGCCCATCTGCGTGATCGCCTCCGCCCCGGCCACGATGTCCTCCTCGTCGGTGAACTCGTGGCCGACGATCTCCTCCGCCTCGAAGAGGTTGGGGCTGACCACATGCGGCTCCCCGGACAGGGCGGCACGCAGCACCGGGCCGGCGCCGTCCAGCGCGGTGATCATGCGGTGGCGGCGCAGCTCCTGCAGGAGGGTGGCGTAGTAGTCCACCGGGACCTGCTGCGGCAGGGATCCGGCCAGCACGAAGATGTCGGCGCCCTTGGCCAGGTAGCGGATCTTGTCGATCAGGATCTCGAGCTCGGCGGCCTCCACCACCGGTCCGTGCTCGTTGATCTCGGTCTG
>JBIQJW010000307.1:0-1668 GCA_044507145.1 Actinomycetota bacterium
AACTACGACCAGATCGCGTGACGCGGACGGGGGACAGTGCGAATAGCACGGCCCCGTCCGCGGCGCGGGATCTGGGCCTTAGTTGCAGCGAGCCGCCCTACTCAGGAGGATCGGTGTAGCGCCAGGTGTAGGTCTCATCCCGTTTGAGGGTGTCGCCCTCGAAGACCTTGCGGGTGTAGGTGATGGTGAAGGCCTTGCCCTCCACCGCCGTGTCGCCGCTGGTGGTGGTGACCCGCCGGCCGAGTTTGCTGGAGTACAGCCGGATGGTGATGCCGGAGTCGTCGGCGCTCGCCTTGATGAGGACGGCCGCAGGCCAGTCGTTCTCGACGATGAGCTCGGGGCCGCCCCAGGAGACGGTGGCCTCACGTCCGGCGGGGTAGCGGCTGATCCAGTAGGAGTGCGGCGTGTGGCTGACGAGGCGCAGCCCGCCGAAGAACGCCGCGTTGAACATGGTGGTGGCGATCTGGCTGACGCCGCCGCCGACGGCGTCCTCGAGACGGCCCTCGTTGATCTGGGGTGCGGCGACGAAGCCGCGGGCCGTGGTGCGCTGGCCGAGGGCGTCGTTGAGGGAGAAGGTGCCGCCGGCGGGGATGATGGTGCCGTCGAGGATCGCGGCGCCGCGCTTGATGTTGGTGACGCGCGGCTGGCAGCAGGTGTAGGGCGTGCGGAACTCTGCGATCTGCTGGGTGATGCGCATGGCCTTGGCGTCGGCGGTGGTGCGCGCCGGTTCGATCGGGGTCATGCGCACGCGCACCGAGCGGGCGCCGCGTCCGCGCTGCAGTGCGGTGGTGACGGCGGCGGCGTTGATGGCCCGCCCGTTGCGCCCGGGGATGACGCTGACGGTGTTGCCGTTCACGCGGAAGCCGGCGGAGGTGGGTGAGCGCTCGAGCGAGCCGAAGGTGTCCTCGAGCGCGGGGGCGATGGTGTCGGGGTCCAGGGAGACGCGGATGGCGTCGCCCGCGCGCTCGAAGCGCAGCGCACCGAGCAGGGTGCTGCGCGGGATGGTGACCGAGCGCCCGGAGCCGGTGACGCGCACCGGGCCCTGGATGACCCGGCGGGCCCGATTGCGCGCGGCTGTGGCCGCGGCGTCGTCGACGGCCGGCGGGACGGAGCGCGTGGTCACGTCCACGCGGGCGGGGAGCGATGCGATGGCACGGCGCAGGCGCTCGCGCCGGAGGTCCACTCCGTCGCGGGCGGCGACGAGTGTGAGATCGCCGTCGGCGACGCGGACGGCGGCGTTGCGTGCGGGGCGTCGCACCAGGCCGTCGACGCGTTCGAGCAGCTCGTTCAGCGGGCCGCCGGCGACGCGGTAGGTGAGCGGGATGTCGCGGTCGCGCCCGGCGCCGACCTCGCGGAGGATGCGTTCCCACACCGACGGCTGTTCGAGTGCCTCGGCGGCGGCGATCTTCGCCCTGGGGATGGGCGCGAGGTCGGCGCGCGACACCCGGATGGGGAAGCCGTCGATGTCGCCGTCGTGCGTCAGGACGATGTCGCCGGTGGCCGGCCCGGCCAACTTCGCCACGGCCCGCTCGGCCTGGTCGGCGGTCATGCCGCCGACGGGGATGCCCCCGATGCTGACGCCCGGTGGGATGCGGTCGGGCGATGCGGTGGCGACCCGGACGCCGATGAGGGCGGCGGCCCCACCGAGGATCAGGATCGCGGCGGCCA
>JBIQJW010000076.1:0-7115 GCA_044507145.1 Actinomycetota bacterium
GCTCGCGCATCCAGGCGAGGGTGGCGGCGGCGTCCATCGGCGAATCCTTTCACCCCGGGGGCCGCCGGCCAACCGTGCCCCTACAGGGACGCCCCCTTCTCGCGGTTGCAGGGCGCGCACAGGAGCTGCAGGTTCTCGGGCGTGGAGGCCCCGCCCAGGGCCACCGGGATCACATGGTCGAACTGCAGTAGCTCCGCGCTGCCGCATGTCGCGCACCGTCCGCCGTCCCGGCGGAACACCTCGCGCCGGACGTCCTCGGGGATGGGCTCGCGCCGCGGCCCGGTGGCGGCGTCCTCGGCCCGCATCAGGTCGACCGCCCGGTCGATGCGCCGGCGCAGGCGCCGTTCTCGGTCGATCAACAGGGCCATGACCTCGTCGGCCTCCAGGCCGTCGTCCTCCCAGTAGATCCGGTCCCGGAACATCCACCAGGTGCGCCGCTCGTCGGCGCCCACCGCGGTGGGGCGCTCCGTCTGCTCGCGCAGCATGGCGCGGTGGGCGCCGCGGGAGACCGGCGGGAACAGACGGTCACCCACCACCAGCCGTCGCCGCATGAAACCCGCGGCGAAGTGCGCCCTGGGATCCTCCTTCAACATCGGCGGCCACGGTACCGCCGCCGCCGGACGCCTAGGGGCCCGGGGTCTTCTCGTCGCGCTCGCGCGCGAGCAGTTCCGGCCGGGCGGTCGAGACGCCGAAGTAGGTCGCCGCGACGATCGCGCAGGCGAGCAGCAGCCCGCCCACCAGCATGATCGCCACGATCGTGAAGGCCAACGCCATCATCGGCACCACTCTACGCCATGCGGCCCACGCCGCCGACGCCCGGCTAGGCTGCATCCATCGCCAGACCCGCTTCATCCCCACCGCTCATCGGCATCTGCGCCGCGCTCGAGACCGCGCGCTGGGCCGTGTGGCACCAGCCCGCCGCGCTGGTGCCCATGAACTACATCGAGCACGTGCAGCGGGCCGGCGGCATCGCGGTGCTCATCGCGCCTGACCCGGCGCTGGTCGAAGATCCGGGGGCCGTCCTGGACCGCATCGACGGCCTGCTCCTCGTGGGTGGCCCGGACGTGGAGTCCACCCGCTACGGCGCCGAACCGCACGCCCTGGCCGAACCGCCGGTGCCCCTGCGCGATGCGGTGGAGCTTGCGCTGACCCGCGAGGCGGTGCGCCGCGGCCTGCCCACACTGGGGATCTGCCGCGGCATGCAGGTCATCAACGTCGCCGCCGGCGGCACGCTGCACCAGCACCTGCCCGAGAGCCACTCCAGCGAGGAGCACCGGCGCGCCGTCGGTCGCTTCGCCGGCAATGAGCACGGCGTGGTGCTGCAGCCCGGTTCGCGGGCCGCGGCCGCCGACGGGGAGCACCCCAACCCGGTGGCCTCGCATCACCACCAGGCGGTCGACGTGGTGGGGGAGGGGCTGGTGGTGACCGGGCGCGCCGGCGACGGCGTGGTGGAGGCCGTGGAATCGCCGCCCGGTGACGGATGGCTGGTGGGCGTGCAATGGCATCCCGAGCCCGACCCGGACAGCCGCATCATCGAGGCCCTGGTGGAGCGGGCTGGCCGCTGAGCGTCCCGGGGCCCGCACCCCGCGCATCAGGCATATTCCACGACCATGCTGATCCTGCTCGACATCGACGGCACCCTGCTGCACGGCTCGCCGATCGCCCACACCCACGCGATGGCGCGTGGGATGACCGAGGTGTACGGCCTGCCGGTCACCTATCAGGACATCGTGGACATCGGTCCGTCGGGACGGACCGACCAGGAGATCGCGCGCGTCGTGCTGCGCCGGCGCGGGCTGGCGGATGAGGCCATCACCGCCGGGATGCGCGAGTGGATCGATGCGTCGGTGTCCGCCTACGCTGCCATCGAGGCCGACCATCCGGTGGGCGTGGTGGCCCCCGGTGCCGCCGAGGCCCTGGAGCAACTGGTGGATGCGGGCGCCACCCTGGCGCTGCTCACCGGCAACCTCGAACCCATCGGGCACGCCAAGATGGCGCTGGCCGGCCTGGGCGACTTCTTCCGCCCCGGCGAGGGCGCATTCGGCTCGGATCACGAGCAGCGCAACGCCCTCGTTCCCATCGCGGTGGGGCGCAGCGCCGTGAAGGACCCCGTGGTGGTGGTGGGCGACACCCCCGCGGACATCGCATGTGCCCGCGCCGGCGGCGCCCGCTGCGTGGCCGTCTCCAGCGGCCCGTACGGCGAGGATGAACTGGGCCACGCCGACGCGGTGGGCGCCGACATCGCCGGCGCCGCCACGATCCTGCGGACCTGGTTGGGCTGACGCGCGCTGCGCGCGTCAGCGCGCCGCGGCACCCCACAGGTCACGCGCGATCACCAGCCGCTGGATCTCGCTGGTGCCTTCGTAGATCTGCGTGATCTTCGCGTCGCGGTAGTAGCGCTCGGCCGGGTACTCGCGCGAGTACCCGTAGCCCCCGAGCGTCTGCACGCACGCATCGGCGGCGTCCACCGCCACCTGACTGGCCACCAGCTTCGCCTTCGCACCGGCCGCCGTGTGGGGCTCGCCCGCGTCTCGCAGGCGCGCGGCGTGCAGCATCAGCAGGCGCGCGGCATCCAGGCGCGCGGCGATCTCCGCCAGCGGGAACTGCACACCCTGGAACCGTGAGATGGGCCCGCCGAAGGCCGCCCGCCCGCCGGCGTATTCCACCGCCGTCGCCAGGGCGGCGCGGGCGATGCCGCAGGCCTGGGCGGCGATGATGATGCGGCCGGCGTCCAGGGTGGAGAGCGCCACCTTCATCCCCTCGCCCTCCGCGCCCAGCAGCTCCTGCGCGCTCACGCGGTAGTCGCTGAAGGCCAGCTCCACTGTCGAGGATGTGTGCAGGCCGAGCTTCGGGATCTCCCTCCCGCGGGTGAACCCCGGGCCCAGTTCGGCCACGAACCCGCTCACCCCGCGCGGTCCGTCACCGCCGGTGCGGGCGAACAGGATGAAGGTCTCCGCGTACCCGCCGCCGGTGATCCACTGCTTGGAGCCGTTCACCACGTACCCGTCGCCGTCACGGCGGGCGGTGGTCCTCAGCGCGCCCGCGTCCGATCCGGCGTCCGGCTCGGTCAGCGCATAGGCGGCGAAGCGTTCGGCGGCGGCCAGCGGCGGCAGGTGGCGGCGCTTCTGCTCCGGCGTCCCCCACCGGACGATGGGTGCGGCACCCAGCGAGTTCTGCGCGGCCACGCCCACGGAGGTCCCGGCGTCGGCGACGGCGATCTCCTCGATGATCAGCGCCAGCGCGGTGTAGTCAAGACCGGCGCCGCCGTACTCCTCGGGCACCACCACGCCCAGGAAGCCCAGTTCACCCATCGCGCGCAGTGCATCCAGGGGGACGTGGTGTGCTTCGTTCCACGCGGCGGCGTTGGGCGCGATCTCGCCCTCGGCGAACTCCCGGGCGAGGCGCCGCACCTCGTGATGGGTGGTGGTGAGCCCGGATGCATCCATCAGTAGTGTCCCCTCGCAGGTGGCGGTCGCTGAAGCTTGGACGTAAAATACTCGGAAGTCCAACTAAGAGGGGTCAAGGGTACGCGTGAGGCATGAGGCGGTCAACGCCCGCAGGGATGCGGTGGAGGAGGCGGCCCACCGCTGGGGGCAGCGCTACCCCGGCGTCGAGGGCTTCCGGGCCCTCACGGCCCTGGCGCGCGGCTACACGCTGATGCTGCGCGAGGCGGAGGCCGTGCTGCGGCCCCTGGGGCTCAACCTCTCGCGCTTCGAAGTGCTGATGATGCTGTCGTTCACGCGATCGGCAGGCCTGCCGATGACCCGTATCCGCGACCTGCTCACGGTGCACGGATCGAGCGTCACGTACCTGGTGGACCGGCTGGTGCAGCAGGGGTGGGTGGAACGCACCGCCGATCCGTCCGACGGGCGCGTGTCCCTGGTGTCGATCACCCCCGCCGGGCGCGAGGTGGCCGAGCATTCGGCCCGGGCGCTGGCCGAGGCCGGGTTCGGCGTGCTGGCGAATCTGGACGAGGAGTCACAGCGCCGGCTGGCGGATCTGCTGGCCGAACTGCGCGGCACCTGAACCACCCGCCCCGGGCGCCTCGCTTAGCCGCACGGCGAATCATCCGGCGGCCGTCTCATCCCTTCGGCCAACGCGACCGGGCGGGGGCCCTTCGTAGCCTCGACGCACACTGATCCCAGGTGCCACCGGGATCGTCCGTCGAACCGCGAAGGAGGGCAGATGAGTGTGAAGCGACTCCGGCTGGTGCCGGTGCTTGCGGCGCTGATGCTGATGCTGGTACCGGCGCTCGCGTCGGCGCAGGAGGTCTCGATCGACGAGGTGATCGTCGGCACGAACCAGGCCTGGATCATCGTCGCGGCGATCCTGGTCCTCTTCATGCAGGCCGGGTTCGCGATGCTCGAGGTCGGGCTCTCGCGGATGAAGAACTCCGGCGCGGTGATGGGGAAGATCCTCATCAACCTTTCTCTGAGTTTCCTGGTGTTCTGGGCCGTCGGTTTTGCAATCGCCTTCGGCGATGGCAACGGCTTCATGGGATACAGCGGGTTCTTCCTCGTGGACGGCATCCAGAACTACGCCGCCCTCGATGTGGGTCTGCCGATCGAGACGACGTTCTTCTTCCAGGCCGTGTTCGCGGCCGTCTCGCTCGCGATCGTCTACGGCGCCATGCTGGACCGGGTGAAGTTCCCCGCATACATCGCCTTCGGCGTGCTCTACATCGGCCTCATCTACCCGATCGTGGCCCACTGGACCTGGGGCGGCGGCTGGCTCCTCGAGGACGGCTTCCTCGACTTCGCCGGCTCGTCGATCGTGCACCTGCAGGGCGCACTCGCCGCACTCGCCGGCACCCTGATCCTCGGCCCGCGCATCGGCAAGTTCCGCAACGGCAAGGCCGTGCCGCTGCCGGGTCACTCCATTCCGCTGATGGTGCTCGGGGTGCTGATCCTCTGGGTGGGCTGGATGGGCTTCAACCCCGGCTCGGGTCTCGCCGCCGTCGGCTTCAACTTCTCCGACATCGCGGTGAACACCAACCTGGCGGCCGCCGCCGGGGTGGTCGGCGCCACCCTGATGTCACTGCTGGCCATGAAGACCATCGACGTCTCCCAGATGGGCAACGGTGCGATCGCCGGCCTGGCTGCGGTGACCGCCCCGTGTGCCTTCGTCGACGCGTGGGCGGCCGTGATCATCGGCTTCGTGGGCGGCGTCATCGTCCCGCTGGTGGTGCTCGGCCTGGACCGCCTCAAGATCGACGACCCGGTCGGGGCCATCCCCGCCCACGGCACGTCGGGCATCTGGGGCACGCTGGCCATCGGTCTGTTCGCCACCGAGGGGCGCGCCGGCGTGAACGGCCTGTTCCTGGGCGGTGACGCCCAGCAGCTCTGGGTGCAGTTCTACGGCGTCGCGGTCACGATCGCCTTCACGTTCGTCCTGTGCCTCGCTGCCTTCGCCCTCATCAAGGCGACGATCGGTCTCCGGGTGAGCGAGGAGATGGAACTTCGCGGTCTGGACATCACCGAGCACGGCATGTTCGGCTACCCCGAGCGGTTCATCGATGTCACCGGCGCCGAGTCGGCCGACATCCAGCCCGCTCCGGTCCCCACGCCGGCCCCCGGCCCCGCCGGCAGCACCAACCCCGCCCCCGCCTCCTAGGAGCACACGACGACGATGAAGAAGATCGAAGCATTCATCAGGCATGAGGCCCTCGAGGCGATCCACGACCGGCTGGCGCTCATGGGGCTCCCGTCCATGACCATCACCGAGGTGAAGGGGTCCGGCCGTCAGAAGGGGTTCACCGAGAGCTACCGCGGCGCGAAGACCACCATCTTCCTGCGGCCCAAGCTGAAGCTGGAGATGGTGTTGGACGACGTCGACGTGGACCGTGCGGTCGACTGCATCCTGGAACTCGCCCACACCGGCGAGCCCGGGGACGGGAAGATCTTCATCCTCCCGGTGGACGAGTCGATCCGGGTGCGCACCGGTGAGCGGGGGGACGTGGTCCTCGCGCCCCACCCGGAGGCCACGGCCTGACCGCCACATAGCGCGCTGCGGTAACCGCGACCCCCGGCCTGCCAGGCCGGGGGTCGCCGTCGTTCGGGGCCGGCGGCGGCCCCGTCCCCGGGTCAGGCGCCCGCGGCAGCCCCGTCGCCCGTCGCCGGCGCCCCGGCGCGCGACTGTTCGCACTCGGGCGCCACGGCCGGGAGCCGCAGCGTGAAGCGGCTGCCGCCACCGCCCGGTGCGGACTCGACGGTCAGGTCCCCGCCCAGCACGCGCGCCAGCTCACGGGAGATCGCAAGACCCAGGCCGGTGCCGCGCCGCCCGTCGGGGGTCTCCGCCGACTCGAACGGAGTGAACACCGTCTCCCGGCGTCCGGGCGGGATCCCGGGCCCCGTGTCGTCGGTGTGGACTTCGATCCCGCCGTCCGCCGTCGGAGCCGCCTCCAGGCGCACCGTCCCGCCGGCGGGGGTCCACCGCAGCGCATTGTCGAGGACGTTCCCCACGATCTGATGCAGGCGGCGCTCATCGGTGACGATCTGCGGCAGGTCGCCCAACCGGCGCTCGCACGTGATCCCCTCGCGCGCGGCCGGTCCGGACATGGCATCGAACGCCTCCTCGAGCGCGACGGACGGGTCGGTGGGGGCGAGGGAGAGGCGAAAGCGCGAGGCCTCCAGGCGGGCGAGGTCGAGCAGGTCGGCCACCAGCGTTTCCAGCCGGGTCGCCTCCTGCGTGATGGCCTGCAGCGAACGCGGCACGTCGTCCTCGGGCACCACGCCGTCGGCAAGCGCGGCGGCATGGCCCTGGATGGCCGTGAGCGGCGTGCGCAGGTCGTGCGTGACGCGCATCAGGAACTCGCGGCTCTCGCCGTCGCGCTGGGCCAGGTCGCGCACCATCCGGTTGAAGTCGGCGGTGAGCTCGTCCAGTTCCTTGGTGCCGGTGGGGCCCAGCTGGGTGCGCAGGTTGCCCGCGGCCACCCGGTGCGTCGCGGCCTGCAGCGCCAGCAGCGGGCGCGTCACCCGCCCGGTCAAAAACAGCGACAGCAGGAGGGCCACGGCCAGGCCCACGCCGGCGGCGACGAAGACGCGCGTCGCGACATCCGGCCACGCCGAGGCGAACTCCCCCGGTGGACGCACCAGCGCCAGGTAGCCCCAGGTCTC
>JBIQJW010000076.1:7215-10351 GCA_044507145.1 Actinomycetota bacterium
CGGCGGGCGATCACCGCCGCGCCGGCACCTTGTACCCGGTGCCCCACACGGTCTGGATCGGGCAGGCGTCGCCCAGCTTGCGCCGAAGCTGGCGCACGTGCACGTCGATGGTGCGGCTGTCGCCGAGGAAGGTGAAGCCCCACACGCGCTCAAGGAGCTGTTCGCGCGTCAGCACCAGCCCGCGGTTCTCGAGCAGCGTCACCAGCAGGTCGAACTCCTTGGGCGTGAGCGCCACCTGCTCGCCCGCCACGAAGGCCTCGCGTGCCCCCACCTCGACGCGCAGGTCGTCCGCCTCCAGGGTGACGGCCTGGGGGAGGTCCGCGGTGCCCTGCCCGGTGGTCTCGGTGCGCCGCAACACCGCACGGACGCGGGCGACCAGTTCGCGCGGGTTGAACGGCTTGGTCATGTAGTCGTCGGCACCGAGCTCCAGGCCCACGACCCGGTCCACGGCATCATCACGCGCGGTCAGGACGATGATGGGCAGGGAGCCGTCCTGACGCAGCCGGCGCGTGATCTCCAGGCCGTCCATCGCCGGGAGGTTCAGGTCCAGCACCACCAGGTCCGGGGTCGGTTCGCTGAGAGCCATCTCGAGGCCGGTGTCGCCGCGGTCGGCGACATCCACCTCGAAGCCGGCGGCCTCCAGGTACATGCGCGCGAACGAGGCGATGTTCGACTCGTCCTCGACGATGAGGACGCGCTGACGCTCGTCGGTTCCCATGCGCGCAGGTTAGAGGACGCCCCCGCGGGACGCGGCGCGCGCCCTACCGGTTGATCGGGATGACCGAGCGGGCGCCGCGTGCACGGCTGGGGGCCGAGACCGCGGTGGTGAGCTTGACGGTGCCGCGCGGCCACGCCCGGTCGGAACCGAGGTTCAGCCGATACCGCCCCGTCCCCGAGAGCTTCGCGGTGCCGGAGCCCGCGGCGGAGATGGTGAGCCCCCGGCTGGCGACCGTGACGGTCACATTCGAGCCGGTGACGTACAGGATGCCCGTGGCCCCGCGGACCGTCGCCCGACCCTTCCGGCTGAGCGTGACCCCGGCGCCGGCCATGTGCACGGACGCGTCCCCGCCACGATCCACGATCGAGACGGTGCCGCGGGCGGCCAGGTTGCCGGAGAGCACCAGGCGTCCGCGCAACTGCACGGTGCCGCGGCCGCTCAGCTCGATCTGGGCTGAGGGGCCCTCGCCCGCCACCCGGGCCATCGCCACGGAGTCGCCGCCGGCGAACCGTGGGGGCGACTCGGCGGCGGCCTGGGCGGTGCCGCACGCGATGGCGGCGGCGAGGACGACTGCGGTGGTGCGCACGCGAGGTTTCAGCGAGGGGCTCCGGGACGGACGGACCGGCGGGAGCTCAGGGCTCCAGTTTCACATTCTCCTGGATCGACGCCGGGGCATCGAGCTTGACGTTCTCCTGGACCACCGGGCCCTCGTCGGGACGGCCGGCGACCGGCGCCGCACCCGGCTCCTCACCCTCGGGGACCGGCCGGGGACCGCTCTCCATGTAGGCCCAGATGATCTCGCCGCACTCCGGGCAGCCCGGCAGGGTGCCGCGGTTGCGGATCTGGAACTGGCACGCCGTGCAGCCGAACAGGCCCTGCACCTTCTGGCCCGCGTAGAAACACGGAAGCCCGAGACGGCGCTCGGCTTCTTCGGCGCCCTCCTTGGGGCTGCCGGGCGTGCGCGCCGGGCGGCCCGGGCCGGTCCCGGGGCGTCCACCGGCCTGGCGGCGCTGGGGTGGCAGACCTTGTCCCATCGCTCTCTCCCGCGTCGATGCCCGGCTCCGCGCGTGGATGCGTCGGCCGGGCGTATCCTTGTCCGCCCGAAGACTAACCCCGTGCCCTGCGCGGAGGTCGGTTCACGGTCCCTCTCGGACGATGGAGATCGCACCTTGAGAATCGCCTGCGCCCAGCTCAACACCGTGGTGGGGGACATCGCCGGCAACGGCCGGCGCATCGAGGACGCCCTGGCCCGCGCCGCCGAGCGGGGCGCGGACATCACGCTGGTGCCGGAGCTGGCGATCACCGGCTATCCGCCCGAGGATCTCCTGTTGCGCCCGGGTTTCGTCCGGGACGCGCGCCGGGAACTCGACCGGATCGCGGCCACGGTGCGCCGCGGCGTCGCGATCATCGGCGTCCCGCACTGGGATGGTGACAGCTTCAACGGCGCCGCGGTGGTCGCCGGCGGTCTGGTCCGCGCCGTGTACCGCAAGCGCTTCCTGCCCAACTACGGGGTGTTCGACGAGGCGCGCTACTTCCGCGCGGGCGACCACCCGGGGATCCTGCGCCTGGGCGACACCAGGGTGGGTCTCGCGGTGTGCGAGGACATCTGGTATCCCAGCCCGGTCGTCAGCTCGCTCGCGGCCGCCCGGGTGGATGTCATCTGCTGCATCAGCGCATCGCCCTACCAGCGCGGGAAGGGCGATCGCCGCGAGGAGATGCTCGCCACCCGTGCCGACGACGCCGCCGCGGCGCTGGCGTTCTGCAACCAGGTGGGCGGCCAGGACGAGTTGGTCTTCGACGGCCGGTCCGTGGTGCTCGACGCCGCCGGCGGGGTGCTGGCGCGCGCGGCGCAGTTCGAGGAGGACCTCCTCATCACCGACATCGACCTGGCGGTGTCCGCACGCCGGCGGCTGCGTCAGCCGATGGCGCGCAGCCTGCCCGACGGGGACGTGCCCCCGCTGTGGTCCGGCCCCCCGGTCGCGCCCGCCGCGCAACCGCTGCACACCACCCCCGCGGCGCCGCTGCACGAGGAACCGGAGGTGTGGGGGGCTCTGGTGACCGGGCTGCGCGACTACGTGCGCAAGAACGGCTTCCCCGGCGTGATCCTGGGGCTGTCGGGCGGGATCGACTCGGCGCTGTGCGCCGCGCTCGCGGTGGCGGCGCTGGGTCCCGACGCGGTGGAGGGCGTCGCCATGCCGTCCGTGTACTCGGCACCCGAGAGCATGGACGGTGCCCGGGCGCTCGCAGAGGCCCTCGGCATCGGGATGCGCGTGGTGCCCATCGCCGATGTGGTGGCAGCGTTCGAGGGCGCCATCGCCCCGGTGGTGCCGGCCGACGCGCCGGGGGTGACGTTCGAGAACCTGCAGGCCCGCGCCCGCGGCACGATCCTGATGGCGCTCTCCAACGCCGGCGGCGCGC
>JBIQJW010000308.1:0-1656 GCA_044507145.1 Actinomycetota bacterium
CCCCGCCGTGGCGCCCACCGCGGCGGCCAGCGCCCACGCCGCACCGCACGCGTGCGCGACGGCCGGCGCCACCACGGGCGGCGCCGCATGGGCGTGCGAGCGGGTGATGAGCGTGGCCAGGAACGCGCCGGACGCCAGGCTGAGGGCGTAGGCCGCCGCCGCGGCGCCGGCCCCTCCGGCCACATGGGCGGAGAGTGCCGCCGCCGCCTGGATCCCCAGCGCCGCGAAGATGAGCGTCCGCGACCCGACGCGCCGCGCCACGCGCACCAGGAGGGGCCGCGCCAGGCGCGCGAGCACCAGGCCGGCGATGAGCGTGGGCACCAGCGTGCCGCGCAGGCCCACGCCGTCGCGTAGCCACAGGATCAGGCATGCCGACAGCGCCGCGCCGATCGCGACGCTCACGGCGCCGGCGCCCACCGCGCCACGCAGGCGGGCATCGCGCAGCACCAGCGTTGCCCCAGCGCGCAGGCCCCGGTGGAGCGGCGTGGCGCCCTCGGGGCGCAGGTCGATCGCTTCGTCGTGCCCGAAGGCGAGGATCGCGCCCAGGGCGGCCAGTGCCACCGCGAAGCCCACCGCGGCGCGCGGCCCGCCCACCAGCCCCACCGCCAGGAGTCCGGTGAGCCCCACCACCTGACCCAGGCCGAAGCGGCGGGTGAGGTCGAGCATCGCCTCGTGGGTGCGTGCGCGCGCCACCAGCTGTCCCAGCACGTCCGCCGCGGCGGCGTCGAACACGGCGCGCCCGGCGCCCACCACGGGGATGGCGCCCACCATCACAGGGATCCCCCAGGCGCCGCCGAGCGCGAGCGCCGCCGCCAGGGCCGCGAACGCCACGAGCTGCGCGCCCCACAGCAACGTGCGCCGCGAGGCGTGCGCCACCAGCCGCGCCGCCGGGGCGGCGATCAGTGCCACCGGGATGACGCTGGCCGCGATGATCACCGCGGCGGCCAGGGCGCCGCCGCCTTGGGCGGCCGACCACCACACCAGACCGATGGTGCCCGCCGCCTGGGCCGCCGAGAACGCGGTCTGGCTGCGCCACAGGCGCGTCCGCTCGCGGCGGGCGCCGGTGTCGAGCACGGGGATCGGCTGCGGGTGGGTGGTGTCGGTCACGGACTCCGGGTCGTGAACGCACCGCGGCCGGCGAGATGCCGGCCGCGGGCGTGTCCATGGGAAGTGCCTATGTCAGGTGGGGCGGCGCCATCCGGGCGCCGCAGATCACCTGAGGGTCAGGGTAGCGCGACCTCGCGCGCCATGCCCATCCCCGGCTACATCGCCTCGAGCACCTGCGGCGCCACCTGCTTCTTTCGGCTCATCACGCCCGGCAGCGTCAGGCCGCGGTCCACCGCGGGCACGCCGAAGACCCGCTCCAGCCCGGACGTCTCGCCGGACACCAGCAGCTCGGTGCCCTTCTCCACGATGTCGGTGACCATCAGGGCGAAGATGTCCTGGCCGGCCGCGGCGCGGCTGGCGTCCATCGCCTCCAGCAGCTCCTCCCGACGCGACAGCAGGCCGGGGCCCACGGTCTCGATCTGGGCGATGCAGATTCGCCCACCGCCGCTCAGCGTGTACTCCTTCGCGTCGCGCCGGATGATGTCGGCCGCCGACACGTCGGTGACGTTGGACGAGGCCGTGAACATCTCGGTGCCGAACGACCGGGCG
>JBIQJW010000077.1:0-2630 GCA_044507145.1 Actinomycetota bacterium
GCCCAGTCCTGGCCGCGGCGCAGACCGGCCAGCAGGTCGCGGACCAGTTGCGGATCGTCGGCCAGCAGATCCTCGCTGGTGACCACCACCAGCTCGTCGTAGTCCGGGACGCCGTGATCCTCCACCCGGAACGCGCGCACCGGCACATCCTGCGCGGCGAGGTCGACCATCTCGATGTTCCAGTACGCCCCGATGATGGCGTCCACGCGTCCGGCGGCGAGAGCCGGCGCGAGATTGAACCCCACGTTGCGGACCGTCACCTTCGTCGGGTCACCGCCGTCGGCGCGGATCATCGTCTCCAGCAGTGGGCGGTCCGACGGCAGGCCGGCCGCCCCCACGGTCCTGCCCTCCAGGTCCCGCGGGCGCTCGATCCCACGGTCCGTGCGCGCGATGAGGCTGTTGAGCGGGTGCACCACGACGGCACCCACCGAGACCACCGGGATGCCCTCGGCGCGCGCCAGAAGCACCTCGGGCGCGTACGAGATCGCGAACTGTGCCTTCCCGGCGCCCACCTGCTTCAGCGCCGCCGCGGCATCGCTGGGGACGCTCACGCGCACGTCCAGATCGCGGTCGCTCCAGAACCCCTCGCCCACGGCGCCGTAGATGCCGGCGTGGTCGGCGTTGGGGTACCAGTCGAGCACCAGCTCGGCCGAGCGCGCGCCGGCCTGCGTGTCGGCACCCGGACCGTCGTCGGAGCACGCGGCGGCGAGCGCCACGCACAGCGCCACGACGACGGCGAGGACGGGACGGATCATCGAGACCTCCAGGAGGGGCGGACGGCGTGGTGGCGGTGGGGCATGGCCAGTCGCTCTGCCAGGGCGACCGCGGCGAAGAAGGCCACGCCGATCACACCCAGCAGCAGGATCGCCGCGAAGCTCTCGGCGGTGCGGAACTGCGCGGTGGTGAACTCGGCCAGGTACCCGAGCCCGCGGTCGGCGCCGACGTATTCGGCCACGACGGCCCCGGTCACCGAGAAGACGGCGGCCAGCTTCAATCCCGAGAAGAGGGCCGGAAGCGCTCCCGGAAGTGCCACGTGGCGGAACACCCAGACGCGTGTTGCCCCCAGGGTGCGCATCGCACGACCCAGATCTGGGTCGAGCGCGCGCAGGCCGTCGGCACCGGTGACCACCACCGGGAAGAACGCGATGACGAAGGCGACCATGACCTGCGCCACGCCGTAGTCGAACCAGACCGCGAACAGCGGCGCGACCGCCAGGATCGGGATGGCCTGACTGGCCACCAGCCACGGGTAGATGGTGAGCTCCAGCGCGCGGGAGGAGATGACGGCGACGGCCAGCACCATGCCGGCCATCGCGGCGATGGCGAACCCGATCGCGGCGGCACCGATCGTGGCTCTGGCGTGGTACCAGAGCCGCCCGCGGTCGTCCCACAGGACCTCGGCGACCGCTGCGGGCGATGGCAACAGCCACGCCTCCGGCTCCGCCAGCCACACCGTGAGCTGCCACGCCGCGATGCCGAGCAGCGGCAGGCACACCAGGGCGGCGAGTCGGATGGGGCGTGGGACGCCGCTCATGCCGGCGTCCCCGTGGCGCGCAGTTCATCCATCAGCCGGCCTCGCAATGCGGCGAAGGCGGGGGTGAGGGTCAGGTCGGGTGTCCGGGGGCGTGGCAGCGGCACCGGGATGTCGGCGACGATCCGTCCCGGGCGCGGCGTGCTCACCAGCACGCGATCGGCCAGCAGGAGGGCCTCGTCGAGGTCGTGCGTCACCAGGACGGTGGTGGGGCGCC
Source organism: Actinomycetota bacterium (assembly GCA_044507145.1). Classification (GTDB taxonomy): domain Bacteria; phylum Actinomycetota; class Thermoleophilia; order Miltoncostaeales; family Miltoncostaeaceae; genus JAVJSF01. The sequence continues at coordinate 1,749 of JBIQJW010000077.1, forward strand.
GCTCGGCCCACGCGCGCGCCAGCACTCCCTGCAGGTCGGTGCGGGTGAGGGCGTCGAGGGCCCCCAGCGGCTCATCCAGGAGCCATCCGGCGGACGCCCCCAGCAGGGTGCGCGCCAGGGCCGCCCGCTGGCGCATCCCGCCCGAGAGGGCGTGCGGGTAGTGCTCCTCGAAGCCGCGCATCCCGTATCGGTCGAGGGTCCGGGCGGCGGCCTCGGCGGCCCGGGCGCGCCCCAGGCCCGCGAGGCGCGCGCCGATTGCGACGTTCTCGCCGACGGTCCGCCACGGCAGGAGTGCATCGCGCTGGGGCAGCAGGCTCAGGCGTCCCGGCGGCCCGCCGCCCGGGACGGACACCTCGACGGCGCCCTCGTCCGGGACGAGGAGCCCGGCCAGCAGCGCCAGGAGGGTGCTCTTACCGCAGCCGGAGGGACCGACCAGCGCCACGAATTCGCCCGCCGCAACCGTGAGGTCGATGCCGTCCAGGACCGGGGTCCCGTCGAATGCGTGCGTCACGCCGGTGACGCGCAGCGTCGTCACGTGGTCTCCCAACCCAGTCGCGCGGGACGCCACGGCCCGCCGGCGCGGTGCAGGTCGAGCCCGGAGCCGGCGGTGATCCGCCCGCAGGTCAGCAGGGGGCGGGGGAGGACCGCCGACAGCGCCGCCACGCGATCGGCGGGGACGCAGACGAGGAGCTCATAGTCCTCGCCACCGCCCGCCGCCAGGTCCGCCGGATCGACTCCCAGCGCCGCGGCGACCTCGGCCACGCCCGGCGCCACGGGCACATCCTCGGCGGCGATGGACGCGCTCACGCCGGATTCCTGCGCCAGGCGCAGGGCGTCGAGCAGGAGGCCGTCGGACACATCCATCCCGGCGCGCGCACCGGC
>JBIQJW010000077.1:2730-10240 GCA_044507145.1 Actinomycetota bacterium
TCGGACAGGATGCTCTGCTGGATGACCGCTCCCTTCGCTGGAATTACCCAGATCAGGTTCAAGGGTCGAGGCCATCGCCTCCTCTCAGCCGCCCATGGCAGCTCCCCCGGTATCTCGCCCGACCCTACCACGGGGCGGGCGCGCGCCACTAAGGAGCACCCGGTCCGGGGCCGATGTCGCGGGCAGCACCGAGACGCCAAGGAGATGGGATGAGCACCGAAGTGGCAGCGGAACACCAGACCCGGCAGCTCGTGGTCTTCACGCTGGGCGCCGACGACTACGGCGTGCCGATCTCGATGGTGCAGGAGATCATCCGGCACACGCCGCCCCGTCCGATCCCGGGGAGCCCCATGCATGTCCTCGGGGTGATCAACCTGCGCGGCCGGATCATCCCCGTCGTGGATCTGCGCCAGCGCTTCGGCGTGGTGGCCGACCCGCCGGCCGACGCGAAGATCGTGATCGTGGAGATGGACGAGCTGACCGTCGGGGTGGTGGTGGATGAGGTCCGTGAGGTCCTCACCGTGGGCGCCGATCGCTGCGAGGCGCCCCCGGAGGGCTCCGGCGAGGCGGACTACATCGACGCCGTCGCGAAGCTGGAAGGGCGGCTGCTGGTCATCCTGGACATGGCGCGTCTCCTAGGGGACGTGGCCTAACCCGCTCGCGGCCCCTCACCTCGTCACCCGGGCCGCGCGGTGTTTGCCGCTGCGGCCCGCGGGTACTGCTTTCGTGCGCCGGACGGCGCGTGAAACCGAAGTGAGGTGGACATGGTCAACGATCCGCATGCAGGCGTACGGCCCGCGGGCGCGCCGATGGTCCCGATGGCACGCCCGGACGGCGCGCGCCCGGACGAGACCCGTCCGGAGACGCTCGCGGCCGAGGCGATGGATGAGGCGCGCGACGCGGGGCGCGAACTGACGGACCGGGCCCGGGAACGCGTGATGGGCGAACTGGACCGCGGGTCGGTCGCGGCCGGCGGCAAGGTGCACGACGCGGCCGGAGATGTCCGGGATGTGGCGGCGCACCTGCACGAGCGCCGACGCGAGACGTCCGCCCGGGTGGCCGACGAGATCGCCGACCGGCTCGAGCGCGCGGGCACGTACCTCGCCGACGCGGACCCGGACCGGATGCTGGGCGACGCACGCGACTTCGCGCGGCGGCGCCCCGGCGTGGTGCTGGCCGGCGCGGCCGTGGCGGGGCTCGTCATCGGCCGGCTGGCGAAGATGACCGTCGGCGGCGAGCCGACCGGCACTGCGGGGGGTGCGCGATGACCACGACCGAGAGGATGCGGTCGCGCCCCATCGGCGACCTGCTGGGCGATTTCGCCGGCGAGACCACGACGCTCCTGAGCCAGGAGATCGAACTGGCCCGGGCGGAGGTGGGCATCCAGGTATCCCGCGCGGGACGCGCTGCGGGCCTTTTCGGCGCCGCCATCGTCCTCGCGGTGTGCGGCCTGGGCGCGCTGACGGCCGCGGCGGTCGCGGGCCTGGCCGAGGTGTTCGATGTCTGGCTGGCCGCGCTGATCGTCGGCGGGGCCATCCTGCTCGTTGCCGGGATCGCCGCACTCATCGGACGGGCGCGCCTGAAGCGCCTGGCGTCCGCTGTGCCCGAGGAGGCCATGACCAACATCCGGCGCGACGTCGAGGCGGTTCAGGAGGGCGTGCAGGCGGGACGCGACACGAACGGAGGCAACGGCCATGGCGCGTGACATCGAGCTGATCCGGCGCGACATCGAGGAGACCCGCGGACGTCTGCGCGAGACCGCCGAGGCCATCGGCTGGAAGGCGGACGTCCCCGCCCGGGCGCGCGACGTGGTCCGGGAGACGGCCGCGGTGATCCGGGAACGGGTCACCGGCGGATCCCGCTCACAGAGCGGGTCCGACGGGCCCTCACTCGCCTCGCGCGCATCCGACGTCGCCGACTCGGCCGCGTCCGGAGCGGCCGAGATGAAGGACTCGGTGGCGGAGACGGCCGGCGCGGTGAAGCAGACCCTCGGTGACGGCGTGGCCGCGGTCAAGGACTCGCTGGCCCACGGGACCGACGCGGTCGGCTCCGGCGCGGCGTCGGCCAAGGGCGCGGCCCGGCAGGGTGCCGAGGCGCTCGGCGCCGGGGCGGACGCCGCGAAGGACGCGGTGACGAGCGGAAAGGACGCGGCGGTGGGGGCCATCGAACGCACCCGCGAGGCCGTCTCGAGCCGACTCCCGTCGTCGGGGGACATGGGTGACTCCGCGCACCGGACGGCGTCGGGGCTGCGGTCGAACGCCCTGGGCCTCACGGTCGCCGCGCTCGTCGTGGGCGTCACGGCCGGCCTGATGCTGCCCACCAGCCGGGTGGAGGAGGACCAGCTCGGCCCCGTGGCCGACGAGCTGCGCGAGCGCGGCGCCGAGCTCGGTGAGACCGCCATCGCCCGCGGCCGGGAAGCCGCCGAGCAGGTCGCCTCCGCGGTCGGCGGCTGACCCCGGCGCGGTTCCGGTTGCGCCGTCGCGGCGCCGCCGGAACCGTCCTCGGCCAACGGCGAAGGGAGAGCATCCATGACGCAGGACCCGCTCAGCGCGATCATCGTCAACTGCACGCTGAAGGCGTCGCCGGCGCCCAGCAACACCGAGGCGCTGGCCGAGGTGGTCGGTGCCCACCTGGCGGCACACGGGACCCGGGTCGACACCGTCCGGGCGGTCGATTTCGACATCCGTCCCGGGGTGTCATCCGACGAGGGCGACAGCGATGAGTGGCCGCAGATCCGGGAACGCATACTCAAAGCGGACATCCTCCTCATGGCCACGCCCACCTGGCTGGGGCAGCCCTCGAGCGTGGCCCAGCGCGTCATGGAGCGACTGAACGCGCTGATGTCCGAGACCGGCGAGGACGGCCGTCCCGTGGCCTTCGACAAGGTCGGTGGCATCGTGGTGACGGGGAACGAGGACGGGGCCCACCACATCATCGCGGTGCTGGCCCAGGAAATGATCGACATCGGCTTCACGGTGCCCGCCCAGGCGTGGACGTACTGGCACCGCGGCCCCGGGCCCGGCCCGGACTACCTCGATGACGAGACCGGCCACGACTGGGCGCACCGCACGGGGGCCACCGCCGCGTCCAACCTGGTGGCCGTCGCCCGCGCCCTACGCGCCATGCCCCTGCCGGCGCCGGCCGGCTGAGCCGGGCCGTCCACGGGTCAGATCTCGAAAGGGAGCCGGTATGGACGAGCGCCCACCACAGCATCAGGCCCGGCAACCGGGCCGGGAATCGGAGATGACGCCGCGTCCGGAGGTGGCACGCCCGCGCGGCGGCGGCCGGCTCGAGGGCCGGATCGCGGTGATCACGGGCGGCGACAGCGGCATCGGGCGCGCGGTCGCCGTGGCATACGCACGTGAGGGGGCGGACGTCGCGATCCTCTATCTGGAGGAGCACGACGACGCCGCCGAGACCTGCGCCATGGTGGAACGCGAGGGCGGCACCTGCCTCGCGATCGCGGGGGACGTGGGGGACGAGCTGCACTGCGTGGACGCGGTGCGCAGGGTGGTGGCCCGCCACGGCCGCATCGACATCGTGGTGAACAACGCCGGCGAGCAGCACGTGCGTGAGGGGCTGGACGGGATCGACTCGGATCAGCTCGAGGCGACGTTTCGCACCAACGTGTTCGGCATGTTCTTCCTCACGAAGGCGGCGCTCACCCACATGCCCGATGACGGCGCCATCGTGAACACCACCTCGGTCACGGCGTACCGGGGCCATCCGCTGCTCATCGACTATTCGGCGACCAAGGGGGCCATCGTCGGGTTCACCCGTGCGCTCGCCGCCTCGCTGGCGGACCGGGGGATCCGGGTGAATGCGGTCGCGCCCGGGCCGATCTGGACGCCGCTCATCCCCGCCACCTTCGACGCCGACGCCGTGAAGGAGTTCGGGACGTCGGTGCCGTTGGGGCGTGCGGGCGAACCCTCGGAGATCGCACCCAGTTATGTCTTCCTCGCCTCGGCCGACGCCTCGTACATGACCGGCCAGGTGCTCCATCCCAACGGGGGCACACCGGTCGGCGGCTGAACCCGGCCGGCCCGGCCCGGTCGTGGGGCGGGCCGCTGGAACATCGTTTCCCCTGCGCGCCACGCCCCTGTAACCGGTGCGGACGCCGGCGATGCGAACCTCGTGCCCCGGAGTCGTCAACCCCCGGGGTCCCTCCCCGGCAGACGAGGGGAACACACGTGAACGCATCCGCGGTTCGGTCCGGCGTCACCCGCGTCGATCTGCATCTGCACTCGCGGGCATCCACCGACACCGGAAGCTGGTTCGTGCGCCGGGCCGGCGTGCCGGAGTCCCACACCGAACCCCGCAAGGCCTACTCCGCGGCGAAGCGCCGGGGCATGGATCTGGTGGCCCTGACCGACCACAACACCATCTCGGGGGCGCTTGAGATCGCGCACCATCCCGACGTGATCGTGGGTGTCGAGGTCACCGCCACGTTCCCGGACGACAGGGTGCCCCTGCACGTCCTGGTGTGGGGTGTCGACGAGGCGCGCTGGGCCGATATGGACCGCCTTCGCGGCAACGTCTACGAACTGTTGGCCTACGCCGAGGCGGCGGCCCTCCCGTGTGCGCTCGCCCACCCGCTGCACCGTGTGGGTGACCGTCTCGATCCCGACCACCTCGAGCGGTGCCTGCTCCTCTTCCGCCTGTGGGAGGGCCGCAACGGCGCCCGCCCGGCGCTGGGCAACGAGGTGGCGTCCAGGATCGCCCTCGCGGCGGGGCCCGAACTCCTCATGCGGCTGGCCGAGAAACACGGCATGCCCCCGACCCACCCGGGCCCGCCGGCCCTCACCGGCGGCAGCGACGACCACGGCTCGTTCGACATCGCGTGCGCCTGGAGCGAGCTTCCGTTCGCGCCCACGCCCGCCGATGCGCTGGAGCACCTGCGCGCCGGACGGGTCACGCCGGGCGGCGCACACGGCTCCGCGCAGACGCTGGCGCACTCGGTCGGCGCGCTGGCCACGGCCACGATGATCGAGCGCGGCCTGATCTCGCTGCCCCAGCCGCTCGGGGACCTCCTGGGCGACATGCTGCAGCGGGACATCCCTGCCGGCGACGGCAGTGGCGCCGGTCGCGGTGGGGTGGCCGCCGAGACGCTCTCGGGGGTGCGCCGCGACCACCGCCTGGTGCGCCGCTACCGGAGGATCTCGCGCGGTCCGGAGGGCCCCGCCCGCAGCCACGCCCGGCTCCGTCTGGCGACCGGCTGGATCCACGGGCGCATGGTCGAGCGCATGGCCGGCGGTCCGTGGCGCGGGGGTCGGCCCGTGCGTGGAGGCCGCCGCCGGCGCCGCGCTCGCGGCCGCGCCGTACCTGCTCGCGGCCCACTACGTGGCCGGGGAGGAGCGCTTCGCGCGGGAGATGGGGGAGCGGTTCTTCGGACCCGATCCCCGCGATGACGACACGGTCCGGGCGGTGATGCTCACCGACACCTACCGTGAACTGAACGGCGTCGCGGGGACCATGCGCCGGCTCGCCTCGTATGCGTCGCGTCACCCACAGCGCGGTGTGAGGGTGACCACGTGCGACGGCCGGCTGGGAGAGGAGCCCGGGCTGCGCGACCTGCGGCCCATCACCCGCCTGCCGCTGCCCGGCTACCCCGACCCGTCGCTGCGTCCGGGGGTCCCGTCGCTGATCGAACTGCTGGAGGCCGTGCAGGAGGCGCGGGCCGAGGTCGTGCACGTCGCCACCCCGGGACCGGTGGGACTCGCCGGACTCGCCGTCGCACGAGCGCTCGGGCTGCCGTTCATGGTCACCCACCACACCGAGCTGGCCCGGTACGCGGCCGAACTCACCGGCGACCGGCTGGCCGCGGCGATGGTGGGACGCGCGCTCACGTGGTTCTACGCCCAGGCCGACCGCGTGTATGTGCCCTCCGACGCCGCGGCGACCTCCCTCATGGCATCCGGCGTCCCCCAGGACCGGATCGTCCCCTTCACTCGCGGGATCGACCTCGAGCAGTTCGGCCCGGAGCGGGCCACGCGCCGGATGCGGGCGCGCATGCGCGGGCGCGACGGCGTCATCGTGTTGTACGTAGGGCGCATCTCGCAGGAGAAGGGCATCGACGTCCTGGCCGACGCGATGCGCAAGGCCGCCGCGGTGCGTGACGACATCACCCTGGCCATCGTGGGTGACGGACCGGCTCGGCGGGACCTGGCGCGACGGCTGTCCGGGGTACCCCACCGGTTCCTGGGGCCGCTGACCGGCGGTGACCTCGCGGCGGCGTACGCATCCGCGGACATCTTCTGCTGCCCGTCCACCACCGAGACATTCGGTCAGGTGCTGGTGGAGGCGGCCGCCAGTGGCCTGCCCTGCGTCGTCTCCGATGGCGGCGCCTCGCGGGAGCGCGTGCAGGACCACCGCAGCGGTCTGGTGGTTCCGGCCGGCGACGTCGGAGCCTTCGCGCGGGCGCTGCTGCTGCTGGCCGACGACCCGGCACTGCGGCGCGGCATGGGGATGATCGGCGAGCGCGAGGCCCGCCGGCGGCCCTCCTGGGACACTGTGTTCGACGGCCTGGTGGACGGGTACCGGGCCCGCGGTGCGCGCGACGCGGGCCCGGCGTCGGAGCGCATGGGGATGGCGGTGTGAAGCCGTCCGCGCGCGGGCCCCGGGTGGTGGACATCACCCAGTGGTACTCGCCCACATCCGGCGGGATCCGCACCTATCTGCACCGCAAGGCGGCCTGGGCGGCCAAGGAGCGCCGGGGGCACGGGGTGGTGGTGCCGGGTGAGCGCGACGGCCGCGAGCGGATGGCCGACAGCGACGTGGTCGCCATCCGCGGACGCACCCCGGCGCGTGGATGGGGGTACCGGCTGGTGCTGCGCCCACGTCCGATCCTGGCCGCGCTGGATGACCTGCGCCCCGACGTCGTGGTGGTGCACGACGTCCTCGCGTTCCCGCGCAGCGTTGTGGCGTGGGCGCGGCGCCGGCGTGTCGGGGTGGTGATGGTGTGCCACTCGGATCTCGCCCTGGCCACCGCCGGGCTGCCGCAGGCGGTGGGGGTCCCCGGCGCCCTCGTGCTGCGGACCGTCCAGCGTCGGGGCCTGCGGGCCGGGCCCCCGGTGCTGGTGGCCTCCGCGGCGATGCGCGAGCGCATCGCCGGACTCACCGGATCGGAGGTGATCATCTCGCGACTGGGCGTCGACACGGGCCCGTTCCGTACGGCGCGCCAGGACCCCGTGCTGCGATCCCGCCTGGCGCCGTCCGGACAGGCGCTCCTGCTGTACGCCGGCCGGCTCTCCAGCGAGAAGCGCCTGGACCTCCTCCCGCGGATGCTGGCCCAGGTGCGAGGGCCCTCGGTGCTGGTGGTGGCCGGAACGGGCGCCGCCGAGGGGCGGCTCCGGCGCGTGGCGGCCCGTCACGGGGTGGCCGGCCGGTTGCGCTTCGTCGGCCACATCCCGTCCCGTGCACGGCTTGCATCGCTCATGGCCACCGCGGACTGCTTCGTCCATCCGAACCCCGACGAGCCGTTCGGCCTGGCCCCGATCGAGGCCCTGGCCGC